>CALWXG010000003.1 GCA_944385435.1 uncultured Oscillospiraceae bacterium
GATCTGATGGCTGATTTCAAGCTTGGCGGTGGATGCGATTTTTTCAATTGTGTTATTGTCCATAGCCAGGTCCTCCTCAGATTGTCTGGCTATAGTATACCACAGCGACAATCAAAATGCCATCTTTTTATATCTACACCCATCCCGAAAAAAGTACTTGACAACGCCAGTGCGCTCTGGTATAGTGTATGGGCAAAACAAAGCAGGAATGGTGCCGCCGTCCTCACCTCCAGCCCAAGGCGAAGAGGTTCACATGGAACAATCCGCGCTGGGGTCCAGTGCGTGTTTTGATGTTGACGTGGGCGCCGTTACGCGCTCACGTTTTCTTTTTATTCAGGAGGTGCTTTGCCATAGCTAACGCGACCCATCAAATCAACGAAGAGATCCGCGACCGGGAAGTTCGCCTGATCGGAGCGGACGGCAGCCAGCTGGGCATTATGTCCGCCGCGGAGGCCCAGCGTCACGCCGACGAAGAGGGACTGGATCTGGTGAAGATCTCCCCCAACGCCGTCCCCCCCGTGTGTAAGCTCATGGATTACGGCAAGTTCAAGTTCGAGCAGGCCAAGCGGGAGAAAGAGGCCAAGAAAAACCAGCACGTGGTGGAGATCAAAGAGATTCGCATGTCCCCCGGCATCGACATCGGCGATTTCAACACCAAGCTGCGCAACGCCCAGAAATTCCTGGCCGAGGGCAACCGGGTAAAGGTCACCGTCCGCTTCCGGGGCCGGGAGATGGCCCACACCGAGATTGGCCGGGATCTGCTGCTGGACTTCGCCGCCCAGTGCGCCGAGCAGGGCGCCCTGGACAAGGAGCCCAAACTGGAGGGCCGGCACATGAGCATCTTCCTGTCCGCCAAGACCGGCAAAGCCAAAGCATAACCTCTGTGGCGCAACCGCCACTGCCATCACACTGTAAAGGAGCTAACCACCATGCCTAAAATCAAAACCCACAGCGGCGCCAAGAAGCGTTTTTCGCTGACCAAGAACGGCCGTGTCAAGCGCGCCCACGCCAACAAGCGCCACCTGCTGAATGGTCACGGCAAGACCACCAAGCTGAAGAGAGGCCTCCGCAAGGGCGCCTATGCCGACGTCACCAACGAGGCGACCGTCAAGCGCATGATCCCCTATAAATAAGTTTACTTTTACTCAATACAGGAGGCTGAAACACAATGGCAAGAGTTAAAGGCGCGATGATGACGCGCAAGAGAAGAAATAAAGTGCTCAAGCTGGCCAAGGGCTACTGGGGCGCTAAGAGCAAGCACTACAAAATGGCCAACGAGCAGGTGATGAAGTCCCTGCAGTACGCCTACACCGGCCGCCGGCTGAAGAAGCGCGACTTCCGTCAGCTGTGGATCGCCCGCATCAGCGCCGCCTGCAAGACCAACGGCATGAACTACTCCACCTTCATGCACGGTCTGAAGATGGCCAATGTGGAGATCAACCGCAAGATGCTGGCCGAGCTGGCCGTCAGCGACAAGGCCGCGTTCACTCAGCTCACCGAGCTGGCCAAGGCCAAGCTGGCCTGATTGCTGAAGCAGCAGATATTTTTCGCCCCGGGTCCTTTGGGATCCGGGGCGTTTTTTCACTTTTCCATTCCATCTGGCCGGCATATATGGTATACTGAGCCAAACGACCTTCGGAGGTACATCCATGTCCGCCAGCCGTCTGTTTCAAATTCTATACCTGCTTTTGGAGCGCGGACGCATGACCGCCGCCCAGCTGGCCCAGGAGCTGGAGGTGTCCGTGCGCACCGTCTACCGCGATGTGGACGCCCTGTCCGCCGCCGGCATCCCCATTTACACCGCCAAGGGCTTTGGCGGCGGCGTCTCGCTGATGGACGGCTATGTGCTGGACCGCACCGCTTTTACCCCGGACGAGCAGCAGCTGCTCCTGGCTGTTCTGCAGAGCTTTCCGGACCAGGAGGGGCAGCACACCCTCTCCAAACTGTCCGCCCTGTTTCACCGCAGGGAGGAATCCTGGCTTCGGATCAACCTGTCCCGCTGGGGAAATGGCCCGCAGCCGGACAACGGGATCTTCAACCGTCTCAGGGATGCCATTCTGTCCCGGCATCCGGTCTCCTTTGCCTACGCCAGCTCCCAGGGCGGGATATTCAACCGTCAGGTACTCCCTGCCCGGCTGGTGTACAGGGGACAGGCCTGGTATCTTCAGGCCTTTGACCTGGCCCGGGAAGATTACCGCACCTTCCGCCTGAGCCGCATCCTGGAGCTTCAGGTCTCGGAAGAGGTCTTTCACCGCAAGCTGGAGGCGCCGGAGCTCAACTTCTCCGGCGAGATCCCGCCGCTGTTCCGGGTGGAGGCCACCCTGCGCTTTTCCCCCGCCCTGGCCTACCGGGTCTACGACGAGTTCAGCCGGGACCACATCACCCAGGAGGCGGACGGCTCCCTGCGGGTGGACGTGGTCTTTCCCCAGGGCCCCTGGCTGGAGAACTACCTGCTCAGCTTCGGCGCCGGGGTGGAGGTTCTGGCGCCGGACAGCCTGCGGCAGCGGCTGGCCCGGACAGCGGAGAATATCTGGCGAACGTGCCGGGACACTGCCCCCTCCTCCTAGGATGGACCTGCTGCTCTGAGACCGTCTCAATCCGCCCGAAACCACCTGTAATGAAAAATCTCCGCCGGCAGCCTGCCGGCGGAGATTTCTGTTTTTCTCCCTGTGGGCAGGGAAATTTTCACTTTGCGCGCTATAATCACTTTGCCATATGTCTGCTGAGATCCACGCAAAGGCCGCCGTCAACCAGCATGGTCATGTTCAGCTTCAACTGTTCCAACGGCGCGTTTCCCTCAATATCACCGCCGC
Source organism: uncultured Oscillospiraceae bacterium (assembly GCA_944385435.1). Lineage (GTDB taxonomy): Bacteria > Bacillota > Clostridia > Oscillospirales > Oscillospiraceae > Enterenecus. Next base: position 2,814 of record CALWXG010000003.1, read on the forward strand.
ACATCGCATAGACTAACACACTATATATCATCACAAAAGCAATCCAGACACCATATTGAGGCCAAATCAGTTTTCCCACCAGGCCGGCGCTCCCGTTCCTGGCAAGTGTACACGCCGTATAAAAGGCCCACATCCACAAAATGGCGGACATGAGCACGCCCAGGCCGGCTACCGCATAGCCTTCGGCCGCTCTGCCCCACACTTTTTCACTGTACCGGAGGGAGCTGGAGAACACAAAGAAGACAACGATATGGACGACAATTGCGCACAGTGCCAGCAGTGCCGCCTTTCCTTTTTTATTCACTCTGACCGCCCCTTCCTATTTTTAACCACAGATCAAATCGTCCCTCGTACCACACCGCTTCAAATGCTCCGCATTCAGTCCCAACATGGTGTGCTCCACAGGGAGTCAATTTTTACTCACCCATCGCTCTGCAAAACTCCGGCCGCACTGGAATTATCCCTTGCGTGCACGAGAACTGCACAGGTCTTCGCCTCAATATAATCGTACCACAAACACCGTTTCCCGGCAATCCTTTTTTTACCAGCGCATGCGCACAGATCGCGCCGGCAAGAGCATCGGACCCGCTCCGATGCTCTTGCTGCGTTCAGTCCGCCAGCCGCGCCCGGATGGCAGCCAGATGTTCGTCGGTCCACAGGGGCTCCCAGGCGGACAGAACCGTGACCTGCCGCCCCACCCGGACCACCAGCACGTACAGCTCCCCCTCGGTCCACCGGCCGTACCAGGCCTGGTCCGCCCAGGGCAGATTCACCGGGGCCAGGTCCGCCCCTGCCGTCTCATGGAGCCCCCCGGGATCCGCCGACCAGGCGTACTCCTCCGCCTTGGTCCGGGCCAGGCTCCGGGCCTGCCACACGGTGGGACAGCGATAGGTTTCGCACCCGGTCATGATCACCGAGTCCCCCAGGAAGTCGTCCACCTTCCACCGCTCTCCCATGGGGGTGACGGTGTGGAGCACCCAGAAGAACCGCCGGTCCCCCGCCGTCCCCAGGTCCTCCGCCCGGACCACCGGCGCGGATTCCAGCTGTGCGTACTGTTCTTCCGCCTCCGGGTCGTCGTAACTGGACCATTCTCCGAACGGGGTGAGGACCATACCCGCCGCCAGGGCGGCGGCCAGGGCCAGGCAGATCAACCCCACCTTCAAATTCAGCTTCCGCTCCCCGGCGAACACATCCCTCTCCAGGATCAGCCAGCGGTACAGGGCATACAGCCCCCAGCCGCCCAGCAGGATGGGCAGATACAGGGGATTGCCCTCGCCGGTGAGCAGGGCGTCCCCCGCCGCCCCCAGCACCACCACGCCCCAGGCCAGCACCATCACGGCGGACACCACCGCGCTCACCCACATGGTCCAGGGTCTGGGGGGCCGCAGTTCCTCCCGGTTGCGCACCAGGGCGGCGGCAAAGTCCCCCAGCCGCCACACCGCCGAGAGCAGCCACAGCCCCAGGGCCAGGGCCGCCGCCGGCAGGGTCCAGCTCTCCATCCAGTTAAAGCGCAGAGCCCGGACCACGTCTTCCGCGGCGCCGAAGGTGCTCCCCATGGCCCAGGCCATCAGGGCCCACACCGCCAGCACCCCGGCCACGATGAGGACAGACAGAATGGCCGATCGCACATAGTAGCGGAAGTAGTTTTTCCGCTCCAGCTCCGGTTCCGTCTGTACGGGACCCGGATTCAGCCCGGGCCGGGAGCAGAACAGGTACATGTTGTTGGTCTTGGCCGCCAGATCCCAGCCCCCTTCGGCGCACAGGCCCAGATACTCCTCCTCCGCCTCCCGCTCCCGCCTGGGGTTTACCAGATCCACGCACCAATGCAAATCGTCCCGCCCCGCCGGGCTGAACCGCCCCAGCAGCAGGCCCACCTTGTCCAGCTTCCAGCCTCTGGCGGCCTGGGCGTTCAGATACCGCTCCACCCCCTTGAAATCCCCGGTGCAAAAGTTGAAGAGGGTGTATTTTTTCCCTTTCACAGTGGCTCACCTCGTCCTATTCTTCCAGCTGCTCCTGGAACGCCCGCAGCACATCCGCTCTTGTCAGCTCCATGGGGGCGGACAGATACAGGACCACAGCGGCCCGCCGGGCGATGAGCACCTGGCCCTCGTCCCCGAACAGTCCGGCGTCTGTCCAGTCCCCCAGCCAGGCCTCGTCCGCCCAGGGGAAGTCCATGGGGACCGGCTCCTCACAGCGGTAGTCGCTGATGAGAGTGCCGCCCCGGTATACCACCCGCTCCGGCGTCACCGCCTCCAGCCAGAGGGTGTCCACCACCCGTTCCGCCAGCGCCTGGTTCCAGCAGTCGTACCGGGTGGCGGTCACGCCGTCGATCCCAGGCCCGTACTCCTGCTCCACCGTCTGGTCCAGCCGGATATCCACCTGGCCATATCGCCCGGCGGGGCCGATGCCGGTCTGGTCTCCCCGGCCTCCCACCGTCAGGGTCAGTACGAGGACCGCCGCCGCCAGGGCGGCAAAGGCGATCCCCCGGCTGCGCATCCCTTTGGCCTCCCAGGGATGGGAGGTGAGGCGCTCCACCGTCAGGGAATGGCCGATGAGCCACACGCTGCCGATGAGCACCCCCACAAAATAGGCGATATTTCCCTGCTTGACGGCCTCCACGCACACCACCGCCAGGGCGATGCACAGCAGCACCAGCACCGTTATGTTTACCACCGCGCTGCCCCACATGGCCCAGGGGGCGGGGGTGGGGATGTCCCCGTCCCGCAGGGTGCGCACCCAGCTCCAGGCCAGACCCCCCAGCCGCGCCATCGCCGGGAGGATCAGCAGTGGGAGCACCGCCGCCCAAACCACCAGGGCCCAATTCCGGGGCCAGCCGAAGAATATGCGCAGGGGGATGCCCTCCCGCCAGGCCGTCCCCCCGGAGAGCTGGGCTACAGCCAGCGCAAAGAGCCAGTAGGCCAGGACGATGGCCAGGGGGAGCAGCACCCAGAACAGGCTGTTGCGCCGCACCTGGCGGTAGTGGGCCCGCTCCGCCTCCCGGTCGGTCTGGATGGGGGCGGGGTCGGCGCCGGGCCGGTTGACGAAGACCCCCAGAGCTCCCCGCCGGTCCGCCAGCTCCCAGCCTCCCTCCCGGCACAGAGTCAGGTATTCCTCCACCTTGGCCCGGCCCTTCTTCCCCCGGCGGTAGGGCAGCAGGTCGGTGCAGTAGCGCAGGTCGGTCCGGTCCGTGCGTCGGAATCTGGCCAGCTGCTCAAAGGGGCCGATCCGCTCCAGCGCCCAGCCTTTGGCGGCCTGCCGGTTCAGGTAGATCTCCACCGCCTTGTAGGTGTAGGGCGAAAAGGCAAAGAGCACGTGTTTGGTCTGTCTCATGGTCTGTCCTCCTCTCCAAAGACGGCCGCGCCGTCCGCCACCTGGCGGCGCAGGCGCCGGTATTCCTGCTCCAGGGTGTCCCGCCCCAGGTCGGTGAGGCGGTAGATCTTCCGGGTGTCCTCCACCTTGGCCAATACGATGAGCCCCTCCTTCTCGAACCGGGCCAGAAGGGTGTACAGCGTCCCCGGCCCCAGCGCCACCCGGCCCTGGGAGAGCGTCTGCACCCGCTCCATGATGGCATAGCCGTGACCCGGCTGGTGCAGGGCCAGGAGCAGGTAGTACATCTGCTCGGTGAGGGTATCCAGTTTTTTGCGGGCCATGGCGCCTCACCTCCGTTATATCGAATATCGATATTCCTCATCACTATAGTATATCAATATTTGATATACGTCAAGGTAAATTTTGCCCCGCCCGCAAAACCGCGGGCGGGCTTATGTTTCAGCATCCCGAATCACGGAAAAAACGGGAGTGCCGCAATTCTGCAACACTCCCGTCTCCTTAAAACAGGTCCTTCTTCTTCAGCACCATGGCCACCACCGCCATGGCCGCCCCGGTAATCACCAGGGGCACCCACCAGAACTGGTCCAGGGGCAGGCCGGTGACGATGTTCATGCCGTAGAAACCAAAGATGATGTTGGGGATTGCCATCAGGATGGTGATGGAGCTGAGGATTTTCATGATCACGTTCAGGTTGTTGGAGATGACGGAGGCGAAGGCGTCCATCATTCCCGAGATGATGGAGGAATAGATCTGGGCCATCTCAATGGCCTGGCGCACCTCGATCAGCACGTCTTCCAGCAGGTCGTGGTCCTCCTCGTACAGGGTGACGATGCGTCCCCGGAGGATTTTTTCCAGGGTGACCTCGTTGGCCTTCAGGGAGGTATTGAAGTAGACCAGGGACTTCTCCAGGTCCAGCAGCTGGATCAGCTCCTTGTTCCGCTGGGACTTGTAGAGCTGCCGCTCCATGTAGTTATAGGTCTTGTCAATCTGTTTCAGATACTGCAGGAAGCGCTTGGCCACCAGCAGCAGGATATTGAGGATAAACCGGGTGCGCTGCTGGGTGCGCACGTCCTTCACCAGCCCGTCCTGGAGATCCCGGACCACCGAGGTCTCCTTCAGGCAGACGGTGATGATGTGCCGGTCCGTCACAATGATGCCCATGGGCAGGGTGGAGTACACCACGCCGGTGTCGTCCTTTTCCATGGCGGGGGTGTCCACGATGATGAGGGTCTGTCCGTCCTCGCTGTCAATCCGGGAGGTCTCCTCCTCGTCCAGGGCCGCCCGGAGGAAGGTGGGTTCCACCCCCAGGGTGGCGGACACGGTCTTCAGCTCATCTTCGCTGGGGTAGACCAGGTTCACCCAGCAGCCGTCCTCCACCGCATCCAGCTTGGTGATCTTTCCGTCGATGGTCTTGTAAATGTTGAGCATTCTCTTCACGCCTTTCCCGAAACCGGCAAAAAGGGCACAAAAAACCCGTGCGGTTCCGCTGTTTCTTCGCCCCATCAGCGCATGGGACAGCGGGCGCACGGGAGCGGGAAGGTCCAGCTCAGCAGGTGCGCCGCAATAGGGATGTACAACTTCGGCCTATCGGATCGCCTGTCACGACGCATTCCACTTCCTTTCCGTCTGAATTCCGGGCAGAGAAACCCTGCCAAACATCATACAGATTTATTATATGCCTCCTGCCGGCGCATTGCAAGAGAGAAGCTGTGTAAAAACTGTGAAAAATACCGTCCCCGCACCCCCGCTTTCCCGACATGGTCCCCCTGCACGCAGGCCATCCCCAGGAGGGGACGGTTTCACTTTGCCCCCAGCAGAACCGGCTGAAGCTGTTCTCCCCGCCGGGCCGCTTCTATGGCCCGGGGCACCAGGGAGAAGTCCGACACCAGGGAGGTAGGCTTCCCCTGGCAGTCATCCTGCCCAAAGGGGACAAAGTACACGTTTTTCCGCGCCAGCAGCACACCCAGATTGGGCGCGGATGCGCTCAGGCCGTCATTACTGGCCAGCGCCACCACCACCGGTTTCCCGTTGCGCAGGTGGGCCTTGGCCGCCATGGACACACTGCTGTCCGTAATCCCATGGGCCAGTTTGGCCAGGGTATTGCCTGTGCAGGGGCAGATCACCAGCACATCCAGCAGCCCCTTCGGCCCGATGGGTTCCGCCTGTTCCACGGTGGCGATCACCCGGCTGCCGCAGATGCGCTCCATCTCCCGCATGAAGTCATGGGCATTGCCAAACCGGGTATCTGTGGCCGCCACCCGTTCCGACACGATGGGCAGCACACGGGTGTACCGGGCCGCCACCTGCTCCAGGGCGTCCAGACCCCGGCTCAGTGTGCAGAAGGATCCGCAAAAGGCAAACCCCACATTCAGCTGTTCCATATTCACCCCTCCAGTTCTTCCATGATATGATATACGGTGTCCTTGATGTACCGGCCGGAGGTGACGGGCGCCACCCGGCCAGGCAGGGACAGGGCCCAGATGACCCGCACCCCCAGAGCGGCGGCGGCAGACAGGTCCACCCCGCCGGGACGGGAGGCCAGGTCGATCACCAGCACGCCCTCTTTCATGGCCGCCAGCTCCTCCACCCCCAAAATCGAGGCGGGCACTGTATTGACCACCAGATCAAAGCTGCACAGCCACTCCTGCAGCCGCTCCAACCCTTCCGCCTCCAGCCCCATGCCTTCGGCCATTGCACGCTGATCGTAGCTGCGGGCCGCCACCCAGGTCCTGGCCCCCAGCGCCCTCAGCCGCGGGCCCAGAGCCTTTCCCAGCCTGCCGAATCCCACCACCAGCGCCCTGGCATCGTGCAGCGTGATTCCCAGCTCCTCCATTGCGATCTGGATCACCCCTTCCGCGGTGGGAATGGCGTTGAGCACCGCCAGCTCCTCCCGGGCAAAGTAGTCCCGCAGAAGGATCCCCCGGCGCTGCGCCTGGCTCTTCAGCTCCGGCCCTGCCATCCCCGCACACAACAGCTGCCCCGGCCGCATGGCCTCCAGGATCTCCCCCAGGTCACAGACCTCATCGGAGAGCGGCGCATTCAGCTTTCCCGCCCCGTCCGCGGCCGGCAGAGGCAGCACAACGCAGTCCGCCAGCCGGACGCCTTCCAGCGTCTTCTCACACTCCATCCCCTCTGCACCTTCCAGCGCAAAGGTGTGCACACCATGTCCGTCATCGGCCAGCAGCTCCGCCAGCGCAGCCTGGCGGGGATCTCCGCCGATCACCCAGAAATTCTTTGTCCGCAGCATAGCAACCTCCCTGTCGGCACGGAGGATGGACTCTCCTCCTGTCTCCTCACTTCAGTGTATTCCAGGGGGCAGAAAGCGTGACAGGAGCCCTTCGCCCCACCGGGCGAAAGGCTCCTGTTGTCCTTTTTCTTGGCAGTCTGCTCTCACGTCAGCAGCTCGTTCACCGCCTGTACAAAGGTATCCGGGTTTTCCAAATGACAGCCGTGGCCCCCGGGGAGCTCCAGTTCCCTGACCCGGCCGCCCCCTGTCCGGTAACGGTCCAGCACCGCTCTGGTCTGGCTCACCATGGGCTGGGGCGGGATCACATCCGCTCCCGGCCAGCCGGGTACAACCCCCGTCTGGCCCAGATACCCGAAATCACAAACCGAGTTGTCGCTGACCATTACGTCGCTGTCCCCCCGCACCCACAGCACCGGCGGCTTCACCGGTAGGTCTGCAAACGCGGACAGGTTGCCATGGTTGGGAGCCATGGTGTTGCAGATCCCCATATCCCCCGCCGCTACAAACGGCCATTGGTCAACCGGCCTGGCGTCTCCGGGGTACATACCCTCACCCACCTTGGTCTTCAGCATGCTGTCGATCAGCTGCTCCTCCCACTCCGGCATTTGGAACGGAGGCTTGAAATAGATGGTGGCCAGGGTGGTACGGGGCAGTTCCCGCTCTCCCTTTCTCAGGCATTCCACCAGCAGGGCATTCGCGCAACCGCCGCCGGAAGCCAATCCCGGAGGATCCAGCATCTCTCCATCCACGCCGCGGGTTCCGCCGAAACCGTAAGGAGACCCTGGGTTGATGAGAACCAGACCGGTGAGCTGTTCTGCATGGTCCATGGCATACTGCATGGCCACACAACCCCCCATGGACCAGCCGGCCAGGGCGAAACTGTCCCAGCCCAGGGCGGCGGCAAATTCCGCCAGGTCGTCCGTCCAGTCCCGGAAGCCCCGGGTGGCGTCCACCGGCAGGGCATCGGAGTCTCCGAAACAGCGCAGGTCGGGAGCCACCACGTCAAACTTCTGTGCCAGAGCCGGAAACAGGGGCAGATAGAACACAGAAGAAGATACATTGCCATGGATCAGCAGCAGTTTTCGTTTGTTTTTCTCTCCGGCCCGATAGTAGGCCGTCTTCAATCGATCCGTGGTTAAAAACCTTTGGGTATTCACTTTCGCCGACTCCTTCCGGGCGGTCATTCCTCCAGACGTCCGGTTTCCGTCTCCTCAGGCAGGCTCTCTTCCTCCTCTTCCAGGTCATCGTCATCGAACTCCACCTGAATGCGGATGGGCATAGGCCCGGAATCCGTCTCCGACTGAACCAGGCCCCGCTCTGTAAAAATGCCGCCGTCAATAATACGCATAAAGCTTGCCACCACCTGATCCAGGTCGGTGGGATAATTCTTGAACAGGCCCCAGTTCAGGCCCAGAAAATTGGAGGCTCCCATCAGCGTATAGGCCAGCACTTCGCTGTCTATCTCCGGCCGCAGTTCTCCCCGGGCTTTTGCCTCGTCAATTCCCCGCATATATGCCTTGCAGAAGTTCACATAGTAATCAACGAACAGCTGCTTGTCAATATACAGCGACTCCCAGATAATATGATACATATACCGGTTTTTCTGGACAAATTCCAACCAGCTGCGCAGACCCACTTCTTCCATCTCACGCCGGGTCCGGCAGTTCCGGATAGCCTGATTCAGGTGCTTGCGAATCATGTGGCTGCACTGGAGCAGCAGAAACTTATAGAGGTTGTATTTGCTGTCGAAATACACATAAAACGTCCCGGACGCTACTCCTGCCAGCCGGGTAATGTCATTGATGGAGGCATTGTGATACCCCTTCTCATAGAACACTTGGGCCGCAGCGGAAACAATCCGGTTCAAGGTTTCCCTTCCCCGTTTGGTCTTGGGACGGCTAATCAAGATCTTGTAGTCCAAATAAACACTCCCTTTGTCTGTGTTCCCTTCTGGATTACAGTATATCCCGTTTTACCCTCCTCTGCAATAAGAATCCTCACAGGATGTCAAACCGGGTCCGGCTGCAGTTGCAGAACCCCAGGGTCAGGGCGGCAAACAGCAAGGGCTGCTCATACATGGAGGCATGCCCACTGCCCGGCAGAATCACATGACGGCTGTCCGGAATCAGCGAACAGATCAGCTCCTGCTCCTGCAGTGGGGTCAGGTAGTCCTGCTGGCAGGACACCACCAGCGTAGGCGCCTTAATTCTGTGCAGCTGTTTTGTGACATCATAGTTCCGGGCACTGTTGGTCAAACGGACCATCGCACGGATGAACTCCGGGTCAGAAAACACCGGGCGCAGCTTCTCCCGCCGCCGATTCATCCAGCCGTTCTGTTCCCGGTAGAACCGGGGAGAGTAGATCACCGGAATGGTGGTAAGGTAATAAGCATCCGGGTCCCGGGCAGCCAGGTTCCATCCGTCCCCGATGTCTCCCAGCCAAGGTCCCGTTCGTGCAGTGGTATTGAACAGGATCAGCCGGTCCACATACTCCGTGTACTTCACAGCAAACTGCTGAGCCACCTCTCCCCCATAGGAAATACCCAGAATGCAGGCTTTTTTCAGCTCCAGATGGTCCAGCAGGGTCTTCACCACCTCTGCCTGGATGGACTGGTCATATTCTGCCTCCATTCGGTCAGATCTGCCCTGATCCAGAAAATCCAGCAGGATCAGGCGGTTGTTCTCGGAAAACGGCTCTACAAATTCGCTCCAGCTTCGGCAGGACATCATGATGCCGTTGAGCACCAGCAGAGGCCTGCCCTGCCCATGCTCCTCGTAGTAGACCCGCCTGCCTTCAAAAGCAACATACGCCATGTATTTTTCCCCCCCTCAGCGCCGCCGGCCTAAAATCCCCACCTCCACCGCCCGGTCCCACAGTTCCTCCCGGAATCTGGGATGGGCAATTTCAATGAGCCTGGCCACACGGTCTCGGATATTAGTCCCCCGCAGTTCCGCCACACCGTACTCCGTCACCACCCGATCCACATCGTTCCGAGACAGGGAAACCGCCGCACCAGGAGTGAGCTGCGGCACAATTTTAGACACCTCTCGGCGCTCCCCAGTGGCCGGATCCTTCACCATGGCGGTAGAGTATAAGGCAATGATGGACTTGCCGTTGCGCGACATCTGCGCTCCGATGGCGGTATCCGCCTGTCCGCCAGTTCCAGAGAACTGCCGGGATCCGATGGACTCAGACGCGCACTGGCCGGTGAGATCCACCTCCAGGGAAGTATTGATGGAAACTTGGTTGTCATTCTGGGCAATGACGTATGGATCATTGGTCCACGCCCCGTCCATCACTGCAATACCCGGGTTATAGTCCATGAACTCATACAGCTCCGGAATTCCCATGGCAAAGGTGGTAACCATCTTCCCCCGGTTGATCTTCTTGCGCTTCCCATTGATAACCCCCATTTTAGCAAGACGCATCATACCGCTGGTCAGCATCTCCGTATGGATCCCCAGGTCATTCTTCGTCTCCAGCGCCGCCGCTACCGCATTGGGTATCCCGCCGATGCCCAACTGCAGGCATGCGCCGTCAGGCACCATGTCCGCAATGAGCTTTCCGATGGCCGCATCTTTCTCGGAGAAGGGGGCATCCGGTGTCACCGGCGGCATGTAGTCCGCCAGGATGAGATAGTCCACCTCATCCACCGGCACCTGCACGTCCCCCAGGGTGTAGGGCATGTTGGGATTTACCTCCAGCATCACCAGGTCCGCTGCCTCCAGCATCCGTTTTTCGTACGTGTTGGAGAGGGAAAGAGAGATATAACCGTGCTTGTCCGGCATGGATGCCGCCCCCACATAGATATTGGGCCGGACAAAGGCCAGCCGCTTCACTGCAGCCAGGTGGAGATGGTTTGGGATAAAAGCCATATTGCCGTTGGGGTGAGCCTTGCGCATCTGAGGTGAGAAGAACCATCCGTCCACGTTGAAGGAGTCCGCATACTCCGGCTTGTAGATTTCAGAGGGGTGGGTGGGCAGACAGTTGGTCACCGTCACGTTGCGCACCCGGTGGGCGATGGTGTGCAGCTGGCCCATAAACAGTCCGGCCTCCGCCGCACCCAAACCAGTTACAATCACATCATCGGACTTGACATAGGACAGGGCCTGCTCCACGGAGATGTATTTTTTCTCTAGGTCCATTCATTTGACCTCCCGGTTCTTGTTTTCTTATGCCGCAGAAGGGACGGGGAGATCCCGGTCCCCCTGTGGCGTTTCCATCGGGTTGCCGTCCCTCCCGGATAACCTCATCAACCCGCCGCAGCCATCACGTCATCCAGTGCCAGAATGGGACTGACCGACAGCAGGTCGTACATTCCGGTGTCCGGATTGATCTGGGTGGCGACGGTATTCAGTGCCAGGGCCGTGATACCGGTGCGCTCCCCATCTGCAAAGCTCAGCTCGCCGCCCATAGGCACGTGCAGGGGCGCGCTCTCCATTGCCTGGATGTAGTTCTCCCAGGTGAGCTCCAGGCCCAGCTCTCCCATCTGATTCAGTCCGTGAATAAAGGTCGCGCCGGCCACATAGCCTGCCATGGCGTAGGAGTTGAGAACATAGGTCGCAGTGGGATCCGTGCTGTCAATGCCATTGGCCGCCTCCCAGGCAGCCATCACCGTGGCAAACTCGGTGTAGTCTGCCAAACCCGCTTCGGTGGTCACATCCAGCCAGGCGGTGGTGTACACCGGGCGCTGGGCCGTGATGGCACCGCTGTCCACCATCTTTCCCAATGCGGCAGCAGACGCAGAGACATAAGAAGTAATCACCTTGGCGTCGTAGGCGACATCACGCATGGCGTTCATCATGTTCTCGAACGGGACCTGGTTCATGGCCCCGATCACCACATCGCAGCCGGCGTTCTTCAGCACGGAGGCGGCAGCGGTATAGTCCACAGCGGCAGGGTCCACCTCCTGAATCACAACCTCCACGTCAATCTCCTCCATCTGACGATTGATGCCCGCCAGGATACCTGCACCGGCGTCGTCAGTGGTTGCGATGACACCGATCTTGGTGCCGCCCAGACCAATGTTGTCCTCGGCAGAGGCCACCGCCCGGGCCAGCAGCACCCGTCCCTCCGCATCGTAAATGGGCTGGACGGACATAACGCAGGCATCTTTGCCGGAAGCGCCCTCCTGGTACAGGGCAGAGATGCCTGTCACACAGTAGACGGTGGGAATACCCACGCTTTTCACATAGTCCAGCGTAGCTGCCACTGTATTGGTCCCGAAATGGCCCACCAAAGCAAACACCTGGTCGTCTTCCACCAGGGTCTGCGTATAGGTCATGCCCTGGGCAGCATCAGAGCCGTCATCATAATGAACCAGTTCAATGGTGCGGCCCTCAAACCCACCGGCGTCGTTGTAAGCCTTTAGCGCGGCTTCCAATCCGGCATTGAAGGGAACACCCACTGAGGCAAAAGAGCCGGTGGTGGCGGCGGTATTGCCTACAAGGATGGTCGTGTCCGTGACGCCCTGCACGGTGATGTCGTCCCCACCGGAGGGTTCGCTGGCGGGAGTTCCGCTGTTGTCCGCGGGTGGTGTACTGGTTTGGCCGGTTTCATTGTTGCAGCCAAAGGCGGCAAATGCAAAGAGCATAGCCGCACAAGTCAACAGTGCGATCCATCTTTTTTTCATTTTCATTCTCCTTTTCATTTCAAATGATGCGGATTGATATGTCAAGAGATTTGCCAACAAAAGAATAAAAGTTTCACACTTTCTTTCCGCCCAGATAAGCATCGATCAGCCGGCTGTCATGGATCAGATCCGACGCCTTGCCGGACATGCCCATCACTCCCAGTTCCAGCACATAGGCGTAATCTGCGATACGCAGGGTGGCCAGGGCGTTCTGCTCCACGATCAGAATGGTGGTTCCCTCCCGCCGGATCTCCTGGAGCACCCGGAAAATGTCCTGAATCACCAGGGGGGCCAGCCCCAGGGAGGGCTCATCCAGCAGCAGAATCTTCGGATCTCCCATCAGGGCCCGGCCAATGGCCAGCATCTGCTGCTCACCGCCGGACAGAGTAGATGCCTGCTGGCGGTGCCGCTGTTCCAGAACGGGGAATAGCTGGTATACCCGGTGCAGATTCTGATGCAGACGCCCTTTGTCCCGGATCGTGTAAGCCCCCGCCCGCAGATTTTCCTCCACCGTGAGGCCGTAAAAGATCAGTCGGCCCTCCGGAGACATCCGGATCCCCTGCCTGGCCACCTTGCTGGCCCGCCGTCCGATGTCGTTCCCGTTTAAGGCAATGCGCCCTCCCGAGGGTCGCAGCACACCGCTGATTGCCCGCAGCGTGGTGGTTTTCCCCGCACCGTTTGCGCCCAGCAACGCCACAATGTTGCCCTCCTCCACATCCAGGTCAATTCCGCGCACCGCCTGGATGGGGCCGTAGTTCACCTTCAGGTTCCGCACTTCCAGCAAAGCCATACTCACACCTCCTCGCTGACGCCCAGATAGGCACTTTGCACCCCTGGGTCTGCCTGCACCTGAGCCGGCGTCCCGATGGCCAGAAGCCTTCCGAAGGAGATCGCACACACTGTGTGGCAGATATCCATCACCAGCCCCATATCGTGCTCCACCAACAGAATGGTGCAGCGATATTCTTTTTGAATGTTCCGGATCAGTCCGGCCAGCTCCGCCGTCTCTGTGTCGTTCAAACCGGCAGCAGGCTCATCCAGAATGATCAGCTGGGGGTCGCACATCAGCGTCCGGGCAATCTCGATCTTCTTCAGCACACCGTAGGGCAATCCCATGGCATACCAGTCTTTGTATCCGGTCAGCCCCATAAAGTCCAGAACCTGCAGCGCCCGTTCCCTGATCAGCTGCTCCTCCCGCTTCAGAATGGGCAGGTGCAGCGCCTGCTGGATCAGATTTGAGGTATACTGCCGATGCCCGGCAATCAGCAAGTTTTCCAGTACAGTTACCTCCCGCACCACCTCCACGTTCTGGAAGGTGCGCACGATCCCATGCAAGATAACATCGTGTACTTTTTCCCGGTTCAGGTCCACCACCTGCCCCGACTTGTTCTCAAAGCAGATGGTTCCGGACGTGGGCTTGTAAAATTGAGTGATGCAGTTGAACACAGTGGTCTTGCCCGCTCCGTTGGGGCCAATGAGTCCGAAGATCTCCCCTTTCTTCACCTGAAAAGACAGCCCGTCCACCGCACGGATTCCTCCGAAGTACATACACAGATCCTGTACTTTCAGAACCACATCCTCCGGGAGTGTCAGACCCGTGGCCTGCAACCCTGCTTGAGCCCGTTCCAGCTTTGCCCGGGCTGTGCGCAGTTTTCCTTCCCAGCGCCGGCTGTCCTGGTCGGTCAGGGACTCATACAGCTGTGCCTTCCGACGCAGGCGGTCCACCTGGACATAGCTAGCCGCCATCACTTCCGCCCTCCTTCCCCTTTTTTGCCGCTATCTGCTTCAGTCTCTGCCTGAGCTGCACCGCAATCTGAGCAAAGCCGCCCGGGAAGAACATAACCACCAGAATGATCAGCACACCGGTGACCATGGTCATGAAAGCGGGGTTTTCAATAAAGAACGGAATCCGGCTGAGGAACATTGACTGGATCCCGTAGATGATGAACACACCGAAGGTGGTCCCCCACAGGCTCTTGGCCCCTCCGATGATCACTGCGCCCAGAATATTCAGAGACGTAGTCAGGGTGAGCAGCGTAGAGGTGGCCGTGGTCATTGTCCGCACATACATCATATACAGCAGCCCGCCCACGGCGGCAAACACCGTGGAGATGACAAAGGCCAGCAGCCGGTATTTCATCAGGGAAATACCCATGGCCTGGGCTGCCGAGGTGGAATTCTTCATCGCCAGCATAGCCCGTCCCGTGGGACTGTCGATGAGATTTGCCGTCAGCCAGAACAGCACCGCAAAGGTGACCAGGATCAGAAAATATCCCCCGCGGGTATCCATGAGCAGCCCGAACAGCCGGATTTTTTCAATCTCAATCTGGACGGTGGATTTCATGGCCATGAGCAGGTTGCGCAGGATCTCCGCCAGGCCCAGAGTCAGGATTGCCAGATAAATCCCCTCAATGCGCAGGGAAATGAACCCCACCACCACACCGATGACAATGGAGACCACCAGCGTAGCCAACAGAGCCACGATGTAAGGCATGCCGAACTCCTGCATCACGTAGAAGGCGGAATAGGCGCCCAGGCCAATGAACCCGGCTGTTCCCAGAGACGCCAGTCCGGAGTAGCCCAGCAGCAGACAGAACCCGATTGCAATCACTGCATAGATCAGGGTGTTTCCAATGGCAAACACCAGAGAGTTGGAGATCAGCCCGGCCGCAGACAGCAGCTGGATCACTGCCAGGATCAGCACAAACAGAATAATCTGACTCAGAGGATGGCTCAGAAACGCCTGTATCCTGCTTTTTCTTTTTTGCATGGCAAGGCCCCCCTCATACCTTTTTTACAACGGGCTTACCCAGCAGCCCCTGGGGCTTGATCAGAATCACAACCAGCATCAGGGCATACACGATCACCATATTCCACCGGGTAATGCCGGACAATCCCGGAAAATTGGCCAGAAAACCGACACAGTTGGCGGCAACCGGAATGCACACCGCACCAACGATGGGCCCGTGGAAGGTGGAAAATCCCCCGAGAATCCCAGCCAGGAATGCGTTGACCTGGATGGTGGTCATGAAACTGGGACCGATTCTCGTCCCGCCGCCGGCATACATCACCGCGGCCAGCACGCCCAGTGCTCCCGCAATGGCCCAGGATGCTGCAGTGATGGCATAGGAATTGATCCCCATCAGTTCCGCGGTAAACTCGTTGGCTGCGGTGGCCCGCACAGCCAGCCCCCATTTGCTGAACTTCAGCAGCAGGAACAGCCCCGCCAGGATCACTGCCGTGATGGCCGCACACAGCACCGCATGTTTGGACAACACCAGTTCGCCGCCCAAAAACGGAATCAGGAAGTTGGGAGTGGTCCCCATCTTCACCGTGTTATAGAACGGTTCAAAGGGAATGGCCTCCGGGTTTCCAAATATCAGCGGGATACCGCCGAAAATAAGGGAGACCAGCCCCATGGTTATGATTTGCTTGCCCAGCGCATTGACGTTTTTTCCGTTGCGGAAGATGACCACATCCACAAACAATCCCACCAGAATTCCCACCACAATTCCGGGAAAGACGCCGATCCACACCGGAAGGTCAAATGTTCCGAACAGTTCCGCAGTCACATAGCAACCCAGTGCGGCAATGGAGCCCTGGGCAAAATTGGTGGTGGTGGAGGTCTTGAAAATCAGGGTCACCGCAAAGGTGGCCAGACAGGTGATGCATACAGTGAGAAGGGAGCCGCAGATGGTGTTTACAAACGCCGCAAACATGCCCGCTCACCCCCATTGAATCACATTTGCCGCCCAGGTGTAGCCGATGCCTGCCGCAATCATGGCCACCACAGTCCCGGGCCTTACCTTTCCCGTTTCCAGGGCCAGCTTCAGGGACAGGATCTGGTCCACCTGCCCCACATGCCCGTGGTGCTCCAGGTAGATGCTCTGTTCCTCCGACAAGCCCAGACTCTCCAGCATACCCCGGTGCCCGGAACGCTTGATGTGCAGGATGTCCAGATAGCCGATATCCCCCCGGGTCTTCCCCGACTTGCGCAGCGCCTCATCAATACACCGCAGCCAGTTTGGCATACTGGTCTTGTTGAGCAGGCTTTTCATTTTCGGCGCATCCATCAGTCTCAGCTTGAAATCTTCCCGGTAATTCTCCCCGGTAACCGGGTGGACGGTTCCGCCCACCGGACAGCCTGCAGTATGTACCACCGATCCGTCACTGATCAGGTGCGTTCCCAGCAGCAGGTTTTTCCCGTAACCCTTGCGCAGGAGCATCGCCCCGCCTCCTGCCGCCAGGTTATACATAAAGGAGAGGTCCTTATCCGTATAATCAATGAGATCACAGTTCCGGTAACCGCCGCACACCAGCACGTTCCGGCATTCGTCGTCCGAACACAGGATGTCTTTCGCCAGCTTCATGGCGGATACGCTGGTACAGCAGCGATTCTGCACGTCAATTCCCCAGGCGTTCCTGGCCCCGATCCGATTCTGGACATAGCATGCGGAGGTGGTCACCGGATACTCCTTCCACTCCTCGGTAAAGCACAGGATGACGTCAATATCCAGAGGATCCATCCCCGTCTGTTTCAGACAGTCCAGGGCGGCCAGCGCCCCCATCTCCTGGGTCCCGTCACACGCCCGGTCTGATGGAATGTATTTTTCCACAATTCCCAGCTTGCGGACCACCGCCTCCTCCGACCAGGTACCGCCGGTGGCTGCGGCGATTTCCGCCGCTGTCATCTTTCTCTCCGGCAGATACACCCCCAATCCCACAATTCCTACATTGATGCGGTCTGTCATCGCGTCGCCCTCCTTTAATATGGCCTGCGTTTCGTTTTATGAATAGTGGTTCATACTTCAAAATCAGAATAGCGAATCTCCTTCGATTTGTCAAGTCGTTTTTTGTGCTTTTTATCGAATATCAACCGGATTCCCTCCCAAAATATTAGTTGACATTTTATGAACTTTGCTGTATTCTTAAAATATGAATAGTGGTTCATGATGCTTTAATTCTAAAATCAGCTTCCCATCCCGGGAAACATCAAAGAAAGGAACATCGCATCATGAAGACAATTGACACCATCCAGCTCGGGGACAGTGCCTCCTTCACCAAAACGGTCACGGAAACCGACATCATTCTGTACGCCGGTATCAGCGGAGATTTCAATCCTGCCCACATCGACTCGGAGCACGCCAAGGACTCCATGTTCGGCCAGCGCATCGCTCACGGAATGCTCTCCGCCAGCTTCATCTCCAATGTGCTGGGTACCCAGCTGCCCGGCCCGGGCACCATCTATCTGGGGCAGGAGCTGCGTTTTGTCAAGCCGGTGTATGTGGGCGACACGGTGACTGCCACCGTCACCGTGTCCCAGCGGATCCCGGAAAAGAACCGGCTGATACTGGATACCACAGTCACCAATCAGCGGGGAGAAACAGTCATTACCGGCACCGCCACCGTCATGCCCCCCAAGGCATGAGTTCTTACCCTCTCATCTTCACAGGGCGCCGCAGATCCCTCCGGGTCCGCGGCGCCCTGTGAAGTTTGTTGCTCTGAAGACAACAGGCAGGCCGTCGGCGATCACTCCGATCACCGGCGGCCTGCCTGTTTCAATCAACTTCTCTGTTACGGTTCTTTTCTGCGCAGCACATACAGCCCGTCATAGCTCGTGTTCATGAAAATATTCCCCCGGTCATCAACCACCACATCTTCCGTCGTGGCGATGTGCGGTCCGGGCATCCGGATCTCCCGGGTGGGATTGGGCGGGATAAAGTAGGCGATTTCCTTTGGCACAAACTCATCCGACACATCATAAATCCTCAGCCCGGCATGGAAATAGCAGCAGTATACCAGATCCCCCCGCTGCTCCAGCCACGGTTTGTGGGGCATGGGTTCATGCAGATTATGGGGCCCGAAGGGGCCGTTTACGCCCAGACCGATCTGCTGGAAATTCCGGTAAGGGAACCGCTCCGGCACCTCCGGATAGGGAAACTCCGCAATCAGCGTGGGATGGGCGGGATCACTCACATCCACCATGTGGAGATTATTCAGCGCCTGGGCGCAGCCTCCGATTTTCTTCCCCGAAACCGCCGGATCGTTGTCCTTTACAAACCAGGTATACCGCTCTCCCTCATTGGTGACAACGCACAGATCCCGCCCCGGCAGCGGCAATGCGGTATGGGTCTTTGCCCCTCCGTACCAGCTTCCGAACGGAGGGCACATGGGCAGATGCCCCACGATATAGGGCCGGGTCACATCCTCCACGTTCAGGATGACCAGACCGTCTCCGCAGTAGCCGCAGTAGGCCAGCCCGTCTCTGACAAAGGGAGGGCCGTGCATCCACCCTTTGGCCATGAATTCCGGCACATGGGGCGCATTGGGGTCAAAATCATGCCGTCCGATAAATCCATCGGCATATTGATGCGGCATCCACCAGCGCCCCGCCTCCACGGGATGGGCCGGATCTGAGATATCCACGCACCGGTAAATCAGCCCTTCAAAGCCCCGTGCTTCGGAAGAAAGGTGCACATAGGGGCCGCCGTCATACATAAACCGGTGCACACCGTTGGAATTGGGCACCCCGCAGTCCCAGTAACCCAGAAACTCCGGGTTCTCAGGGTCCTCCTGAATCCGGTAGATGTAAATTCCCTGCCGGCACTGTTCCGGAGGCAGCGGCGCTCTGGGCGGACGGTCCGGAATGAAAGGTCCGCCTCCGGAACAGACGGCAACAATCAGCAAGCCGTCAGCCGCCTGGATTTTCGGGTTCCTGGAATTGGGGAACTTCTCCGGGTCAATGGATTGAACTCTTCTGACAAACCGGGGCTGTGCCGGATCTGTCACCTCCACAATTCCGATCTGGTTCCCCATGGTGCCGTAAAGATAGTACCGACCGTCCCCGGTCCTCCACAAGGCCGGCTGAAAAAAGCTTCCGCCGTCCAGGTCTTCGTAGGCCAGGACCTCCAGGTTTTTGATATATCCTTCGTTGCCCGGTCCCTTTGCGTAAAATGGAATGGCCATCGTTCTCTCCTTTCGTTTTTTTCCACAAAATCACGGCATTTTTCAAGGTTAATTTCATTTTAGCTTTCCGGTTTCCCTCTGACAATGTACCCGGTTCCAAGAAAGGGACGCATTTCGCTTTTCTGATTTGTGCCGGCATCCAAAGGGTTGACTTGTCCCGGTCTTCTGATATGATAAAGACAATGCTGCAGATCTGCACCACGCAAGGAGTGATTCGTCATGGCTCAGCCTTTTGTCCGCAACCGCATGTTCGGCAGTCTCCAGGAGGCCTACGACCGTCTGGAAGCCATTGTAAACTGTTCACACGACGGCATCTATATCACCGATGGGCAGGCCAACACCCTGTGGGTCAATCCGGCCTATCTGTCCATCAGTGGCCTGCAGAAAGAGGATGTGCTGGGCCAAAACATGTGGGAGCTGGAGCGCACGGGCATCATCAGCCAGTCCGGCACCCTTCTGGCCATTGCCCAGCGCCGGCCGGTGACGCTGGAGCAGACGTTCCGCACAGGCAAGCGGGCGCTGATCACCAGCACGCCCGACTTTGCGGCAGACGGGCAGATTGCCATGGTGGTCACCAACGTGCGGGATATGACGGAGTACTATGATCTCCAGGAAAAATATCAGAAAACCGCCGAGCGCTATCGTTCGGAACTGGAATTGGCCCGCAAGCAGTTGCTGAACAGTTCCGACCTCATTGCCGCCGACCCCAATACCCTGTCCGTTCTGAACCAGGTGGACCGGGTGGCCGCTCTGGACACCACCGTGCTGCTCACCGGCGAAACCGGTGTGGGCAAGGAAAAATTTGCCCAGTACATCTATAAAAACAGTCCCCGGCGCCGGGAGCGGTTCCTTCCCGTCAACTGCGGCGCCATCCCCCCCGCCCTGATGGAAAGCGAACTGTTCGGCTACGAGCAGGGGGCCTTTACCGGGGCCAGCCGGCATGGGAAAATGGGGATTTTTGAATTGGCGGACAAGGGCACCATCTTCCTGGATGAAATCGGAGAGCTCCCCCTGGATATGCAGGTAAAGCTGCTGCGCGTTCTTCAGGAGCGGCACATCCAGCGCATCGGAGGCAGTCAGAACATCCCCGTGGACGTGCGCGTCATTGCAGCCACCAACCGGGACCTGTCTGAAATGGTACGCAGCAAGACCTTCCGGGAAGATCTGTTCTACCGTCTGAACGTGGTCCCCATCACCATTCCCCCACTGCGGGAGCGCCGGGGGGACATTCTCCCCTTTATCCACTGTTTCCTGGAGGAGCTGAACCGGAAATACGGCTTTCACAAAGAGTTCTCCACCTCCGCGCTCCAGGCAATGGAGCGTTATCCCTGGCCCGGAAATGTGCGCGAACTGAAAAATGTGGTGGAGCGTGTGGTAATCCTGTCCGAGTCTGATCTGATTCTCTCCTCAGACCTCCCGTTCCAGGCCAAAGGCAGCCACGATCCCCTCCTTCAGGCCGGAAAACCCGTGGATCTCCGTCTGGAGACCGCTAAATTTGAGTATCAGTACATTCAAAAGGCCTATGAGACGTATAAAAATGTCCGTTCCGCCGCCGCCAGCCTGGGTATGGACTCCTCCACCTTTGTCCGCAAGCGGAAAAAGTATCAGCAGATGCTGCAGAAATGAAACATGCTGCATTTTTGCAGCAAAGCGGGCAAACCCTTGTCTCCGGCCAGGTTCCCCGTTTCTTGCAGGATTCATTGCTGCAATTACGCAGCAATGAATCCTGTTTTTTATGCACCTTGTCCAAATTCACCTGTAATTCCCCCGCTCCTTTCGTGGGAAAATTGGCACGCAATTTGCGGCATATTTTAGTGCGGCACGGACCAGTCCTGCTGTTTGTCCGTTCTGCAAGGGAAAGGGAATCCACACGAAGAAAAGAGGTATGCAACATGGAAGGAACCCGTATTTCCAAGTCCCCGGTCAAGGGCAGGGCCAGCGCCATTGTGCTGATCCTATGCCTTGTGATCATGATTGTATGCTCCGCTGTGGGGCACATGATCCAAACCAACTGGGGCGCTGTAACAACCCAGGAAATCACCTTTACCACCGATGTGGGCGCCACCGTACACGCCAAACTGTATATCCCAGACAGTGCCACCGCGCAGACGCCTGCCCCCGCCGTCATTCTCTGCCACGGGTATACGGCCAGTCTGGATGCCATGGAACCCAACGCCGTGGAACTCAGCCGCCGCGGCTATGTGGTCCTGGCCATGGACGCCTATGGTCACGGGGAATCCACGCTGCCGCCGGACGGATACAGTCAGGTTGAAATGGGAAACGTACTCAACTATGCCCCTGACCTGGGCACCTACTCCGCTCTGCAGCAGCTGGCCAACTACGATTTTGTGGATCTGACCAAAATCGGCATGCTGGGCCATTCCATGGGCACCGCCGCCATTCAGGAGGGCGCCTATCTCGCCTACACCAAATGGCAGGCCGCCTACAACGCCGCGCTCGCCGAGGCCACCGCCGCCGGTCAGGATGAGGTCACCGCCGCCACTACCGCCTACGCCGCAGCCATGGGCTCCGGCATCGTACTGCCCGGCTCCATGGTGCTCACCGGGTACAACTACAACGTGCGCAACATCAACGACCTCACCTACAACAACGTCACTGCCGAAAACGGCGTATTCCCCCTCTATGCCGCGCCGGTGAATATGTGCACCATCCAGGGAACCTATGACGAGTTTACCGAGTTTCTCTGGGGCGTGGCCGATGCCAGCCAGTACACCACCAGCTTTAAATTCGCCTATGGAACCGGCGGCGCCACCAATGTGCCCTCCGGAACCTATTTTATGTACGGCGATGCCTCCGCCACACCGCTGAGCCGGGAGGAAGCCGCTGCCGCAGCGGCCTCCGCCGCGCTGACCATGGTACCCATCCGGGCTGCCTACTCGTTTGAGGGCACTCACTCCGACACCTACTATGACCGCACTGCCATCGCCTACGGTCTGGATTTCTTTGACATCACCCTCCGGGGCGGACTGTCCACCGTCGATCCCTACGATCAGGTCTGGCACGGCCGGGCGGCCTGCGGCCTCATCGGCCTGATCGCCACCCTGGTGGCCTTTGTGGCCATGGCCCTCACCCTGCTGAAGCTCCCGTTCTTTGCCACCATCGTCCGCCCCGTTCTGCCTTCCCTGAGCACGGTCCAGGGCGGCAAGGGCGCCCTGAAATACGCGATTTTGTACGTCATTTTCCTGCTGCCCGCCCCCCTGCTGTACTACTGGCTCATCGGTTATCCGTACTACATGCAGCCCCAGTGGTTTATGTTCGTCACCAAGTTCATGCCCAACCATTTCTTCAACATGGCGCCCATGAACTCTCTGATGCTCTTCAACCTCGTGGTGGGCGTCATTTTCCTGGTGCTCTATCTGCTGGTATTTTTCCTCATCGCCCGCAAAACCGGCGCCAGGTTTGAGCACACCGGTCTGAAATTGCCCGTCGTTCAGGTGCTCAAGAGCCTGCTGCTGGCCGTGGTCTCCTTCGGCATCATCTATGCCGTGGTGTATGCCTGCTCCGGCATCAGCGGAACCGAATTCTCCTTCTTCAAGTTCAATCTTATGCCTATGGACGGCGCACACTGGATCGCCTTCTTCAAGTATCTGCCGGTGTGGTTCCTGTTTTTCCTGCTGGTGGGTGTGATCTACAACTCCCTCACCCGGATCAACAACGCGCCGGCATGGGTCAGCTACCTGCTCACCGCGGTGGTCTCCTGCGGCGGCCTGGCTGTGATGTTCGCCTATGACTACGGCACGCTCTTCGCCACCGGCGTGCGGGGCATCCAGTATATCCCCGGCACCACCAGTGCGGAATGGATCTCCGCCAACGCCTTTGCCTACCCCACCGCTCTGGCCGGCATCATGCTCTTCGGGCTGCTGTTCATCCTGCCCGTCACCGCAGTGATGAGCCGGGTGCTTCACAAAAAGACCGGCAATGTGTGGCTGGGCTCGTTCCTCAGCGCATTCATCGCCCTCACCTTCACCATCTCCCATATGGTGATCTCTGTCCTGTAAGCGAAGCCGCATTTCCCATCCCAACCATCACACGCAGCAAAACAAGGAAAGGAAGATTACACTATGGCACTCATGACCGGCGAACAGTACATTGAATCCATCCGGAAGCTGAACATGGAGGTGTACATGTTCGGCAAGCGGGTGGAGTCCCCCGTGGACGACCCCATCCTGCGCCCCTCTCTGAACAGCGTACGCATGACCTATGATCTGGCCCAGATGCCGGAGTATCAGGATCTGATGACCGCCGTCTCCCCCTATACCGGGGAGCGGGTCAACCGCTTCACCCACATTCACCAGTCCACCGAGGACCTGGTGAAAAAGGTGAAGATGCAGCGCCTGCTGGGCCAGCAGACCGCGGCCTGCTTCCAGCGGTGTGTGGGCATGGACGCCTTCAACGCGGAGTTCTCCACCACCTATGACACCGATCAGAAATACGGCACCCATTACCACGAAAACTTCAGGAAATTCATGACCTACTGCCAGGAGAACGACCTGACCGTGGACGGCGCCATGACCGACCCCAAGGGCGACCGGTCCAAGGCCCCCAGCCAGCAGGCGGATCCCGACCTGTTCCTCCACGTGGTGGAGCGCCGGGCAGACGGCATCGTGGTGCGGGGCGCCAAGGCCCACCAGACCGGCGCCCTCAACTCCCACGAGATCATCGTCATGCCCACCCAGTCCATGAAGGCGGAGGACGCCGACTACGCCGTGTCCTTTGCCCTGCCCGTGGACGCCAAGGGCATCTATATGATCATCGGCCGCCAGTCCTGCGACACCCGCAAGCTGGAGGGCTCCGAGATGGATGTGGGCAATGCGGAATTCGGCGGAGTGGAGGCCCTGGTGGTCTTTGACGACGTCTTCGTCCCCAACGACCGGATCTTCCTCAACGGGGAGTATGAGTTTGCCGGAGTGCTGGTGGAGCGCTTCGCCGGCTACCACCGCCAGAGCTACGGCGGATGCAAGGTGGGTGTGGGCGATGTGCTCATCGGGGCCGCCGCCGTGGCCGCCGAGTACAACGGCGCGGCCAAGGCCAGCCACATCAAGGACAAGCTCATCGAGATGACCCATCTCAACGAGACGCTGTACGCCTGCGGCATCGCCTGCTCCGCAGAAGGCCACCCCACCGAGAGCGGCAACTATCTCATCGACCTGCTGCTGGCCAACGTGTGCAAGCAGAACGTGACCCGCTTCCCCTATGAGATCGTCCGGCTGGCCGAGGACATTGCCGGCGGTCTGATGGTCACCGCACCCTCGGAGGCAGATCTCCGGGATCCCAAGCTGGGCCCCGTCATTGAGAAATACCTCAAGGGCGTGGACAGCGTCCCCACGGAAAACCGTCTGCGTATCCTGCGCCTCATTGAAAACCTGGCCCTGGGAACTGCCGCGGTGGGCTATCGGACCGAGTCCATGCACGGCGCCGGCTCCCCCCAGGCCCAGCGCATCATGATCTCCCGGCAGGGCAATCTGGAACACAAGAAGGCCCTGGCCAAGAAGCTGGCCCACATCAAGGAGTGAGCCGGCGCACCGGGTCCGGAATCTCATCCGCAGCTCCAGCCGGCGGCCCGCGCCGCCGGCCGGAGCCAGAAAGGAGTTTGCCCCATGACGCTGGACGAAATTGAACAGGTGCTGGACACCCGGATACGCCCTCAGCTGGCCCTCCACGGCGGGAACATCCAGTCTGTGGGCCTCCACAACGGCGTCTACCGGTTCCGCCTGTTGGGACAGTGCGCCGGATGTCCCTCCGCCTATCTCACCACAGAGAGCCTCATCCGGGAAACACTGGCTGCCGCTTTCCCGGACCTCACGGAAGCGGTGCTGGAACAGGGTGTGAGCGATGACCTGCTCTCCCAGGCAAAGGCTCTTCTGGGCCGTCACCATGACTGAGCGGCGCACGGTTGGGGTGCGTTACTGCGGCGGCTGCAACCCCCGGTACGACCGGGTTTCCGCAATGCGCGCCCTGGCCACCCGCTGCCCGGACGTTGAATTCATCCCCGCGGCCCCCGGGCAAAATCTGGTGCTGCTTCTGTGCGGCTGTTCCGCGCAGTGCGCCCGCCGGGATGACCTGGAGGGGGAAATTCTGGTGCTCTGGCGTCCGGAGCACTACGATCAGGCACTTCGCCGTCTGAGTTCCCGGCAAACGAAGTGAAAAAACGATCTGCCCCTATCTCACATGCAATCTCTAAAACAAGGAGTCGTCTCAATGGATTGGAAAACCCTGTATCATCAACGCACCATGTCTGCCCCGGAAGCGGTGGGCCGCATCCGCTCCGGCGACCGGGTGGTTGTCATGCACGCCTGCGGCGAGCCGTCCTATCTGCTGGATGTGATGACGGAAAACGCCGCGGCTTACGAGAACGTGGAAATTGTCCACATGGTCTCCATGGGAAAATCTTCCTATGCCCAGCCCGGCATGGAGCGGCACTTCCGGCACAACGCTCTGTTTGTCGGCGGCACCACCCGGGCTGCCGTCGCGGAGGGGCGGGGGGACTTCACGCCCTGCTTCTTCTCTGAAGCGCCCGCTCTGTTCGACTCCACCCTTCCGGTGGATGTGGCTCTGATCACTGTCACGCCCCCCGACAGCGAGGGCCGGTGCTCCCTGGGCATCTCCGTGGACTATACCATGGCCGCTGTGCACAAGGCCAAAACCGTCATCGCCCAGGTCAATTCCCAAATGCCCTTCACCTGCGGTCCCTCCACCGTGGATGTGGCCGACATCGACTGTTTCGTGCTTCATGACGCCCCGCTGGTCACCCTCGCGCCGCCCCGGATCGGCCCTGTTGAGGAGGCCATCGGCCAAAACGTCGCCAGCCTGGTCCGGGACGGCGATACCCTTCAACTGGGCATTGGCGCCATCCCCGACGCGGTGCTCAAATTTCTCACCGGCAAGAGGGACCTGGGCATCCACTCTGAAATGTTCTCCGACGGGGTGGTGGATCTGGCGGAGGCCGGCGTCATCACCAACGCCAAAAAGACGCTGCACCCGGGAAAATATGTGGCTACGTTCCTGATGGGGACCCGGCGGCTGTATGACTTCGTCAACCGGAATGCGGACGTCTACATGGCCCCGGTGGAATATGTGAACGATCCCTTCGTCATCGCCCGGAACGACAATATGGTGTCCATTAACTCCTGTGTCCAGGTGGACCTCATGGGACAGATCGCCTCCGAGTCCATTGGTCTGACCCAGATTTCCGGCACCGGCGGCCAGGTGGACTTCATCCGCGGCGCAGCCCGCAGCAAAGGCGGCCGCTCGATCATCGCCATGCCCTCCACCGTCAAAGGCAAGATCTCCAAGATCGTGCCCTTTCTGGATCCGGGCGCCGCAGTCACAACCTGCCGGTGCGATGCGGACTATGTGGTGACGGAGTACGGCGTTGCACATCTCAAAGGGCACACGCTGCGGGACCGTGCCCGGGCGTTGATTGAGATCGCGCACCCCTCGTTCCGGCCAGAGCTGAAAGCGGAATTTGAACGCCGTTTTTCTACGCCATACTGACCCCCCGCCGTCTGGAACCAGTCCGTTTACCGGGACGGACTGGTTCCTTTTTTCGTGTTTCCAGGCCCGTGCCACAAAATCAAGATTGCATTCTGTGTCAAGACAGCTTATAATCGTCTCAATACTGCAAGAGGGGGAATCCCTGTGAAACACGACATCAACTACACCATGCTCACCGATTTTTATGAGCTGACCATGGGCAACGGCTACTTCCAGACCGGTATGAAGGACCGAATCTGCTACTTCGACGTCTTTTTCCGCAACGTCCCTGACGGGGGCGGCTTCGCCATCGCCGCCGGTCTGGACCAGGTCATCCGCTACATCCAGGACCTGCACTTCGACCAGGAAGATGTGGAATTTCTCCGCTCCAAAGGAATTTTCAGCGAGGAATTTCTCCAGTACCTGCTCCAGTTCCGTTTTACCGGCGACATCTGGGCCGTGCCCGAGGGCACGCCCATCTTCCCCCGGGAGCCCATTCTCACCGTCCGGGCCCCCGCCATCCAGGCACAGTTCATTGAGACCTACCTGCTTCTGGCCCTGAACCACCAGTCCCTCATCGCCACAAAATCCAACCGGATCGTCCGGGCCGCGGAGGGCCGGGCGGTCTCCGAGTTCGGCTCCCGCCGGGCCCAGGGAGCGGACGGCGCCCTGCTGGGCGCCCGGGCCAGCTACATCGCCGGCTGCGTGGGTACCGCCTGCGCCATGGCCGACCAGATGTTCCACACCCCCGCCACCGGCACCATGGCCCACTCCTGGGTTCAGATGTTCCCCGATGAATACACCGCCTTCAAAACCTACTGCCAGGTCTATCCCCATGCCGCCGTGCTCCTGGTGGACACCTACAACGTGCTGCACTCCGGCGTGCCCAACGCCATCCGGGTCTTTCAGGAGCTGGGCATCACCAGCGGAGGGATCCGCATCGACTCCGGGGACCTGGCCTATCTGTCCCGGAAAGCGCGGAAGATGCTGGACGAGGCGGGGCTGACCGGCATCAAAATCATTGCCTCCAACTCCCTGGACGAGTATATCATCCGGGATCTGATCACCCAGGGCGCCCGGATCGACAGCTTCGGCGTGGGCGAGCGGCTGATCACCTCCAAGAGCGAGCCCGTGTTCGGCGGTGTGTACAAGCTGGCCGCCGTGGAAGACGAGTCCGGAGCCATCGTCCCCAGGATCAAGATCAGCGAAAATCCCACCAAAGTGACCATCCCCCACTTCAAGAAGGTCTACCGCCTGTTCGAGAACGCCACCGGCAAGGCCATGGCGGACTACGTGTGCGTCCACGACGAACAGCCCGACTTCACCCAGCCCCTGGAGCTCTTCGACCCGGAGGCCACCTGGAAGCGCAAGACCGTGACGGACTTCACCGCTGTCTCCCTGCTGGTGCCCATTTTCCAGAACGGGCAGCTGGTCTATCAGGCCCCCTCCATCACCGACATCCGCTCCTACTGTGTGCGGCAGGTGGACAGCCTGTGGGATGAGGTCAAGCGGTTTGAAAACCCCCACAACTACTACGTGGACCTGTCCCAGAAACTGTGGGACGTGCGGGCCGGCCTGCTGGCGTCCCAGCGTTGAGGCCGCCATGAGAGCCCTTCTCTTCGCCATGCCCAAGGAGGTCTCCGCCCCCTTCCGGGCAGGCCAGCCGGTGGCAAACCGGCCGGGCCTCACCCTGTACAGGCCGGGGCCGGACCTGCTGGTGTGCGTCTCCGGGGTGGGCAAGGTCAATACCGCCCTGGCCGCCCAGTTTCTCCTGGACCGCTTTCCGGTCCGGGAACTCTGGAACGCCGGCGTGGCCGGATGCTTCCAGCCCCTGCCCCCCGGCACCCTGGTGTGCGCCAGCGCCTGCGTGCAGCACGACCTGGACGTCTTTGGCGATCCCCCGGGGCAGGTACCCGTCCTGGAACAGATCTTTCTGCCCTGCGCCCGCCCGGAGGCGGACGCCGCCCGGCTCCGCGCCGGCGGCCTGCCCTGCTCCACCGGCGTGGTGGCCAGCGGGGACTGGTTCGGCAGGGATCTCCCCCGGGCCCACCGCATCCGGGACCGGTTCGGCGCCCTGGTGTGCGACATGGAGGCGGCCGCCGCCGCTCAGGTGTGCCTGCGCAATCAGGTACCCTTCCGGTGCCTGAAGGTGGTCTCCGACCATCTGGACCACCCGGCCCAGTATCAGCAGTATCAGGACAATCTTCCCGGCGCCGTGGCCCGGCTGGGTCAGGCCCTGGAACTTCTTTTGGAGGAATGACGCTATGGAACCCATCGCCAGTTTTCAGGTGGACCACCGCACGCTGCGTCCCGGGCTCTATCTGTCCCGGCAGGACGGCAGCGTGATCACCTTCGATCTGCGCTTCAAACAGCCCAACACCGGCGACCTACTCACCAACGCCGAGATGCACTCGGTGGAGCACATCATCGCCACGCTGCTGCGAAACAGCCCCCGGAAGGAGGCAGTGGTGTACTTCGGCCCCATGGGCTGCCAGACCGGCTTCTACTTCCTCTTTGACGGCAGTCAGCTCTCCCTGGCCCAGGCCGTCCAGCTGGTAAAGGATGTGTTTGCCGCCGGCGCCGTCTGGCAGGGGGAGATGCCCGGCAAAAGCGAGGCGGAGTGCGGAAACTACCGCAATCTCAGTGTGGAGCTGGCCCGGGAGCAGTGCGGCTACTACGCCGCCCTCATCCAGGACTGGACCCAGGAGCAGCTGCGCTACTGAGGCGGAGGGCGTCACAACCGACGGGGCCTCCGGCAGATTCACTGCCGGAGGCCCCGTTTCCCGTCTGGTATTCAATTCCCGCGTTTCCCGTCCTCCGGGCCGTTTTCCCGGATACACTCATCCACCATCTCCATAAACATGGAGATAGCCGGGTTGTAGTTTCCCCTGCGCCATGCCATGGTGATATCATGTCCCTTCACATCCGGCGTGGTCAGCTCCCGGATCACCACATGGGGGTTGAACTTCTCAATGGACCGGTTGGTGGTGACCGCCACGCCGCGTCCCATCTGCACCCACAGCAGCACGTCCTCCATCTTGTTCACCTGGACAATCTCTCCATGGACGCCGCTCCGGTTCAGCAGATTGGCAATGTACTGATACCCCTCCTCGCTGACCCACCGGCCCAGCTGAACGAACCGCTCCTGCCGCAGGTCCTCCAGGGACAGCCCCTCCGCGTAGGCCAGAGGGTGCTCCCTGCTGAGCATGATGCAGGAGTCGTACTTCTGTACATCTTCCGTCACCAGATCCGGCTTGTCAAACAGGGAAAATCCATAGGTGCAGATCAGGTCCAGCTCATCCTGATACAGCCGCTCCGGCAGCTCCCCCAGGGAAAACCGCTCCAGGGACAGGCGGATGTCCGGATATTTCTCCTGGAACCTGTCCACCACCGGCGGAAACAGGTCCGAGATGTCATACACGTCCAGCACGCCGATCCGCAGCCGCCCCCGGAAGCCCCGGTTGGCATTCCGGGCGTCTGTGATCATGCCCTCGTACCGCTTGAGCAGATCCGGCAGGCCGTTGTACAGCACCACGCCTCCGGGCGTCAGCTTCAGGGTCTTCTTGTCCCGGACAAACAGCCTGGTCCCCAGCTCCTCTTCCATGGCCTGGATCTGCCGGCTCAGGGCCGGCTGGGTCATAAACAGGCTGCGGGCCGCCTCGGTAAAGCTCAGGCACCGGGCCACCGCAATGAAATACTTCATCTGATTCAGGGTCATTTCCGTCCCCCCTCTGGGGACAGCATAACATATTCCGGATGCGTTTGCAATTTATTCTCCCGCCCTGCGCGGCGCCATTCTCCAGGAGGATGTCCATTTTCTTCCATTGACTTTCTCCCGTTCCGCAGTATAATAAGCATGTTTACAATAAGCATTCTTATCATTTGGAGGAATTCTCATGGAACCCCTGCACTATCTTCTGATGCGAGCCCACACCAAACTGAACCGGGCCATCCTGGAGGGCGCCTCGGCGCTGGGATTGTCTCCAGGCCAGCCGAAGGTCCTGGAGTTTCTTCTGACCCACGGCGAGAGCAATCAGAAATCCATTGCGGAATACTGTGAAATCGAGCCGGCCACGGTGGGCAGCATCCTGACCCGGATGGAGCGGGACGGTCTGATCACACGCACCCAGCGGGACGGGAACCGCCGCTCCCTCTATGTCTCTCTCACCCCCCACGGCCGCAACATGGGCCAGCGCATGGCAGAGGTGTTCCGGGCCGCGGACGGCCGCGCCGCCCGCGAGCTCTCCCTGGAAGACCGGGTCGCTCTGGGGGAACTGCTGGAGCACGTGATCCACTCCCTGGCGCAGGAAGAAAAGAGGCGGGAGGCATGACCGGCAGCCGCAGGCTCCCGCTGATCAAGCGGTATCTTCTGCTGTGTGCCGGCCTTGTCATCATGGCCTTCGGCGTGGCCTTCTCCATCAAGGCGGGCCTTGGCACCTCCCCCATCTCCAGTCTTCCCTACACCGTGAGTCTGTTTGCGCCCCTCACGGTGGGAACTGCCACCATCGCCCTGCACTGCGTGCTGATCCTGCTCCAGATTCTGCTGCTGCGCAGACGGTATGACCCCATCCAGCTCATTCAGCTCCCGGTCGCCGTGGCCTTCGGCTATCTCACCGACTTCGGCGTGTGGGCCATCCGGGGCATTTCCTGCAGCGGCTACGCCATGCAGTGGCTCATGTGCATCATCGGCATTCTTCTGGTGGGCGTGGGCGTCAGCTTTGAGGTGACAGCCAACGTGGTCACCCTGGCCGGCGAGGGAATGGTGCTGGCTGTCTGCAAAGCGTTTCCCGTCAAATTTCCCACCATGAAGGTGGCCTTCGACGTGACGCTGGTGGTGCTCTCCTGCGTGCTCGGCCTGATCTTCCTGGGCGGCATCGCCGGTGTCCGGGAGGGGACGGTGGCCGCCGCCATTTTTGTGGGGCTGACCGCCAAACAGGTCAACAAACCGATGAAGAAGTTTGCGGACCGGTATCTGAACTGAATCTCCGAACCCCGCGGCGGGCAGCTCCCGGGAGGGGAACTGCCCGTTTTTTCTTGTGCCCGCTACACGGGAATGGTCAGAAAGGTACGCACTTCCCGGCTGAGATCGGCAAACAGGATCTGGTCCGGCGGGAAAAAGGTGAACCAGGCCAGAAACACCCAGAGCAGCGTGGTGAGAAAGGCGGTCCCGGACCGGATCCAGGCCCGCTGTCCCAGGGGCCAGAGCAGCCGGGGCAAGAGAAACCCCAGGACCATCAGGACCCCATAGAGCATGAGATCGAACACCATCGCGTCCTGCCTCAGCACGATGTGGTACACCCATCCCGCCCCCAGCATGAGCCCGCACACCAGGAGCAGCGACAGCAGCCAGGCCGTCCGGAACGCCCCGCTGCCCCGGCTGAGGAAGAGCCCCGCCGCCAGCAGCGGATAAAACAGGATCTTCAGATGCTCCCACAGGCTCTCCCGCACCGGGGAGAGCAGTGCGGTGAACGAGTTGGGAAGCCACTGATACAGAAAGTGCAGCCCCACTCCCAGGCCCAGGGCCGCAAAAAAGATAATCCAGATCTTCCATGACTTGTGTTCCGTAAAAACACCTCCTCAAAACAGCACAGCTCTGTGCGCCGGATCCGAACCGCACACAACGATGGCAGGATCAGTCTATGCAGCCAACCGGGCATACTATTCGTGTGGCCGGGAAACACACCGCGTTCAGAAAAAATATCCTGAAACGCATCATGTTCTCAGTATAAATTCTCCGGCCCCTGACAGCCGGAGCACTGGAACGGATTTCCTGCCAGCCCCGCCTTACTTTCCCACGGTGAAAGAGGCGTTTTTCCGCCATATTAAGTGTGCGGAACCCAGTTCCGCGATTTTTGAGAGAGGCGGTGATTGCAATTGAACGACGAAATAAGGCCATGGAGCCTCAGCGCGGCTGTCCTTCGGGTGGTTTTGCTGGGGCTTCTGGGACTGATGCTTCTCTGGCCTCTGACCGCCAGGGCGTCCGCGCTCAGCGTGGTTCCTGTGGGCCGTGCCGTGGGTATCAAGCTGTTCTCCGATGGCGTTGTGGTCGTGGGAACTTCGGAAGTTGCCACACAGGAGGGGATGGTCAACCCCGCCAAGGCCTGCGGCCTGAGGGAGGGAGACGTCATCACCCATATCAACTCCACCGAGGTGGATACCATTGAGGAGGTCTCCGCCCTGCTGCAGCAGCTGGAGGGGCAGGATCTGGAAATCCGCGCCATCCGTGAAAACCAGCCGGTGCAGCTGACCGCCCGGGCCGTGCTGTGCTCCTCGGACGGGGCCTATAAACTGGGCGCCCTGATCCGGGACTCCATGGCCGGGATCGGCACCGTGACCTTCTACTGCCCTGAAACCGGCGCCTTCGGCGCCCTGGGTCACGGAATCAGCGACGTGGACACCGCTCTGCTGATGCCCCTGGACAGCGGCTCCATTCTGCCCGCCAGCGTCAGCGGCGTGGAGCCCGGCAAGGCGGGCACCCCCGGTCAGCTCAAGGGCATATTCGACACCTCGGTCACCCTGGGCGAGCTGTCCAGCAATACCCCCAGCGGCGTGTTCGGCACCCTGAAGGACGGCTGCGTCTGGACCGGCGACGAGGTGGAGATCGCTCCCCGCAACGAGGTAAAGGCGGGCAACGCCACCATTCTGAGCAACATCTCCGGGGATACGGTGGAGGAGTACACCATCCGGATCGTCAAGGTCTACCCGGAGAGCGAGAGCGACACCCGGGATTTCCTGATCCAGGTGACGGACCGGCGCCTGCTGGAGACCACCGGCGGCATTGTCCAGGGAATGAGCGGCAGCCCCATCCTCCAGGACGGCAGACTGGTGGGGGCAGTCACCCACGTCATGGTGGACAATCCCAGCACCGGCTACGGCATCTATGCCGGCCGGATGCTTCGCCAATGCCCGTCCGGCTGATTCCCGGCCTTTCCCGGGCAACCTGATTCGACAGGGGTGTCGAATAATAATTACAAGAATTTGGTAAAACGCTCTTGTCAGATGGAACATCTTGTGGTATTTTAGTTTTACAGTTAATAACTGGAAAATATCACAGGTCAGGGACCGGAAAGGGCTGTCACAATGGAAGCGCAAAAGAAGATTCTGCTGGGAGACGCATCCGAGGAGTTTCGCGGGATGTTCAGGGATATGCTGGAGGAAGAGGCAGACATGACGCTGGTGGGCGAGACCGGGGACGCAGACGCCCTGCTGCAGCTGGTGGAGCAGACCAGGCCGGACGTGCTGGTGATGGATCTGCTGCTCACCGGAATGGATGGGCTGGGGGTTCTGGAACAGCTGGATCAGGAGAAGCCCCGCATTCTGGTGCTCTCCGCCTTCTCCTCCCCCTCGCTGTCTGAAGAGCTGGCGGCGCGGGGCGCGGACTACTGCATGCTCAAACCCTGCCGGCTGTCCTGCGTCATTGAGCGCATCCGCCAGCTGGCCAGCGGGGTGGTTCCGGAGGAGCAGGAGAACAGCACCGACCGGATGCTGGAGCGACGGGTGACCGCCATCATCCACGACATCGGCGTGCCCGCCCACATCAAGGGCTACCAGTATCTCCGGGAGGCCATCGGCCTGGCGGTGGCGGACATGGATGTGATCAATGCGGTGACCAAGGTATTGTACCCGGCGGTGGCCAAGAAATACGGCACCACCGCCAGCCGGGTGGAGCGGGCCATCCGCCACGCCATCGAGGTGGCCTGGGACCGGGGCGACCTGGAAACCCTCCAGAAATACTTCGGTTATACCGTCTCAAACGCAAAAGGGAAACCCACCAACAGTGAGTTTATTGCCATGATCGCCGACCGCATCTCCCTGGAGGAGAACCTCCGGGCGGGATGAACGGCAGTACCCGGAAGCAGACAGGGCTGTCCCGGCATGATTTGTGAAAATCATCCGGGGCAGCTCTGTCTTTGTCTTGACAACCGCAAGGCGGTGACAAAACGGGATATTTTCGCCCCATTTTCCCCTCATCCGGCCTCTCCGGTGCAGTTCTCCGTCCGGATCTGTCCCCATGCGCAGGCAGGTCCGCCCACTTTTACAGCAATTTTTCATTTTTGGAGGTGCATTTTCCCGCCCCATCCTTTATAATGAGACAAGACTGCTTCCGTATGCGCAGAGAGGGGGGGAATTCCATGGCGGAGCTGAAGCACAAAAAACTGTTCCTGCTGGACATGGACGGCACCATCTACCTGGACCGCACACTGTTCCCCGCCACCCTCCCGTTCCTGACCCGGGTGCGGGCCGCGGGAGGACGGTACCTCTTTCTCACCAACAACTCCTCCCGGTCGGTGGAGGCCTATGTGGACAAGCTGGCCGGGATGGGCGTGGCGGCCTCGCCGGAAGATTTTCTCACCTCTACAGACGCCCTCATTGCCCGTCTGAAGTCCCGGCCCCCTTACCGGCTGTGCTACGTCTTCGGAACCCGCAGCTTCCGGGAGCAGCTGGAGCAGGCGGGCATTCCGGTGACGGACCGGCCGGAGGAAGCCGTGGACTGTCTGCTGACCGGCTTTGACACGGAACTGACCTTTCAGAAGCTGGAGGACGCCTGCATCCTGCTGGGCCGGGGAGTGGATTTCTACGCCACCAATCCGGACTGGGTGTGCCCCACCTGGTACGGCTCGGTGCCGGACTGCGGCAGCGTGTGCGAGATGCTCTTCCGGGCCACCGGCCGCCGTCCCGTGGTCATCGGCAAGCCCCAGCCGGAGATGGCCCTGCTGGCCATGGAGAAATGGGGGTATACCCGGGAGGAGACCCTGCTGGTGGGCGACCGGCTCTACACCGACATCGCCTGCGGCGTCCATGCGGGCATAGACACCGCCTTTGTCCTGTCCGGGGAGGGCACCCTGGCGGATCTGGAGACCAGTTCCGTCCGGCCCACCTGGATCTTCGACGACATCGGCGCGCTGTCCGCGGCCATGCAGGGCAGTGGGCAGGAACCCGTACCGAGTAAAGAAAAGGAGAGACAGCGATGAAGCTCAACAACAAGCGCACCATCCTGGTGGGACTGGCCTTCCTGTCCATCAGCGCCTTCTGGCAGATGTACGACAGCGTGATGAACCTGATCCTCACCGGCACCTTCCACCTCAACGAGACCCTGTCCGGCGCCATCATGGCTGCGGACAACATCCTCGCTCTGTTCCTGCTGCCCCTGTTCGGCTCCCTGTCCGACCGGACCAGCACCCGCATCGGCAAACGCACCCCATACATCATCGCCGGCACCGCCTTTGCCGTGATCCTCATGAACATTCTGCCCTTCCTGGACAACAGCTATGCCGCCGAACCCTCCCTGTTCAAACTGGTGTCCTTCATCATCGTGCTGGGCCTGCTGCTGGTGGCCATGGGCGTCTACCGCTCTCCCGCCGTGGCTCTCATGCCCGATGTCACCCCCAAACCCCTGCGCTCCAAGGCAAACGCCATCATCAACCTGATGGGCGCAGTGGGCGGCATCATCTATCTGGCCGTCTCCGCTGTCATGTATCCCACAGAAAAGGTAGCCGGTCTGGATCATGTAAACTACCAGCCGCTGTTCCTGACGGTATCCGCCATCATGGTGGCGGCCATCGTCATCCTCCTGCTCACCATCCGGGAGCCCAAACTGGCAGCGGAAAATCAGGCCCTGGAGCGCAGGCACCCGGAGTGGGATCTGGCCCAGGACGACGGCTCCGGCCACGAGGTGCTCCCCGCTCCGGTCAAACGGAGTCTGGGCTTCCTGCTGGCCTCCATCGCCCTGTGGTTCATCGCCTACAACGGGGTCACCACCTGGTTCTCCCGCTACGTGGCGGAAGTCATGGGCGAGGCTCTGGGCGGAGCCTCCACCTGCCTGCTGGTGGCCACCGCCGGCGCTATCGTATCCTACATCCCCATCGGCGTCATCGCCTCCAAGATCGGCCGGAAGAGAACCATTATGGGCGGCATCATCCTGCTGGCAGTGTGTTTCCTGCTGGGCTTCGTACTCACCACCCACTACCGCTCCATTCAGCCCATCATGTTTGCGGTCTTTGCCCTGGTGGGCCTGGCCTGGGCAGCCATCAACGTCAACTCCCTGCCCATGGTAGTGGAGATGTGCAAGGGCTCTGACATCGGCAAGTTCACCGGCTACTATTACACCGCCTCCATGGCCGCCCAGGTGGTCACCCCCATCCTGGCCGGCACCCTCATGCGGGTGATCGACTACCAGGTGCTTTTCCCCTACGCCGCTGTGTTTGCTGCACTGTCCTTTGTCACCATGATCTTCGTGCGCCACGGCGACGCCAAGGTAGCTGCAAAAAAGGGTCTGGAGGCCTTTGAGGATCTGGACGACTGATCCCCGTGAAAAGAGGTATTGTCATGGCATTTATCATCTGCTCCCTGATTCTGATTCTTGCGCTGGCCGCGGCGGAGGCCCTGCTCGCTCCGGAACTGCCCTGGCTGATCCTGATGGGGAGCGTCCAGGTCATCCTGCTCTATTTCCTGCTGTGGACCGCGCTGATCCGGTGCCGGAAAAACCACCCCGCCTGGGCCGTCCTGCGAAAATTCCGGTACGCCCACCGGGGGCTCCATGACAAGGCCCGGGGCATCCCGGAGAATTCTCTCGCCGCCTTCCGCCGGGCTGCGGACCACGGCTACGGCGCGGAACTGGACGTCCATCTCACTCTGGACGGCCGCCTGGCCGTCATCCACGACGACAGCCTGCTTCGCACAGCAGGTGCGGATGTGAGGGCATCCCAGCTCACCGCCGCCCAGCTGGAACAGTACCGGCTGGAAGGCACCGGCGAAAAGATTCCCTTTCTGGAGGAAGTGCTGCCCTTGTTCGAGGACCGTGCGCCCCTGATCGTGGAGCTGAAGGTGGATCAGGGAAACGCCGCTGCCCTGGCCCGGGCCGCCTGTGAACTGCTGGACCGGTTTCATGCGGACTACTGCATCGAGTCCTTCCATCCCCAGGCCGTGCGCTGGCTGAAGCAGCACCGGCCTGAGATCTGCCGGGGCCAGCTGAGCGAGAACTTTCTGAACACCCGCACCGGACTGGGTCCGGCGGCGGACTTCGCCATGACCCACCTGCTCACCGGCTTTCTCACCGTTCCGGATTTCATCGCCTACAATCATCTCCACCGCCGCCGTCTGGCCCTGAAACTGGCCCGCCGGTTCTGGGGCGTGCAGGAGGTGAGCTGGACCATCCGCACCCCGGAGGATCTGAAAGCCTGCGAACAGGACGGGTGCCTGCCCATCTTTGAACAATTCCAGCCGTAACCCCTCCGTCCGCTCTCCGGATTTCCGGAAGGCGGACGGTTTTTTTACATTCCGTGTGCCTGCAGACTGATTTTCGTTTTACACGCGGGCACACCGTATGCCGCAGCGGACACAGTCAAATGCAGGAGGAGGGATTCCTGTGCTCTGCACGCTGATGCACAAGCGACTCGCAGCAGCGATTCGGTATATCAGCAATTCGCGAAATGCTGCCGGGATCTTGGTGCAGAAGATGTGATTCCCGCGTTGAACCGGATATTGGTGCTGGACCATATCATCGCCGCAAGGATCGCCATCTGCACAATTTCGGCCGGCTCCGCAATCCCGAGACATTGGCATGGCCCCCATCTTTGACCGCAGCAGCTCCATGGCTTGCGACCGTGTGGCGGCCAGCATCGCAAATGAGGAGGCGACCACCTGTAAACCTTTCAAAAAACTGCATTCAGCATAGCTGAGCTGGCACTCTTGCCTGTTGGAGAGGCAGCTTTCCATTTGGACAGGGTTCGGGCATTCGTGCTTCCCATACACATTGTCTTTCAGCCCATGAGCCCTGCGCTTCTCCTAAACCGAAAACAGGATGTCCTCCCAAAGGTTCAAAGGACAGGAATCTTCCGGCGTAAAAAGCGCGCGGGGTTTTGTTCTCCAAAACCAGCCTGCGCATATTCAGTCCCATCCGGCACATCTGTACGCCGATCCGGGTATCGAAAAAACAGAATACACCATGCGCATTGTGCATTTGGCATAATACCAGGGAATGCGATATAATCAGGTCAACAAATTGTGCACAATTTGCTGACCTGCATTTCAGGCTATCCCTGAAATCAACACCATCTTACTGAGAAAAGAATTCCAAATGCAGAAAGGAGGAATACGCGCAAAGTATCTCCTTCCATTCTTTGCGCGCATGCTACTATGGCAAAGGCAGCGAAAAAAAAGATTGAATGGCCAATTGTCCTGATCGCATTCTTCTTTATGTTTTTCTTTGGCAGACTCATTGGCCCCTTCTCTGTTGTCACCCAGGTCGGTTCCAACGTTTTAGGCGTGTTTATCGGTGTGATCCTGCTGACTGTGCTCACATCTCAATCCACACTGGCTTCGATCCTGGGCATCATCGCTATGATCTACAGCGGTTTCCTTGACTCCACCAGTGCTGTTTCCCAATGGATGGGCGGCTCCACCGTTCCCCAGCTGATCTTCGTGTCCGCACTGTGCGTAGCTCTGAAAGAAGCTGGCGTCATCAACATCGTAGTGCGCAAGCTGCTCACCATCAAACTGCTCCGGGGCCATCCCGTAGCGCTGTTGTTTGTGCTGTTTTTCTCCAGTTTTATCGTATCCATGTTCATCGGCTTCATCCCTACCGCCCTGCTCTTCTTCGGAATCTATGAATCCATCCGAGACTTGTGCGGCTATGATAAGTACGACCGGTTCTGCAAGTTCACCCTGCTGGGCATTTATCTGGGCTGTATGGGCAATTTCTGCTTCCCCTTCAAGGGAATTGCCCTGACCATCTACACGCTGATCAACACCAGCATGCAGGGTTACGGCCTGAACATCAACATGTTCACCTACATCTTCTTCTGTGTTCTGGTAAACTTCATCTGGCTGGCTATCTTGGCCTTCATGATCCCCACTGTCTTCAAGTGCAACGTGGCCCCTCTGAAGGATCTGGACATTGAAAATGTAGAAGCGCTGAAAGTCATCCCCAAAAAATTTGACAAGCGTCAGCTGGTCATCCTGGCCATCTTCTGCCTGTCCTTCCTGTACATCATCGTGATTCCTCTGCTGCCGCAGGGGTTCCCCGGCAGCGCCGTTCTGTCCCCCATCGGCACCACCCTGATCTTCCTGCTGGCTCTGGCTCTGCTGGGCTTCATCCAGATCGGCGGCAAACCCCTGGCCAATCCCATGAAGCTTCTCTCAGAAGGTACGCTCTGGAATGTGGTGTGCATTGTAGGCTGCTTTACCTTTCTGGGCAACGCCATGGCCTCTGCCGACGTGGGCATCCGTGACTGGATCATCATGCTGCTCAAACCTGTGTTCGGCAACATTCCCCTCCCCGTCCTTCTGCTGCTGGTCACTGTGGTCATTACCATTATCACCAACATCTGCAACGGCACGCCTTTGACCCTGCTGGGCAATGCGGCTATAATGCCCTTCGTCTGCCAGATGCAGATTGACACCGGCATCAGCGCATCGGTCACTGCTGCCACTTTGAGTCTGTGCGCCAACATGGCCTTTCTGACCTATGCCGGCACCATTTACGCCGCTCTGCTTCTGGACCGTGATGAGATCGACAACCGCTGGATCTGGACCGATGCCGTGAAAGTCATCCCCGTCTATATTGCAGTGGTCTACGTACTGTCCCTGATCTGCAGCTATGTGCTTCCCTGATCTGCCGGACTTCAGCCGTTCATCTGGGAAAACCTCCATCTTCACGCTCCACTCCGTTTATGTTATACTGGCGAAATGAGGAATTACATCTATGGATAAGAGAAAGCAAATCACGGAACAGTCCCATTCCATTCCCGTGGCCGGGGAAGCCGACGTGATCGTGGTAGGCGGAGGACTGGCCGGCGTGTCCGCCGCAGTCTCCGCCGCGCGAAACGGTTCCAAAGTCATTCTGCTGGAAAAAAGCATTATTCTGGGCGGCCTGGCCACCCTGGGCCATGTCTGCATCTATCTGCCCATCGACGACGGCGTTGGCCATAAGGTCTATGGCGGTCTGGCAGAGGAACTTCTCCATGTGTGCATCCGTTACGGCTACGACAACCTTCCCGCATGCTGGAAGCAGGGCGCGGATTGCGTGGAGTCCCCCTCTGGCCGCTACCGCACCAACTTCAATATTCCCGCCGCAGTCTGCGCTCTGGACGAACTGATGGAGCAGGAGGGCGTGCAGGTCATCTTCGACACAAACTTCTGCGCCCCGATCATGGAGGGGAAAACCTGCCGCGGCGTCATCGTGGAGAACAAATCCGGCCGTTCCGCCTACCTGGCCAAGGCCTTTGTGGACGCCAGCGGCGACCTGGACCTGATGTTCCGGGCCGGCGCCCCCGCCGA
This sequence comes from uncultured Oscillospiraceae bacterium, assembly GCA_944385435.1. Lineage (GTDB taxonomy): Bacteria > Bacillota > Clostridia > Oscillospirales > Oscillospiraceae > Enterenecus. The sequence continues at coordinate 43,760 of CALWXG010000003.1, forward strand.
GACGCAAAAGAGCATCGTCTCCCACTGGGCCCATGAGATTGACCTGGACACCATGCAGAAAGGGCTGGAGACCGGAAAGGCCATACAGGCTCTTCCTCTGCGCTGGCTGGGCCTGCGCCCGGACGCCGACAACAGCGGCGCCGAGATTCCCATGTATTACGGCACCACCAGTGAAGGGGTGAACGGCTATATCCGCACCAGCCGGAAACTGGCCCTGGACTACCTGAAACTCCACCAAAGCCCCTCCTATGCCCAGATGACCCTCCCGCTGATGCCACAGTTCCGCATGACCCGTCGTCTGATCGGCCAGGAGCAGCTGGAAGTGATTCCGGACCGGTATGTAGCGGACTCTATCGGCTGTATGATTCACTCTCTGGAGGTGCCCGCAGAGGTCTATGAGTTTCCCTACGGCGGGCTCATCGACAAGGAAATCACCAACATCGCCGCCGCCGGACGGATTGTCTCCGCCACCGGAAGGGGCTGGGAGATCGCTCGGTTTATTCCCGCCTGCGTGCTCACCGGCGAGGCTGCCGGCTTGGCCGTGTCCATGGCTGCGCAGGAGCAGGTCAGTCTCCAGGCTCTGAGCGTCCCCGCCCTGCAGCAGGTACTGGCCGGCAGAGGCGTAAAGATTCATATGGATGAGACGCTGCGGAAAAACCGCCGTCCTGAACCGGGACAGAAAAAAGATCCTAAAAAGACGGACCCCAATTCCATTGTCCGGGCGGATTCCCTCTCCTATAACCACTGAGCCTGCGCGTGTTTTCGCTCGTTGCCCTGCCTGAAGGAGTGACATCTGTGGATATTCAGTATTTGAAGACTGTACTGCTGGCAGCCACCCATCTGAATTTCAGCAAAGTGGCTGAGGAAATCCCCTGCGCACAGTCCTCCGTATCCAGGCAGGTAAAATGCGTGGAAGATACGCTGGGCATCACCCTCTTTGAGCGTCCCGTCCGGGGGGAGCGGCTGAAGCTGACCGAGCAGGGAACCAGTGTGCTTCCCCTGATCGAGCAGGTGGTGGAACACTACGACTCCCTGGAATTTTATGTCCACCGTCTGAAAAGTCAGCTCCGGGAGCCCTATGTCATAGGTCTCCCTTTGGGACGGATCAGCATAAAGACCGAATGCCAGCTTCTGGAGCAGATCTACCTTTTTGCCCCGGGACATGACATCCAGTTTCAATTCTATCAGTCCGGATGTCTCATAGAGCACCTCCGAAAGCGGGAGTTTGACGCCATGCTGGTCAGCCGGGTGTTCTGGATCGAAGATCGCTATAAAACCCCGGAATTTGCCACCGTACCGAGCCTCCACATCACCCCTCTCTGTTACCGTCCCCCCTGTATCGCAATGCGCGCCGACCATCCCTGCGCCGATCAGAACGACGTGGATATAGGAGAGCTGAGAGACTGCACCTTTGCCCAGCACTATAACATGATCCAAGACGGCGCCCGGGCAGGGGACATTGCAACGCTTGGTTTTTTCCGGCACTGCAAGCGCGCAGGCTTTATTCCAAAGATGGAGATTATCTCCAAGAACTTTTCAGAACTTCGGAATGTGTGTGTGGAAAACTACAACTGGCTCTACCCCACTTTCCAGATGGACTGGATGCTCCCCTCCGACCGTGTCCGGGCCGTCCCTCTCCGGGACCCGCTGTACAGCTCCGAATACTATCTGGTCAATTATAAGGACCGGACGGACGACACCAGCTCCATTATCCAGTCTTTCTTCCAGCACTTCTTTCAGAAATCTTCCAGCCAGACAACATAACCGGCGCTTGTCCCTTGCCCTGCGCCGCAGCAGAAAAGCCAGATTTGGAAACCAGAGCATTCCAAATCTGGCTTTTGCTATCCCAATTCCGCGCATGCGCGCTTGCGTTTTGTTTGACTGCCGTCGGAAAGTATTGTCCGGTCTTCGACAGTTGAAAAGAGCAAAGAAGCCTCAACCCCTTGAAAACACAGGGAGTTGAGGCTTTTCGCATTGGCAAAAACGTTGTATGCGGAGACTATCTCAAGATTGCTAACGCCCTTGATGTCGCCGCATGCAGGCATCCCTATCAGGCCCGCTACGTCTGGATACCTGATCGGTTGGATGAATACGTAGTTGCCAAAAGCATGAATGCTCAGAGCAACCTGTAGCCTGAAAGGGGCGCTGATTCTTTACACTCAGTACGATGTAGATGACTGGTACTGCCGCATCGACTGCGTCCGTGCCGGGGCGAAGAGAACGCCGTCGCTGAATGCATCCTGGGTATGCTTTTTGATGCAATGAGGCAAATGTGGAAGCAGAAGCCGGCGATTTCGCCTCCGCGATCAGGTAACGGCTAAAGGCCGTGAGGTGTTCCGCCGTGATGATATCGTCCATGATGTCAGCCCTCCATTCGAGACAGTCACTTCTGTTTTGCCGCGCCAGCCGTCCTGAGCGAAGAGCAGGATGTTTTATTTCTGTTTGCTTTTCAAAAAAGCTGTAGCAGGAGGAGCTGAACGCGCTCCTCCCGCGGGTTGTGTCTGATTGTTGATTTTATTCCGCCCGCCCGGGGCGACGGCTGGCGCGGGGCTGCTCATGCTTCGGAAAACAGATCGCTGTCCACAATTTTTTGCAAAGCGCTGACCGCGGTTTCATAGGGGACCTTTTCAAAAAGCAAATTTTCGGTGATCGCCTCGTAGTCATTCTTATAAGCGCTCTCAGCGACGATCTTCTGCAACAATGCCTTTAAGTCCACGTTTTCCTGAGCCGAATGGCATGCCGCGTGTCCCCTGCGCTCCTCCCGCACCTGTTTGAACAACGTTTTCAATGGCTCATCAATCTCCACTCGGTCCGCCAGCTTGTACAGATCATAGATATGCCGGGAATGCTCGGTCACCTTGCCGTCAAGGTAATAGTCTCCCACCGCAAACAGTTTGTCAAGGAAGGTCCGCTCCAACCGCTGAACCCTCACCTCAAACGGCTCCAAATCAAATTCTGTGATGAGATCATCCCGTCCAATGCCCTTCAGGTAGTCATAGATCAGGCTGGCGCGGTCATGATCTGGCTGGGATAGGAACGGAGAAAAACCGCTGTCTCCACAATTAGGTACTGCTTGATCGCCACGAAATCAAACACCGAGGGAAAGTCAATGACGTATTTGTTATAGTCCCGTCGGCTTCTCACCTGACCAGGAATGGTCAGCTCAAGTCCAAACTCATCTATCGTTGAAACAATATTCTCCTTCAAGTGCCTGCGTTGTCCTTCCGTCGGCCTCGTCTCGCATTCCAGATTCAGATCAATATCCTCTGAAAATCGCTGAATAAGCTTGTAGCATTTCGAAAGAGACGTCCCGCCCTTGAAGATGATTTGCGGCTGCCGCTCCACCAACGCCCTCAAAAACATAGTGACGTAGTAATCTTTTTCCACAATCCCAGGCTCAATCCTCATCGCCTCAGAAGTCAGCAGAACCATCTGCCGGAACAGCTCTCTGTCACGGTGCAACATCGTAGATTACCTCGCTCTCCACCAGGGTGCGCATCGCCTTGTCCGGGAAATAGGGCGCATACCGGGCAATGGATTTCCTGGTGACCCCGTTTTTCCGGATATATTCCGCGACAATCCTTCTCTTGTCTTCATCGTAGAAGCCGCCGTCGGTAAAATTCATCAGCTCCAGGAAGCTCATCGTTGCCACATTACCGCTGGTGATCTCCGTTCTGGCCCGGCGAAGCAGCACTTTCTGTGTCCCCACCGGGACTTCCCGGACTTTTGCCTGCTCTTTGTTCGTATAGATTTCCAGGATATTGGGCACCTGTGTGGAGAGACCCTGCATATTCAGGAAGGTCACGCCGGAAAAGTAGCCAATCACGCCGTTTCCATCGTTTATATACTTCTTTGCGATCACCTTCCTGGGATCAAGCCGGCTTTTCCCCAGCGGTGTGTCTGTGGGAATGTAGTAGACGCCCTTTTCAAATCGGATGAGCCTTCCCTCGTCACAGAATTTTTTGAGCATCTTTTTGATCCATGGGGCGGAGTATGTCTCAAAAGAAAGTTCGCCCGACAAGATCGGTTCATTATATCCATAGGTTTTTACGAGGTAATCGAAAAATTCCATACCAGCACCTCCAATCACAGTATACTCTTTTCCTTTTGAGATTATACTTTATTTAACTTGTATGGTCAATATAAAGATATTCTCTGTGTAAAACTGATTTGGTTTTCTGAATTGCCATGTCTCCAGGAAGGTTTCCAGGCTTTGATCCACCTCTATTGAAAAATCTGTTTGTGCGGAACCTGCCGGAATGTTTGGTTTTCCAAAATTCCCAGTGTTTCGGGCCGCTCATAATCTCCCGGAGATAGAAATAACCGATATTGCGCCAATTGGCTTTGAAGGCTTCGTCATCCGTAATCTTCAGCAGTTCGGAGTGCTTCCCGAAATTGCGGACGTTTTTGGTTGTGGTCTTTTTCCCGTTTCGGATTCCCTGCTGGGCATAGTAGGTTGGGTCTTTCAGCCGCTTGTCGAAGTAGAGCTTCATTGTGCATCACCGTCTTATCCTACACAATTCCGCGCTTGCGCGCTTGCGTTTTGTTTGACTGCCGTGGGAAAGTATTGTATAATAGCCTGAATTGTAATACGCACAAGGAGAGCGCAGACGATGTGGATTGCCGATCAGTGGAACGAATATGAGCTGCTGGACTGCTCCGGCGGGGAAAAGCTGGAGCGGTGGGGAAAGTACACCCTGCTGCGCCCGGACCCACAGGCCATCTGGAACACCCCCCGCACCCTCCCGGGCTGGACCCGACCGGACGCCCGGTACGCCCGCTCCCGCACCGGCGGCGGGGAGTGGACCTCAAAAAAGGTGCCGGACCGGTGGCAGATCCACTACCGGGACCTCACTTTCCAGATCGGCCTGATGAACTTCAAGCACACCGGTGTCTTCCCGGAGCAGGCCGCCAACTGGGACTGGGCCCGGGAGCAGATCAAACGGGCCGGGCGGCCGGTGAATGTGCTCAACCTCTTTGCCTACACCGGCGGGGCCACCATTACCTGCGCTGCGGCAGGGGCCAGCGTGTGCCACGTTGACGCCGCCAAGGGCATGGTCCAGTGGGCCAGGGACAACGCCCGCCTGTCCGGTCTGGAGGACCGTCCCATCCGCTGGATCGTGGATGACTGCGGCAAATTTGTGGAGCGGGAGATCCGCCGGGGCCGCCGGTACGACGCCATCATCATGGATCCCCCCTCCTATGGCCGGGGCCCCTCCGGCGAGGTGTGGAAACTGGAGGAGAACCTGTATCCCTTTGTGGAACTGGTCTGCCAGGTGCTCAGCGATCAGCCCCTGTTTGTCCTTCTCAATTCTTATACCACTGGACTGGCGCCCTCGGTGCTCACCTATATCCTGCAATCCGTCATCGGCGGCAAATTCGGCGGCCATACCGTGTCCGACGAATTGGGCCTGCCGGTGACCGCCAGCGGTCTGGCCCTGCCCTGCGGGGCCACCGGCCGGTGGTCCAGGGCGTGACCCTGCGGCCGGTGATTTTCCCAACACCTTCCCCGGAAGGAGCTTGTCATGTCAGAAGCGATTATCAAAACGGAACAACTGCTCTTCCGCTACACCACCGAGGAGGGCGTGGCCCCCACGGTGCTGGACGGAATCGACCTGGAGATTGAACCCGGGTCTTTCGTGGCCGTGCTGGGCCACAACGGCTCGGGCAAATCCACCCTGGCCAAGCACTTCAACGCCATCCTGCTGCCCACCGGCGGCAAGGTGTGGGTGTCCGGCCTGGACACCGCCGATGAGGACAGGCTGTTGGACATCCGCCGGCAGGTGGGCATGGTCTTCCAGAACCCGGACAACCAGATTGTGGCCAGCGTGGTGGAGGAGGACGTGGCCTTCGGCCCGGAAAACCTGGGGGTGCCCTCCCGGGAAATCCGCCAGCGGGTGGACGCCGCCCTCCAGACTGTGGGCATGGCAGAATTTGCCCGCCACGCCCCCCATCTGCTCTCCGGCGGTCAGAAACAGCGGGTGGCCATCGCCGGCGTCATCGCCATGGAGCCGGCCTGCATCGTGCTGGACGAGGCCACCGCCATGCTGGATCCGGTGGGCCGCCGGGAGGTGCTCTCCACCGTCAAAAAACTCAACCGGGAAAAGGGCATCACCGTGGTCCTCATCACCCACCACATGGACGAGGCCGCCCAGGCTGACCGGCTCATCGTCATGCACGACGGACATATCGTCCGGGACGGCGCCCCTGCCCAGGTCTTCCAGGACGTGGAGGGGCTGCGTTCCCTGGGCCTGGAGGTGCCGGAGACAGTATCCCTGATGTATGAGCTGCGCAAGGCGGGTGTGGACGTCCCCCTGGATACTCTGGACGTGGACAGCTGCGCCGCGGCGCTCTTCTCCCTGCTGACGCAGGGGAAGGAGAGCGGAATGTAGCGCGTAAAGATATGAAACCGCCAGAGGCGGTTGCTTCCTGGTGGTTCGGGCTGCACCGGACACGGCCGCTCCACCCTCAAGGTTCAACTCCCAACTCCTATTTTCAAAGGAACGCTGAATTATGCCTCCTATCATCGAAACCCGACAACTTCATCACCTGTACAGCGCCGGCACGCCCTTTGAACACGCGGCGCTGAAAGAGGTGGATTTTTCCGCCCAGGCCGGGGAATACCTGGCCATCATCGGCCGCACCGGCTCGGGCAAGTCCACTCTGATCCAGCACCTGAACGGCCTGCTGAAGCCCACCTCCGGCCAAGTGCTCTTTGAGGGGGAGGACATCTGGTCCTCCAAAGAGCACACCCGGGCGGTGCGCTTCCAGGTGGGTCTGGTGTTCCAGTACCCGGAGTACCAGCTCTTCGAGGAGACCGTGTACAAGGACATCTCCTTCGGTCCCAGGAACATGGGGCTGGACGAGGGCGAGATCGACCGCCGGGTGCGTCAGGCCGCCCGGTTCGTGGGCCTGGACGAGGCGCTGCTGGACAAGTCCCCCTTTGATCTGTCCGGCGGCCAGAAGCGCCGGGTGGCCATCGCCGGCGTCATCGCCATGGAGCCCAAGGTGCTCATTCTGGACGAGCCCACCGCCGGGCTGGACCCTGCCGGCGCGGCCCAGATTCTGGACAACATCCGCAACTACCACCTGGAGCAGAACGCCACCATCATCCTGGTGTCCCACTCCATGGAGGAGGTGGCCCGGGAGGCCGGCCGCCTTGTGGTCATCTCCGAAGGCACCATCCCCTACTCCGGAACTCCCAGCCAGGTGTTCGCCCACGGGGCGCAGCTGGAGCGCATGGGGCTGGGCGTGCCCGCCATGACCCGGGTCTTTGCCCGGCTGCGGGCCATGGGGCTGGACGTGCCCGGCGGGGTATACACCATCGAACAGGCTCGGGACGCGGTGCTCGCCGCCCTGGCCCGGAACGGGGCCGGATCCGGTCAGCCCTCCGCCCGCGGGGAAGAGAGGTGGACGTAAATGGCGCTGAAAGATATCACACTGGGTCAATTTTTCCCCGGCAGCAGCCTCATCCACCGTCTGGATCCCCGGGCCAAGCTCATTGGCCTGATCGCCTATATTGTGGCGCTGTTCCTGGCCAACGGCTGGCTCACCTATCTCATAGCCTTCCTGACCCTGGCTCTGGTGGTGGCGGTATCCACAGTCAAGCTCAAGGCGCTGTTGCGCGGCATGAAGCCGGTCCTCTTTCTGCTGGTCTTCACCGCCGTGCTCAATATGTTCTACACACCGGGCACGCCTCTGGCAAAGTTCTGGATCTTCACCATAACCTACGAGGGCATCGTCCACGCCTTCTTCATGGTCATCCGGATCCTGATGCTGATCTCCGCCACCTTTCTGCTCACCTACACCACCTCCCCTCTGGCCCTCACCGACGGGCTGGAGTCTCTGCTGGGCCCTCTGAAGAAGGTGCGGGTGCCCGTCCATGAGCTGTCCATGATCATGTCCATCGCCCTGCGCTTCATCCCCACCCTCATCGAGGAGACGGACAAAATCATGTCCGCCCAGCGGGCCCGGGGCGCCGACTTCGACACGGGAAACCTGATCCAGAAGGCCAAGGCCCTGATTCCCCTGCTGGTTCCCCTGTTCATCTCCGCCTTCCGGCGGGCGGATGAGCTGGCCACCGCCATGGAATGCCGGTGCTATCACGGCGGAGAGGGCCGCACCCGGATGAAACAGCTGCACTACAAACCCGGAGACGGCCTGTTCATCTTCGCCGCCCTGGCAATCTGCGTGGGCATCGGCGTGCTGGGCCGTTTCGGCTGGTGAGGCGGGAGGGCAGATCCATGGAAGCACGCAATATTGCCCTGCGTCTGAGCTATACCGGCACCGCCTACCACGGCTGGCAGGTCCAGAAAAATGCCGTCTCGGTGGCGGAGACCCTGGAAAAAGCCCTGGCCAGCGTGGTGTGCCACCCGGTGAAGGTCATCGGCGCCGGCCGCACCGATGCCGGCGTCCACGCCCGGGTCTACGTGGCCAATTTCCGCACCACCTCCGGCATCCCCACGGAGCGTCTGCCCCTGGCGGTGAACACCCGCCTGCCCGACGACATTGTGGTGTCCAGGGCCACGGTGGTGCCAGACTCCTTCAACGCCATCGGCTCCTGCCGGAAGAAGGAGTATACCTACCGCATCTACAACTCCCGCATCCGGGATCCGTTCTACGTCAACCGGGTGTGGTTCTACCCCAAACTGCTGGATGAGTCCATTATGGCCCAGGCGGCGCAGCAGTTCGTGGGCACCCACGACTTCGCCGCCGTGCGCTCGGTGGGCACCGAGACCCGCACCACCGTGCGCACCGTCCACTACTTTGACATCACCCGCACCGGGAAGATCATCGACTGCCGGGTGTGCGCCGACGGCTTCCTCTACAATATGGTCCGGGCCATGGTGGGCACCTGCATCTACGCCGCCGAGGGCAAACTGTCCCCGTCGGATATTCCGGAGATCCTCTCCTCCCGCAACCGCACCCTGGCGGGCCCCACGGCCCCGCCGGACGGGCTGTACATGACCAACCTGTGGTACGATGAAGATGTGCTCTGACCGGTCGGCGGGGCCGTATCCACCCAAGACAACCTGTTTAAGAGGTCACCTATGGACGAGCAAAAACTGCAACAATCAAATCAAGCCGCCCAATCCGCCCCATCAGGTCAGAAAAAGAGCCGGAAAGTGCCCCGTTTTTTCCTGCGTCTGATCCTCTTCCTGCTGGCTGTGGCGGTGGTATTGGGCGCGGTGGCCGTGGTGGTCTTCCGGGACAGCCTGAACCTGGACAGCATCAAGCGCTGGATTCACTACCGCACCCTCTCCATCAGCGACAGCGGACGGGCGGAGTCCTTTCCCTATGACGGTGACCTGACCGACTCCTTCGCCGTTCTGGACGGGGATCTTCTGGTGTGCTCTCCCAATGCCATCTCCCTCTACTCCGGCAGCGGCACCAATTACGTCAGCCAGCCTGTGGCCATGGAGCATCCGGTGGTGGACTCCAACGGTTCTCTCGCCGTGGTCTACGATGCCGGCGGAGATGAACTGTATGTTCTGGGCCAGCGGGAACTGATCTGGACGGGGGAGGATCTCACCTCCATCCTGTCCGCCCGGCTCAATCTCAACGGCTACCTCACGGTGGTCACCCAATCCAGCGGCTACCGGGGCGTGGTCACCGTATACGATTCCACCTATACCCCCCTGATGAGCGTCAACATCTCTTCCGCCTTCGTCATGGATGCGGCGCTGTCCGATGACGGCAAGACCCTTGCCATCATCACCGTGAGCCAGCGGGAGGGTGTGTTTGACTCCACCCTCTCCCTCTACGCCATGAATACCAGTGACAGCGGGTCGTTCACCCCCGACAGCAGCCTCTCCCTGGGCAGCGCGGTGGTGCTGGACCTCAAGCACACCCAGGACCAGATCTGGATGGTCAGCGACCGGGGGCTGAGCGTCTCCGACCACACGGGAACCACCGCCACCGCAGACTGGTCCAGCCTGTATCTGAAACGCTACACCCTGGCGGGAGACGGATATGCCGTCGCCCTGCTGGGCAAATACCGGGCGGGCAGCCAGGCCCAGCTGTGGGTGGTGGACAGCCAGGGTCAGAGCCGCACCATGGACATCGACCAGCAGGTGCTGTCCATCTCCGCCGCCGGCCGCTACATCGCCGTGCTCACCGGAGACCGTCTGGACATCTACACCGACACGCTGGAGCTGTATGCCTCTCTGGACGGCACCCAGGGCGCCCGGAACGTCCTTCTGATGGAGGACGGGTCCGCGATCCTGCTCACCACAGAGACCGCCAGCTTCTATATCCCCTGATCCCGGGAGGTGCCATCGCACATGCCGCTCTATCTCTTTGACCTTATCATTCTGGCCATTCTGGCCTTCTTCGCCTGGCGGGGCGCGAAAAAGGGTCTGATCCTGACCCTGTGCAGCCTGGCGGGGCTGTTTGTGGCGTTTTTCGGCGCCCGCTTCCTCTCCGCAGAATTTTACGCCCCGGTCTCCAATATCATTGAACCGGGCATCTACCAGACCATCCTGGGCGCGGAACCGGAGAGCGCGGCGGACCCCAGCACCTCCTCCCCGCCCTCCTACGGCTCCCAGGAGGGCGAAGAACCCGTCACCCCCGCCTATACCCTGGACGACCTACTGGACTCCATCCACCAGGCCGGCCTGTTCTCCGGTCTGAGCGGTTTTATGGATGAGGCCGCGGAAAACGACGCCATCCAATCGTCCGCTCTGCTCTCCCCCGCCCAGGCTCTGGCGGATTATCTCTCCAAACTGATCTCCAGGGCCGGGCTGTTCGCCCTGTCTTTCCTGGTGATCCTGCTGGTGTGGTTCCTGGTGGGCCACGCCCTGGACCTGGTCTTCCATCTGCCCATCCTCTCCATCGTCAATCTGGTGGGCGGACTGGTCCTGGGCCTGCTCAAGGCGGCTTTGCTGGTCATTGTCCTGGTCTGGCTGGGCCAGCTGGCCGGGCTGATCCCCGCCCAGCCCGACACCCCGGTTCTCTCCCTGTTCACTCTGCGCAGCCTGGGTCAGGCACTCAACCAGATCCTGACCTGAACCGCCGGCGGAAGACGCATGCCTGCCAGATGTGATTGTGCCCAACTGCACCCAGGAAATTCCTTTTCACTTGTGCAAGAATTCCCTGCGGTCCGTTCATGACATATTCATATTTGTCTGGTATGGTATGTGTCAAATGATATTTCCGTGAAAGGAGCTCAAGCATGCAGCCTACCTTATGTACCCGCTGTCATAAGAATGTAGCGGTCATCTTTGTTACAAAAATTGAGCGCGGCGAGACCAAAAACGAAGGTTTGTGTCTGAAGTGCGCCCGGGAACTGGGCATCAAGCCTGTGGACGATATGATGAAGAAAATGGGCATCTCCGATGAGGACCTGGAGTCCATCTCCAGCGAGATGCTCTCCGCCTTCGGAGGCGCGGAGGAATCCGACGGCCTGGTGTCCGAGGAACCCCCGGAGGAGGACGACGGCCGCACCGCCACCTTCCCCTTCCTCAACAAACTCTTCGGCGGCCAGAACCAGCCCAACAACGAGGGCAACGGTGCGCCCAGGGCTCCCCGGGATGACAAGAATCCCAAGGGGGAGCGGTCTCCGAAACGCAAATTCCTGGAAAACTACTGCATCTCCCTGACCCGGAAGGCCGCCGAGGGCAAGCTGGACCGGATTGTGGGCCGGGAAAATGAAATTGAACGCACCATCCAGATCCTCAACCGCCGCCAGAAGAACAACCCCTGCCTCATCGGCGAGCCCGGCGTGGGCAAAACCGCCATTGCCGAGGGGCTGGCCCAGCGGATCTTTACCCGGGAGGTGCCCTATAAACTGCAGGACAAGGAGGTCTATCTGCTGGACCTCACCGCCCTGGTGGCCGGCACCCAGTTCCGGGGCCAGTTTGAGTCCCGGATGAAAGGCCTCATCGATGAAGTAAAAAAACTTGGAAATATCATTTTGGTCATCGACGAGGTTCACTCCATCGTAGGCGCCGGCGACGCCGAGGGCTCCATGAACGCCGCCAACATCCTCAAGCCCGCCCTGAGCCGGGGCGAGATTCAGGTCATCGGCGCCACCACCCTCACCGAGTACCGGAAGTACATCGAAAAGGACTCCGCTCTGGAGCGGCGCTTCCAGCCCGTCATTGTGGAGGAGCCCTCCGTGGACGACACGGTGGAAATCCTCAAGGGCATCGCCCCCTATTACGAGGCCTTCCACAAGGTGACCATCAGCCCGGACATGTGCCGGCTGGCCGCCACCATGAGCGAGCGCTACATCACCGACCGCTATCTGCCCGACAAGGCCATCGACCTGATCGACGAGGCCTCCTCCGATGTCAATCTGCACAACAAGGACCTGGCCCGGCTGGCGGAGATCGAAAAAGAGCTGGCCGACTACGCCAAGGAGATGGAACTGGTCCTGGCCTCCACCAGCGGCCAGGATGATCCCCGGATCCAGGAGTACCAGCGCCAGGAGCAGCGGCTCCAGCGCCAGCGGGACACCCTGGAGATGGCGGTGAGCCGGGACGACGCGGAGGCGCCCAACCGGAACGATCCCGCCTTCCAGGACCGCCAGGACAGCCGCCGGCGCCAGATTTCCGAACTGCAGCGGCAGATCAACAACGTGTCCGCCCAGCGCAAGACCATTCAGGATGAGAACAACGAGCGGGCCTACCAGCGCCTGGCTGAGCTGAAGAGCCGTCAGGCCGTTCTCCAGGCCGAAAAGGAGGCTCTGGAGGCCAAGGGCAATCCTCCCCTCACCGCCGCCCACCTGGCCCGGGTCATCGAGCTGTGGACCAAGATTCCCGCCAGCCAGATCCAGGAGCAGGAGTTCGAGCGGCTGGCCCGGCTGGAGGAGCGCCTCAAGACCCACATCATCGGCCAGGACGAGGCGGTGAAGGCGGTGGCCGCCGCCATCCGCCGGGGCCGCGTGGGCATCTCTGCCAAGCACAAGCCGGTGAGCTTCATCTTCGTGGGCTCCACCGGCGTGGGCAAGACCGAACTGGTGAAGCAGCTGTCCGCCGACCTGTTCTCCTCTCCCGAATCCCTGATCCGGCTGGATATGTCCGAGTTCATGGAGAAGCACTCCGTGTCCCGGATCATCGGCTCGCCTCCCGGATACGTGGGCTATGACGATGCGGGCCAGCTCACGGAGAAGATCCGCCGCAAGCCCTACTCGGTGGTCCTCTTCGATGAAATTGAAAAGGCCCACCCGGACGTGCTCAACGTGCTGCTTCAGATCCTGGACGACGGGCACATCTCCGACGCCCACGGCAAGGTGGTCAACTTCGAGAACACCGTCATTGTCATGACCTCCAACGCCGGCAGCGACATCAAGGGCGGCTCCCTGGGCTTTGACCGCTCTCCGGTCCAGCTGGGCCGGGACAAGGCCATGAAGGGGCTGCAGTCCTTCCTGCGGCCGGAGTTCCTCAACCGGGTGGACGAGATCGTCTACTTCAACCAGCTCACCGAGGACAACTTCAAGGACATCGCCAAGATCATGCTCTCCGAGCTGGAGGGCGTGCTCAAGGACAAGAACATCTCCTTCCAATACGGCGAGGACCTGCTGGACTACCTGGTGGCCAAGTCCTACTCCTCCGCCTACGGCGCCCGGAATCTGCGCCGCCAGATCCAGAAGGATCTGGAGGACCCCATCGCCACCCTGCTCATTGAGCGGTATGCCGATCCGGTGCGCTCCATTCAGGTGCGGGCCGACGGCGGCGAGCTGAGCATCATCGCCGACCCGATGGTGGCCGCCTTCGCGCCGGTGCACTGAGCCAAAAATACAGCGAGGTCCGCGGGAACTGTCCCGCGGACCTCGCATTTTTCTTTTCTCCGGCACCGGCTTCCCCTTCCCGCCTCTCCGGGGACCGGTCCCGCATCACACTCTGCTCCCCCGCAGCTCCGGCGGGTCGCCCGCCTGCCTCTGGGCCAGCGCGGCGATCAGCCTCTGGATCATGGGGTTCTGATTGTCCTTGCGCCACACCGCCGCAAGTCCCGCCGCCGTGCTGTCCGGCACTGTGATCAGCCGGACAGCGTCGTTACGCTCCAGCCGGGTGTTCCGATCCAGAATGGCCACGCCAACCCCCATCTCCACGCACAGGAACAGACTCTCCAGCGTGGAGGTCTCCCGCACAATGTGGGGGGTGAAGCCGCTGCGGGCGCACTGCTCCAGCAGCAGGTCGTAGCCGCCGGGGGAGTCCTCCCGGGAAATGGCCACAAAGGGCTCCTCCCGGAAATCATCAATGGTGAGATTCTCCTTGCCAGCCAGGGGGTGGCTGCGGCTGATGGCCACGGCGCCGGGCTGCTTGAAGAGGATATAGCTGTCCCAGTCGTCCCGGCCCTGCAGCTCAAACTCCAGGGTGAACAGCACGTCATAGGTTCCCCGGTCCAGGCCCTGGCGGAGATTGCGGAAGCTGTTGCGCTCCATCTCGATGGTCATGCCGGGATAGTGCTCCTGCAGGTCGTTGATCCGGCCGGAGAGGAAAAAATTTACATCCTGCCCCTCCAGCACCCCGATGGACAAGCTCCCCTCGTCCCCCCTGCTCAGCGCCTCCGCGTGGGCGATGGCTTTGGCGGTGTAGTCCGGCAGCTCCTTGAGCTGCTCGTACAGATAACGGCCGGCCCTGGTCAGCTGAACGTTCTTCCCCACCCGGCGGAACAGGTCAAACCCCAGCTCCTGCTCCATCAGCCCGATCTGCTTGGACAGGTTGGGCTGGGACACATACAGAGCCTGGGCAGCCTTGGAGAAATTCTCCAGCTTGGCCACTTCGATGAAATACTGGATTCGGGTCAGGTTCATCACTTGTACTCCTTCCCTGGCCGCTGACAAGCAGCCGCTGATTCTCCCCCACACTCTGACCGGCACCGGAACGGCGCAGAACACAGTATTTATGACAGGTACTGCCATTATACCACCAAACAAAAAATTCGGCAAGCCACCTGACAATATGCACAAGCATTTTTCTCTCTCATAACCAGGAGATGTTTTATCTATCGAAAAAAGGTATTTTACACTTCCGTTCAATTCCGATATTCTATAAGCGGAAGGGTTTGTCCCACCGCCCTGCTCCGGGTATGGGATTGATCTTGAGATCATGAATGTATAACATGAAGGAGGACGTTACATGAAAATTTTAGGTCTGTCCGGCGGTACGCTCAATGGCGCCAACGACGCTCTGTGCAAAGAGGCCCTGATGGGCGCCCAGGAGGTGGGCGCTGAGATCGAATTCATCAACCTCAACACCCTGGACCTCAAGCCCTGCACCGGCTGCAAGGCCTGCGTGATGGGTCTGTTCAGCGGCAAGGGTAACCGCTGCGTGCTCAAAGACGACATGCAGTGGCTGACCGACAAGATGTGCGAGTCTGACGGCATTGTCTTTGCCATCCCCATCTTCTGCAAGACCGCTCCCGGCCTGTTCCACAACATCATGGACCGCTTTGGTCCCCGTATGGACCGCGGCAACCTGATGATCGCCCAGAAGATTGCCGAGGAGCACGGCGGCGAGCCTGTCAACCCCATTTACCTGAAGGAGAAAGTGGTCTCCTACATGGGCATCGGCGGCTCTGACTGGGCCACCCGCATCCAGTGCGACTTCGCCACCCAGGCCCTCACTCCCAAGTGGACTCTGATCGACAACCAGCTGTTCCCCTGGTCCCTGTCCATCATCATGAACGATGAGGCCATTGCCAAGGCCCACCAGATCGGCGTGGATCTGGCCAACGCCGCCAAGAAGATCGTGGACGGCACCTTCGTCCCCGGCCACGGCATCATCAATGAGGACTACAAGGGCCCCGCCGGCGTGTGCCCCCACTGCCACAGCAACAACTTCTACCTCCAGGAGGACGGCACCGCCGTCTGCTGCCTGTGCGGTATTGAGGGCGTGATGAAGAACGTGGACGGGAAGTACGTCTTCGAGTTCGACGAGGAGAAGTGGCTGCCCCACGCCCACGACTCCATCCCCGGCAAATTCATCCACGGCGACGACATCCAGCGCAACGAGGGCGAGTGCCGTTCGCTGATGCAGTCCGAGGAGGCCAAGGCCCGCAAGGCCAAGTACCGCGACTTCATCAAGAGCACCAAGCCCTGCTGATTTCGCGCAGCCCTGCTGATTGAATCGGTATTGAGACAGCCCGTCTGCTTCCCGGCAGACGGGCTGTCTTTTCGTCCTCTCCCCCTCACGCCTGCGCCACCGGGCAATCCGGCCGGCTCAGCTCCCCGCTCACCCGGGCCAGGATGATCAGGGCAAGCACCGCCGCCAGCAGGGCCGTGCCGGCAAAATTGAGCCAGATCCCGGTCAGGCCCAGCGGCCAGAACAGGCCGATGAGCAGCACCGGAAAAACCAGGGCAGTGGAGACGGAGATAAGGGTGGCGGGCAGCGCCCGGCCGATGGCCAGCATATAGCTCTGGGTGGCAAACGACAGCCAACGGGTGAGGTAGGTCAGGCAGAACCAGCCCAGGGCACTCCGGCACAGCTCCAGTTCCTCCGGCGCCGCGCCGGCCAGAAACAGCCGGCTGATCCCCTCCGGAAACAGGGCAATCACCCCCACCGAGGCCAGGGACACCACTGCGGCGGCGGCAAAACACCGCTTCTCAATGGCCCGCACCCGGGAGAACAGCCCCGCACCCCAGTTGTAGCCCACCGCGGGCTGGAGGGAGTCGCACATGCCGTACAGCAGAGGCTGGATGAAGCCGTCCACATACATCAGCACGCCGTACACCGACACCGCCCCCTCCCCTCCCAGCCGCACCAGGATGCCGTTCATGAGAATGGAGGTAATGCGCCCGGCCAGGTTGTTCAGAAAATTGGGGCTGCCGCAGGCCACAATCTGACGCAGCATACTCAGGCGGAACCGGGGCCGGGTAAAGCGCAGCAGGGTCTGGCCCCGGAAAAAGGGGATGAACGCAAGGACCACGCACACCATCATCCCGGAGCAGGTGCCCAGGGCAGCGCCCCAGATTCCCCAGCGGAACACGCCCAAAAACAGGAACTCCAGCCCGGCGCTGAGGATGGACAGGAACAGGTTGAGGAACATGCTGCCCCTGATATAGCCGCAGATGCGCAGGAAGTTGTCCACGGCAAAGATGATGGTGGTGATGGGGGAGCAGATGGCATAGACCCGCAGGTACTGCACCGCCAGAGCGGCAAATTCCCCCCGGGCCCCCATCAGTCCCATCAGCCAGGGAGCCGACGCATAGAGCAGCGCGCCCACCGCCACCCCCGCCGCCACAATCATCAGGCAGGCGCAGGTGAACAGGTTGTCGGCCTCCTCCTTCTCCCCCCGGCCCAGGCTGATGGAGATGGGGACCGACGCCCCCACGCCGATGAGGTCGGCCATGGCAAAGTTGATGATGACAAACGGCATGGCCAGGTTCAGGGCCGCAAAGGGGGTCAGCCCCAGGAACTGCCCCACCAGGATGCCGTCCACCAGCTGATACAGGGCGGAGGCCAGCATGCTCACCGCCCCCGGCAGCGCCGCGATGAAAAACAGCTTCCCGGGGGGCGTTTTGGCAAAAAGCGTGTTGGAATTCATAGGTTTTCTCCGTTCTCCTTTTCCGATTGGGCTGCGGCGGGCAGCGCCTGCGCCCCCGCCTCCAGGGCCCGGATATAGCGCCGGGTGATGGAAAACAGCTGCTCCCGCTCCGCTGCGCCCAGCTCCTCCAGCGCCCGGCGCTCCGCCTCCATCAGCGGATCAATCCACCGCCGGACACAGTCCCGGCCCGGCCCGGTGAGCACCATCTCCTTGTCTTTCCGGCTGCCCCGGCGGGGCACCAGGGCGATCAGCCCCTGCCTCTCCAGCCCCTTCAGGGCGGAGTTCACCGTCTGGGGCGGATAGTGCCAGATGTCGCACAGCTCCCGCTGGGTGAGGGGGGCCGTTTCCTCCCCCATGGAATACAGGATCCAGAACGCGGTATCCGACAGCCCCAGCTGCCTGGCATACCGGTGATAGATCCCGTCCATCTGCTTGTAGAGCTGATTCAGCTCCTCCAATGCATCATATGCCCGTTCCCACTCCATGGTCTCCACCCTTTCCCGCTCCGGTCTGAATCGGGCCAGATAATCCGAAACCGGATCATTTGCCATGGGCATTATAATCCGATACCGGATCATTGTCAAGCCGGTCTTCCAGGCAAAATTTTCACTGCCCTGTTGCACACCGGCAAAATTCGTGCTATGCTGTCTCTGCTAATTTTCGAAAAAGGTTGTGAAACTGCCATGCAGTATCATTTTGACACCCCCGCGCCCCCCAGAATTGGTGTGGAATCCTCAAAATGGGACCTCATGGGTCCCGAGCCAAAGCCCGGCGTTGTCCCGCTGTCCGTGGCAGATATGGAGTTCCTCTCCCCGCCCCAGATCATCACCGCGCTGGAGGATACCGCCCGCTCCGGCATGTGGGGATATACCAGCTGGGGCGACCGGTATTATGAGGCGCTGCGCGGCTGGATGTCCGCACGCCACCACTGGGAGATTCAGCGGGACTGGGTGGCGCAGGTCAGCGGCGTGGTCCAGGGGCTGGGCGCTGCGGTGCGGGCCCTCACCCGCCCGGAGGACAGCATTCTCATTCAGCCCCCGGTATACGGTCCCTTCTCCCGGGCTGTCCGGGACAACGGCCGCACTCTGGTGGAAAGCCCCCTGAAGCTGACGGGCCGCCGGTATGAGATGGACTTTGACGACCTGGAGGAAAAACTGGCCCGGCCGGAGGTCACCGCCATGATTCTCTGTTCACCCCACAATCCGGTGGGCAGGGTCTGGACCCGGCAGGAGTTGAAGCGGCTGGGCGATCTCTGCCTGGCCAATCATGTGCTGGTCATCAGCGATGAGATCCACAACGATCTGATCTGCCCGGGGCAGGAGCACACCGTCTATGCCGCCCTGGGCGAGGAGTACGCCCGCAACTGCGTCATCGGCACCGCCGCCAGCAAGACCTTCTCCCTGGCCGGCCTGTGCTGCGCCAATCTGCTGATCCCCGATCCGGAGAAGAAAAAAGCCCTGGATCAGGAGATCCACCGCAGCGGCTGCTACACCCACTCCATCTTCGGCGTGCGGGCGCTGGAGGCCGGCTATACCCAGTGCGGGGACTGGGTGGACCAGCTCATGGACTACATCCAGGGCAATTACCGCTGCCTGACCGAATTCCTCGCCCGCCGGATCCCGGAGGCCTGGGCCTCACCCCTGGAGGGCACTTACCTGGCCTGGGTAAACCTGAACTGTCTGGAGCCCGATCCCAAGGTCCGGGCCGGTCTGCTGGAACAGGCCGGCCTGTATCTGAGCCACGGCTCCGGCTTCGGCGACGGCGCCTTTGAGCGCTTCAACCTGGCCTGCGCCCGGTCCACGCTGGAGCAGGCTCTGGGCCGGCTCGCAGCCCTGCTTCCCGCCTGACCCGCCGGCACAACCGATTTCCGAGAAAAGAGTGAACCCGAAGTGAACATTATTATCGTAGGCGCCGGAAAAGTGGGCATGACTCTGGCTGAACACCTCTGTGCGGAACAGCACAGCGTCACCATTGTGGATGTCT
Source organism: uncultured Oscillospiraceae bacterium (assembly GCA_944385435.1). GTDB lineage: Bacteria > Bacillota > Clostridia > Oscillospirales > Oscillospiraceae > Enterenecus. The sequence goes on from CALWXG010000003.1 coordinate 63,233, forward strand.
CCGCGCTGCCCCTGGACCGGGCCTCCAACCAGATAGACGTCATGTGCATCAAGGGCAACGGCGCCTCCCGGTCTGTCCTGCTGGAGGCGGGCGCCCGGGATGCGGACGTGGTCATCGCCGCCACCAATTCCGATGAAAATAACCTGCTGTGCTGTCATTGCGCCCACCGGCTGGGCGTGGGCTGCACCGTGGCCCGGGTGCGCAGCACCGAATACTCCGGAGACCTGGAAAATCTGAAAGCGGACCTGGGCATTGATCTGCTGGTCAATCCGGAGCAGGCCACTGCGGTGGAGATCTCCCGTCTGCTGCGCTTCCCCGGCGCAGCCAACATCGACACCTTCGCCCGGGGGCAGGTGGAGATCATCTCCTTCCACGTCCAGCAGGCGGACTTTGTGGCCGGCCGGTCCCTGGCCTCCCTCTCCTCCAAACTGCAGAACCTCCCGCTGCTGCTGTGCGCGGTGGAGCGGGCCGGCCAGGTCTATATCCCGGACGGATCCTTTGTGCTGGAGCAGGGGGACAAGGTCTACCTGGCCGGCACCCCCGCCGGCATCAATCAGTTTTTCAAGCTGCTGGGCCGGCACCAGCACAAGCTGCGCACCGTCTTCATCCTTGGCGGCGGCCGGATCTCCTACTACCTGCTGCGCATCCTGGAGCGGTTCGGCATGAGCTGCAAGGTGGTGGAGAAGAGCGAGAACCGGTGCCGGGAGCTGGCGGAGCAGGTGCCCCGCTGTCTGGTCATCCACGGCGACGGCACGGACCCGGAGCTGCTGATGGAAGAGCACATGGCGGCCAGCGACGCCTTCGTGGCCCTCACCGACCGGGACGAGGACAACCTGATCATCTCCCTCTACGCCCACCAGTGCGGCGTCACCAAGGTGATTGCCAAGTCCAACCGGCAGAATTACTCCGCCATCGCCCGCTCGGCCGGGGTGGAGTCGGTGGTCTCGCCCAAGCTGACCACCGCCGACCAGATTCTCCGGCTGATCCGGGGCATGCAGAATTCCAAAGGGACCGTGATGACCGCGCTGTACCGCATTGCGGACGGTCAGGCAGAGGCCATGGAGTTCCAGGCCAACCACACCACCCGCAATCTGGGCATCCCCCTCCGGGACCTGCGGCTGCGCCGGGGCATTCTCATCGCGGTCATCGTCCGCGGCGGCAAGGTCATCATTCCGGAAGGCTCCACCTGTCTGCAGAAGGGCGACACCGTGATCCTGGTGGCCCGCAACAGCGGCATTCTGGACCTGAACGATATCTACGCGGACGCCTTCGGCGCGGGAGGCTGAGACCATGAACGTCAAACTCATCGCCCGCATCACCGGCGTCACCCTGCTGGTGGAGGCCGGGGCACTGCTGCTGCCCATGGCCGTCGCCCTGTATTACGGGGAGGCTCTCTCCCCCTTCCTCATCACCATCTGCCTGCTGCTGGCCGCCGGGCTGGGACCCTCCCTGCTCCTGCGGCCCCAGCGGCAGTTTTTCACCCGGGAGGGCTTCTTCACCGTGGGCCTGATCTGGGTGCTGATGAGCCTGTTCGGCGCCCTGCCCTTCTGGCTCTCCGGCCAGTTCGGCAGCTACGTGGACTGTTTCTTCGAGTGCGTCTCCGGCTTTACCACCACCGGCTCCTCCATCCTCCAGGCGGTGGAGGGACTGCCCCGGGGGCTGCTGTTCTGGCGCTCCTTCACCCACTGGCTGGGGGGCATGGGCGTGCTGGTGTTCACCACCGCCATTCTCTCCTCCCTGGGCTTCAGCTCCAACTTCCTGATCCGGGCGGAGAGCCCCGGCCCGGTGAAGTCCAAGCTGGTCCCCCGGGCCTCCCAGTCCTCCAAAATTCTCTACACCATCTATCTGGCTCTCACTGTCATCCAGGTCATCCTGCTGCGCTTGACCGGCATGCCCTGGTTCGACAGCCTGGTCAACAGCTTCGGCACCGCGGGCACCGGCGGTTTTTCGGTGCGCAACACCTCCATCGGCGCCTACGGCAACCCGGCGGCGGAGATCGTCATGACGGTGTTCATGCTGCTCTTCTCCGTGAATTTTGCGGTCTACTTCCTGCTTTTGTGCGGCAAGCTGCGCCAGGCGCTGCGCAGCGATGAACTGCGCTTTTTCCTGGGCGTGGTGGCCATCTCCATTGCGGCCATCACCATCAACATCGCCCCCGGGTTCTCCAATCTGGGAGACGCGGTGCGTGCGGCCGCGTTCCAGGTGGCCTCCATCATCTCCACCTCCGGCTTCTCCTCGGTGGACTTCGACCTGTGGCCGGAGTTTTCCCGGATGCTGCTGGTGGTGCTCATGCTGGTGGGCGCCTGCGCCGGCTCCACCGGAGGGGGCATCAAGTGCTCCCGGATCCTGCTTCTGCTGCGCTCCGCCCGGCGGGAAATCCACTCCATCATCCACCCCCGCTCCGTGTCCGTGGTCCGGCTGGACGGCGAGCCGGTGAGCGAAACGGCCCTTCGCTCCACCCACTGCTATTTCATCATCTACCTGTTCACCATTTTCGTGGCCGCGCTCATCGTGGGCCTGGACGACTTCTCCTTCGGCACCACCTTCACCGCGGTCGTCACCTGCATCAGCAACGTGGGACCAGGCCTGGAGACGGTGGGGCCCATGGGCAACTTCTCCGGCTTCTCCGCGCTGAGCAAGCTGGTGCTCTCCTTCTGTATGATCGCAGGGCGTCTGGAGATGTTCCCCATCTTCGTCCTGTTCAGCCGGAATGCGTGGAAAAAATCGTAACTTTGCCCCAGTGTGATCTATGTCCACAAAAACGCATGCTTAATTTTGAGTAAATTGCCGTTTGTATCTTGCAAAAAGAGTGATAGTTGTGTAAAATAATGCATATATCATCTGTCCGATTCAATCGGACCCAAAGGAGATGCAAACCCCATGATAGAAAACCTCTTTTGGCTGGGAATCGTAGGCGCACTGCTGGCCATACTCTTCGCCTTCATTCAGAGCCGCAAGGTCATGTCCTTCTCCGAGGGAAATGACACCATGAAAAAGATCGCCTCCGCCATCCGCCAGGGCGCCCGGGCGTATCTGAAGCACCAGTATCTCACCGTACTCAAGGTCTTTATCATCGTCTTCCTTGTCCTGCTGGTGCTGGCGTTCTTCCATCAGTTGGACAACTGGTTCATCCCCTTTGCCTTCCTCACCGGCGGCATCTACTCCGCCATTGCCGGCTTTGTGGGAATGACCATCGCCACTTCCGCCAACTCCCGCACCGCTCAGGCCGCCTCCGAGAGCCTGAACAAAGGTCTGAAGGTGGCCTTCTCCTCCGGTGCTGTCATGGGCTTTACCGTGGTGGGCCTTGGCCTGCTGGACGTCTCCATCTGGTTCCACATCCTCAAGTACATCGCCGGATATGACGCCGCCCAGATCTCCCAGACCATGGTCATGTTCGGCATGGGCGCCTCCTTTATGGCCCTGTTCGCCCGTGTGGGCGGCGGCATCTTCACCAAGGCCGCCGACGTGGGCGCCGACCTGGTGGGTAAAGTGGAGGCCGGCATTCCGGAGGATGACCCCCGCAACCCCGCCACCATCGCCGACAACGTGGGCGACAACGTGGGCGACGTGGCCGGCATGGGCGCCGACCTGTACGAGTCCTACGTGGGCTCCATCCTGGCCACCTTCGCCCTGGGTGTGGCCGCCTACACCGGTGAAGGCCGGTCCTGGAACGCCATGCTGCTGCCCATCCTGCTGGCCGCGGTGGGCATCGTCTGCTCCATTGTGGGCACCTTTCTCATCCGCACCAAAGAGGACGCCTCCCAGCGGGAGCTGCTGGGCACCCTGCGCAAGGGCACCTATACCGCCGCGGTGGTGGCCGCCGTCATCGCCGCCCCCCTGACCTATTACCTGCTGGGCAACTGGGGCGTGTACATCGCCATCCTGTGCGGCCTGATCGGCGGCTGCGCCATCGGCTATTTCACCGAGTACTACACCTCCGACACCTACAAGCCCACCCGGAAGCTGGCTGACTCCACCGAGACCGGCGCCGCCACCACCATCATCGGCGGCCTGTCCCTGGGCATGCTGTCCACCATCGCCCCCATCCTCATCGTGGGCGCGGCCGTGGTCATCGCCTTCCTGGCCGCCGGCGGCACCCTGGCCACCGGCTCCGCGGAATACACCGTGAGCTTCTCCAGGGGCCTCTACGGCATCGGCATCGCCGCGGTGGGCATGCTCTCCACCCTAGGCATCACCCTGGCCACCGACGCCTACGGCCCCGTGGCGGACAATGCCGGCGGTATCGCCGAGATGTCCGGCCTGGGCGATGAGGTCCGGGAGCGCACCGACGCCCTGGACTCCCTGGGCAACACCACCGCCGCCACCGGCAAGGGCTTTGCCATCGGCTCCGCCGCCCTCACCGCCCTGGCCCTGATGGTCTCCTATGTGGACATTGTGGAGGGCAAGGTGGACTTCACCCCCGACCTGTCCATCACCAACCCCGCCGTGCTGGTGGGCCTGTTTGTGGGCGCCATGCTCACCTTTGTCTTCGCGGCGCTCACCATGAGCGCGGTGCAGCGGGCCGCCCAGTCCATCGTCATCGAGGTGCGCCGGCAGTTCCGGGAAATTGTGGGCATCATGGAGGGTGCCGCCGACCCGGACTACGCCACCTGCGTCACCCTGTGTACCAAGGGCGCCCTGCATGAGATGGTGATCCCCTCCCTGCTGGCCATTGTGGTGCCCATCGTCACCGGCCTGATTCTGGGCGTGGAGGGCGTGGTCGGCCTACTGGGCGGCGCCTCCGTCACCGGCTTTGCCATGGCCGTGTTCATGTCCAACGCCGGCGGCGCCTGGGACAACGCGAAAAAGTACATTGAGTCCGGCCACCACGGCGGCAAGGGCAGCGAGTGCCACAAGGCCGCCGTCATCGGCGACACCGTGGGCGACCCCTTCAAGGACACCTCCGGTCCCTCTCTGAACATCCTCATCAAGCTGGTATCCACCGTGTCCATCGTGTTCTCCGGTCTGGTGGCCAACTTCCACCTGCTGTAATCTCGGATCCTGACCAGCAGCGACACCCCTGGAGGCCATTTCAGGCCCCCAGGGGTGTCTTTTACTTCTTGCGGTATTCGCTGGGCAGGCAGCCTGTGTACTGCCGGAACACCCGGGAAAAGTGGCTGGGTGAGGAGAAGCTGAGGTATGCGCTGATGCTGGCCAGGCTCTTGTCCGTGTAGTCCAGCAGGCGGCGGGCCTCGGCCACCTTCTCCCGCAGGATATAATCGGTCAGACTCTGGCCGGACTCGGCTTTGAACCGTTTGGACAAATGCTCCCGGCTGAGGTACAGCTCTTTCGCCAGACCGCCGGCGGTAATCCGCTCGCAGAGATGGTGCTGCACGTAGTTGGCCACCTTCAGGGTCAGCTCCGTGGTCCGCTCCCCCCGCAGCCGGGACACCCGCTCGGTGTAGTCGGCCACCATGTGGAACTGCAGATTTGATATCCGCTCCGGGCTGCGCAGCAGCTCACACTTCTGGATGTAGGAGTCGCTCAGCGCCAGGGCGTCCTCCGCCGTCATTCCCCCGGTAATCGCCGCCCGGGAGACCAGGGTGCAGGTGACGATGAAGGTGTTTTTCAGCTGGCGCAGCTGATCTGCGGCCATCACACCGCCCCGCACCGCCGGTGCGGTGGCGATCCAGGCCTCCAGCGCCCGGGTATCGCCGTGCTGGACCATCCGGAGGATCTCCCGCTCGATCCCCATGGTGTTGTGGGCCGGATTCACATCCCCCGACATGCGGGAATGGAACTGCTGGCGCTCCACCGTACTGCGCAGCGCCCGCTGCTCGGCGTCGTAAATGGTGAGGTCCTTCAGCTCCAGCCGCTCGCCGTTGAGCATGAAGTTCACCGCGCAGAGCATCTGGAGGATACTCTCCAGCGGCATGGGGACAATCTCCCTCATGGCCGAGAGAAACGCCCCGGTCTGCTCCGGCGGAACGTCCAGGCGGAACGCCAGTTCCCGCAGCTCCCGCTCCTCTCCCCCCACCTGGGTTGCCGGACCGACGATCAGCTTCTTCTCTCCGGAGTTTACCACGCCGTAATAGGAAAAGCGGGGCGTCACATAGTAGCCCACGTGGTCCGTGATCGCCATCAGCTCCCGGGCGCACACCTTCATCGGGTCCGCCGGCAGCTTCACCAGGGAGTGGCAGAACACCTGCTCGCCCCCCTGGAACAGCCGGATCGGCAGCCCGGACAGGTTTCCGATCACCGTGCAGATATAGCGCAGGTCCGCGTCATTCACGCAATCGCCCCCATTTCCTCACAATTATATAATACAGATTACCAAATTGCAAGAAATCCAAAATGCAATGTGCTATACTTCTAAAAGAAAAATGGATTGCGAAGAAAAAACCGGCATATCGCAACATCATGTTGATCAGGGAGGATGCACTATGAGGAAACAACGATTTGGCTGGATCGAAAGGCCCTGCTTGGAAAGCCGCGTGCGGACACAGGATGTCTCCGGGCGGGAGCGCTGGCTGGGCTATCTCATCGGGCCGGCGGGGGCGCTGCTCCTGAACGCGGTGCTGGCCACCTATCTGAACGTCTACTATACCGATGTACTGAATCTCACCGGCGTGTGGGGCGGGGCGTTCCTGGTGGTGTTCCCCATCGTGTCCAAGGTGATTGACGCCGTCACCAACGTGGTCATGGGCTATATCATCGACCGCACCCGCACCCGGGAGGGCAAGGCCCGGCCCTGGCTGCTGCTGAGCGCCCCGCTGCTGGCCGTCACGGGGGTTCTGCTCTTCACCGTTCCCAGCGGCTCGGAGACGGTGCAGGTCATCTGGGTCATGGTGTCCTACAACCTGTTCTACTCCTTCGCCTACACCATCTTCAACATGAGCCACGGCCTGATGGTGCCTCTGTCCACCCGGGACACCACCCAGCGGGGCAAGCTGTCGGTGTTCAACCAGATCACCACCATCATGATGAGCGGCATCCTGGTGGCCTTGGTCTTTCCCACGGTGGTCATGCCCGCCCTGGGCGCGGACAAGGGCAAGTGGATTGCCCTGATGAGCGTCCTGTCCATCCTGGCTCTGCCCCTCACCCTGCTGGAGTACTACTTCACCAAGGAGCGGGTCACCCTGGAAAACCAGGAGATCGGGGTACAGTCCGTCCCCTTCCTGCGGCAGCTCAAGGCCATCTTCACCGACAAGTACATGCTCATCATCTACGTCTATTTCCTCATCTATACCTGCGGCATGAGCATCAAAAACGTCAGTCTGGTCTACTTCTGCAACTATGTGCTGGGCACCTATAACGACGGCATCACCCAGACCCTCATCTCCGTCATCGGCGGCATCCCCATGGGCATCGGCATCTTTGCCGTATGGCCCCTGGCCAAGCGCTTCGGCAAACGCAATGTGACCCTGGTGGGCTTCCTGCTCTACGCCCTGGGCAGCGGCATCTGCTGGATGTTCCCCACCAATATGGTGATCATGCTGGTGGGACAGTTCATCAAGAACATCGGCGGCCTGCCCTGTTCCTACGTCTTTATGGCCCTGTTCGCCGACGTGCTGGACCACATGGAGTGGAAGACCGGCTTCCGCTCCGACGGTCTGGCCATGTCGGTGTACAACATCATCGCCGTGGCCATGGTGGGCATCTGCACCGGCATCTTCAACGGCATGCTGGCCGCCACAGGCTACATCGCCCCCTCCGTCATCGACGGGCAGACGGTGGCCGCCGTTCAGCCCGCCGCCGTGGAGAGCGCCATCACCTTCGGCTTTGTGGGCCTGGAGACCATCACCGGCGTGATCCTGGCCATCCTGCTCATCTTCCTCAATGTGGAGAAGACCATCGGGAAAAAACAGGCGGAGATCAGGGCCCGCCACGAAGAACAGGCGTGAGGTGGGGAATATGAAGGCCATCAGACTCAACTGCGAATATCTGAAGGACCCCATGGGCATCGACGTGGTGCGCCCCCGGCTCATGTGGAACTGCGACGGCGGCGAAAGGCAGACCGCCTATGAGGTAGAGGCCGTCTCGCAGGAGGGCCAAACGCTCTGGGACAGCGGAGAAGTGGAGCGCGCCTCCATGACCGCCCGGTACGCCGGCCCGGCGCTGGACAGCCGCGCCAGCGTGGGCTGGCATGTGCGCCTGCGGGACGAGCGGGGCCGCTGGGGGGAGTGGAGCGACTGGGCCCAGTTCGAGCTGGGCCTGCTGCACCCCTCCGACTGGAGCGGGAAATGGATCAGCGGCGACTACAAGGTGGAGAAAAAGCGCCGCTATCCGGTGGACTGCTTCCGGAAGACCTTTGACGGCTCCGGCGTGAAGCGTGCCCGGCTGTATCTCACCGCCTGCGGCCTGTACGAGGCCCGGATCAACGGCCGGCGGGTGGGCGACTTCGTCCTGGCCCCCGGCATCACCGACTACCGGAAACGGGTGCAGTACCAGACCTACGATGTGGCCCCCCTGCTGCGGGAGGGGGAGAACGAGCTCACCATCCAGCTGGCGGACGGCTGGTACCGGGGCGGCACGGGGGCCTGGGGCCTGCGGAATCAGTACGGCACCCAGACCAAACTGCTGGCCCAGCTGGAGCTCACCGGGGCGGACGGCTCGGTACAGACCGTGGCCACCGACGGGAGCTGGGACTGGTCCAACGACGGCCCCCTCCGCATGGCGGACAACCAGGACGGGGAGGAGGTGGACGCCCGCCTGGCCCCCAGCTACTCCGGCAGGGCCCGGGTGACCCGCCACCCGGTGGTCCCCTCCGCCTCCGACAACGTGCCCGTCACCGAGCATGAGCGGCTGCGCCCCCGCCTGCTCACCACCCCCTCGGGGAAGCGGGTGCTGGACTTCGGCCAGAACATCGCCGGCTACGTCCGCTTCTCCCTGGATGCCAGGGCCGGGCAGGAGATCAGGCTGCGCTTCGGCGAGCTGTTGGATGAGGGCGGGGAGTTCACCCAGAAGAACATCCAGTGCGCCACCAGGAAGCGGGTCACCCCCCTCCAGCAGGTGCGCTACACCTGCAGGGACGGGCGCAACGACTACAAGACCACCTTTGCCATCTTCGGCTTCCAATACATCCTGGTGGAGACCGACGTGCCCTTCGCCCCGGAGGACTTTGAGGCCATCGCCGTCTACTCCGATCTGGAGCGCACCGGCTGGTTTGACAGCTCCAACCAGCTGCTGAACCAGTTCGTGGAGAACACCGTGTGGAGCGCCAAGAACAACCACGCCGACCTGCCCACCGACTGCCCCACCCGGGAGCGCCACGGCTGGACGGGGGACGCCCAGCTCTTCTGCCCCACCGCCTGCTGGCTCTTCAACTATGACGCCATGGCCCGGAAGTATGAGCGGGACCTCACTGACGCCCAGCACAAAAACGGCTGCTTCACCCAGATCGCCCCGGTGGGGGGCGTGGACTTCTACATGAACGTCATGGACGGCTCCCCCGGCTGGTCCGATGCCGGGGTGTTCATCCCCTATGAGCTGTACCAGCGGTATGGCGACCGGGACATTCTGGCGGACAACTACGGCGCCATGTGCCGTTTTGCCCGGTACAAGATCAAGACCCTGGGGAAGCACTACCTCACCGGCGTTCCCACCGGGATCCAGCGGAACTACCGCAAATACATCTCCAACTACGGCCAGTCCTACGGCGAGTGGACCGAGCCGGTGGATGTGAAGGCGTTTACCATCTCCGACTTCATCTCCCCCCACCCGGAGGAGACCACCGCCTACATCGCCCTGCTCCTGGACCGCATGGCGGAGATCGCCGCCGTGCTGGGCCATACCGATGACGCCAGGCAGTTCACCGCAGTGGCCGCCCGGGTGCGCCTGGGCTACCAACACCTGGTGGAGAGCAGGAAACACAGCCTGGACACCGACCGGCAGGCCAAGCTGGTGCGTCCCCTGTACCTGAAGCTGCTGGATGAAACACAGACGCAGTACGCCAGGGGGCGGCTGCTCCAGGCCCTGGACCACTATCACTGGCGGCTGGGCACGGGCTTTCTGTCCACTCCCATGATCCTCTACGTACTGGCGGACATGGACGTGGAATACGCCTACCGCCTGCTGGAGAACGAGGAGATCCCCGGCTGGCTGGCCATGCCCAAACACGGGGCCACCACCATCTGGGAGAGCTGGGAGGGCCCCAACGCCCGGGGCGGCGTGGGCTCCCTGAACCACTACTCCAAAGGCGCGGTGGTCCAGTGGCTGTTCGACACCATGTGCGGCATCCGGGTGGCCGGGGAGAACCAGTTCACCATCGCCCCCCGGCCCGGCGGACACTTCACCCACGCCCGGGCGGCCTATCAGAGCGTCTGGGGCAGGGTGGAGAGCGGCTGGGAGAAGACGGCCGGCGGCTGGACCTTCACCGTCACCGTCCCCGTCAACTGCGTTGCCGACGTCCGCCTGCCCGACGGCAGGGAATGGCGGCAGGGCCCCGGGACACAGCGCTATGAAATTCAGGAGGTGTGAGCATGGACGTGGAAAAAACGCTGAAACAGATGACCCTGGAGGACAAAATCGCCCTGTGCGAGGGGGCCAACTTCTGGCAGACCCGGGCCATGGACCAATACGGCATCCCCGCCATCTTCATGTGCGACGGCCCCCACGGCCTGCGCAAGCAGGATCTCACCGGCGGCACGGACATGCTGGGGGTCAACCGGTCCGCCCCCGCCACCTGTTTCCCCACCGCCGTCACCCTGGCCGACTCCTGGGACCCCCAGCTGGTGGGCCAGGTGGGCGCGGCCATCGGCCAGGAGGCGCAGGCCCTGGGGGTGGCCCTGGTCCTGGGCCCGGGGGCGAACATCAAGCGCAACCCCCTGTGCGGGCGCAATTTTGAGTACTTCAGCGAGGACCCCTATCTGGCCGGCAAGCTGGCCGCGGCCCACATCAGGGGCCTGCAGGAAAACGGCACCGCCGCCAGCCTGAAGCACTTCGCCGCCAACTCCCAGGAGCTGTGCCGGTTCACCTCGGACAGCGTGCTGGACCAGCGCACCCTGCGGGAGATCTACCTCACCGCCTTTGAGATCGCCGTCAAGGAGGGCCGGCCCGCCACCGTCATGTGCGCCTACCCCAAGCTCAACGGCACCCACTGCAGCGACAACAAGGCGCTGCTCACCGACATTCTCCGCACCGACTGGGGCTTTGACGGCCTGGTGGTCACCGACTGGGGGGCCATGTGCAACCGGATCGAGGCCTTCCGGGCCGGCTGCGACCTGAACATGCCCGGGGGCAGCAACTATATGTTCCGGGAGGCGGCCCAGGCGGTGCGCTCCGGCCAGCTGCCGGAGTCCGCTGTGGACGCCTGCGCCCGGCGGGTGCTGGCGCTCCTTGAAAAGTCCCGGAAGCAGGGCAGCGGCGACGCCCGCTTCGACGACCACGACGCCCTGGCCCGCAAAGCCGCGGCGGAGGGGGCAGTACTGCTGCAGAACCAGGGTGCGCTGCCCCTCCGGCCCGGCCAGAAGGTGGCGCTCATCGGCGCCATGGCCCAGACGCCCCGCTATCAGGGCGCGGGCTCCAGCCACATCAACCCCACCCGCCTCACCTCCGCCCGGGACGCCATGCCCGGCGCGGCCTTTGCCCAGGGCTGCACGGAGCGCGGCGAGACCACCCAGGCCCTGCTGGACGAGGCGGCGGCCGCGGCCAGGCAGGCCGACGTGGCCGTGGTCTTTGCCGGCCTTCCCGACCGGTACGAGTCCGAGGGCTTCGACCGGAAAGACATGAGCATGCCCGACGGCCACCGGAAGCTCATCCAGGCGGTGGCGGCGGCCAACCCCAACACCGTGGTGGTGCTCAGCTGCGGCAGCGCGGTGGAGTGCCCCTGGGCGGACCAGGTGAACGCCATTCTCTACCTGGGCCTGCCCGGCCAGGCCGGCGGCGCCGCCGCGGCCGACCTGCTGTACGGCCGGGTGAATCCCTCCGGCAAGCTGGCGGAGAGCTGGCCGGTGCGCTATTGCGACTGCGTGAGCAGCTCCTACTTCGGCACAGGCCGGGATGCGGAGTACCGGGAGGGGATCTATGTGGGCTACCGCTATTACGACAAGGCCGGGGTGCTTGTCCGCTGGGCCTTCGGCCACGGACTGAGCTATACCACCTTTGCCTTCTCTGACCTGAGTGTAAAGGACGGGCAGGTCACCTGCACTGTTGCCAACACCGGCTCCGCCGCCGGCGCGCAGGTGGTACAGCTCTACATCGCACCGCCCCGGGACGGGGTATACCGTCCGGCGAAGGAGCTGAAGGGTTTTCAGAAGGTATTCCTCCAGCCCGGGGAGCGCGCCCAGGTGCGCTTTACCCTGGACCAGCGCAGCTTCGCCCTCTGGCAGGACGGCTGGAAGGTGCCCGCAGGGGAGTACACCGTCCTGGTGGGGGGCAGCTCGGACGACCTGCCCCTGCACACTGTGATCCGGGTGGAGGGCGAAGCCCTGCCCGTCCCCGCCTGGCAGGGGGGCAGCTGGTATGAACACCCCCAGGGCGCGCCGGACCGGGCACAGTGGGAGGCCATGCTGGGCCGGCGCCACCAGCCGCCGGTGCTCCGGAAGGGGCAGTTCACCATGGACAACACCGTGGATGAGATGCGGCAGTACAGCCTGGTGATGAAGCTGATGTACAAGGCCACGGAATCCGTCATCGCCAGGGGCTGCGGCGGCAAAAAGGACTACGAAGACCCCCAGTTCCGCATGATGATGGCCGCCTCCGTGGAGAGCCCCCTCCGGAACATGCAGATCTCCAGCGGGATGAAGGGCGGCATATTCCCCGGCCTGCTGGAGATGGCCAACGGCCACTTCTTCCGCGGCATTCTGAAAATGATCCGGGGGTGAGGGGCTGCCCTGCCTGCACCCTGCCCTCTCCCGCGGTCCCGCACCCTGCGCCGTCGGCGCGGTTTTCCCCTCAATCTCACGGTTCCAGCGGCACAGCTCCGGGTTCTCTACCGCCCGGAGCTGTGCCGCTTTTGTCCGGAGCTCGCCCGGACCCCTGGCCCGACACGGCACGTTTTTTCCCGGCGCATCTTGCAATGGGCCCGATAATTTGGTACACTAAAGCAAATCACTCCACAGGAGGAATCTTCATGCTGACCATTCACAACGAAGGAATGAAATGGCAGGCCGGCCGTCTGGTCCCCGCCCCCAAAGACGAGGCGGGCGTCCGGGCCACCATGGCCTGGTCCATTCTTCAGGCACATAACACCTCCGGCCATCCGGACAAGCTCCAGATCCGGTTTGACGCCATGGCGTCCCATGACATCACCTACGTGGGCATCATCCAGACCGCCCGGGCCTCCGGGATGCAGCAGTTCCCGCTGCCCTATGTGCTCACCAACTGCCACAACTCCCTGTGCGCCGTGGGGGGCACCATCAACGAGGATGACCATGTCTTCGGCCTGTCCGCCGCCAAAAAGTACGGCGGTGAGTTTGTCCCCGCCCATCAGGCGGTGATCCACTCCTACATGCGGGAGCGGTATGCCGCCCCCGGCACCATGATTCTGGGCTCTGACTCCCACACCCGGTACGGGGCCTACGGCTGCATGGCGGTGGGCGAGGGCGGCCCCGAGCTGGCCCGTCAGCTGCTGCGCAAGACCTACGACATCGCCTATCCCCCGGTGGTGGCCGTCTATCTCACCGGCGCCCCCCGGCCCGGCGTGGGTCCCCAGGACGTGGCCCTGGCCCTGGTGGGCGCCACCTTCAAAGCCGGAACGGTGAAGAACGCCGTCATGGAGTTCTTCGGCCCCGGCGTGGCCAATCTGTCTGTGGACTACCGGGCCGGCATCGACGTGATGACCACCGAGACCACCTGCCTGTCCTCCATCTGGCAGACGGATGAACAGACCCAAGCCGCCCTCACCCTCTTCGGCCGTGGGGACAGCTACCGGCAGCTGGCCCCCCAGGAGGGCGCCTGGTATGACCGGGCCATCGTGGTGGAGCTGGAAAAGGTGGAGCCCATGATCGCCCTGCCCTTCCACCCCTCCAACGCCTATCCCATCCGGGTGTTCCAGGAAAACATGGCCGACCTGCTCCACCAGGTGGAGGAGGACACCCGTCACCAGCTGGGCATCGAGCCCCCAGCCCCCCTCACCGACAAGATCGTGAACGGCCAGTTCCGGGTGGATCAGGCGGTGATCGCCGGCTGTTCCGGCGGCACCTATCAGAACCTGCGCCGGGCCGCGGAGATCCTCAAGGATGCCCGTCTGGGCTCCGATTCCTTCTGGCTGTCCTGCTACCCCGGCTCCATGCCCATCCTGCTGGAGCTCACCAAGCAGGGGTATAGTTCCGACCTCATGGCCGCCGGAGCCTCGCTGCGCTCCTGCTTCTGCGGCCCCTGCTTCGGCGCCGGGGATGTGCCCGCCAACGGCGGCTTCTCCATCCGCCACTCCACCCGCAACTTCCCCAACCGGGAGGGCTCCAAGCCCGGCGACGGCCAGGTGTCCTATGTGGCCCTCATGGACGCCCGGTCCATCGCCGCCACCGCCAAAATGGGCGGCGTGCTCACCGCCGCCGACCAGCTGCCCGACGTCCCCGCCGACCGCGCCGATGAGCAGTGGGCCTATGACAGCTCCGCCTACAAGTCCCGGGTGTACTACGGCGTGGGCAAGCCGGACCCCAGCCAGGAGCTGGTGTTCGGGCCCAACATCGCCGACTGGCCGGAGCAGATCCCCCTGCCGGAGGACCTGCTGCTCACCGTGTGCGCCGCCATCTACGACCCGGTGACCACCACCGACGAGCTCATCCCCTCCGGGGAGACCTCCTCTTACCGTTCCAACCCCCTGCGGCTGTCTGACTTCGCTCTGTCCCGGAAGGACCCGCAGTACGTTCCCCGGGCCAAGGCGGTGAAGGCGGTGGAACTGCTGCGCCGCCAGAACGCCGCCGATCCCCAGGTGGGAGAGGCCCTGGCCGGCTTCGACCCGGCCCGCACCGGCCTGGGCTCCCTGGTGATGGCCCTGAAGCCCGGCGACGGCTCCGCCCGGGAGCAGGCCGCCTCCTGCCAGCGGGTGCTGGGGGGCTGCGCCAACATCGCCCAGGAGTACGCCACCAAGCGCTACCGCTCCAACGTGGTCAACTGGGGCATGCTGCCCTTCATCGCCGCCGGCCTGGAGCAGGTGAACCTCCAGAGCGGCGACCGGGTATACCTCCCCGGCATCCGCGCCCTGCTGGAGGGAGACGGAGACACCATCCAGGCCACCGTCCTGCGCAAAGACGGCAGCAAGGATGCCCTCACCCTCACCCTGCCCGGCCTCACCCGGGAGGAGCGGGACATCATCCTGGCCGGCTGCCTGATCAACTATTACGCTCAATAATGTCCCGCTCCGGGACCCGCCGCAGGCGGGACGCGCTGCGCGCGCACAAGTGTTTTGCCCCGGCAAAACCTTGGGACGGACGGAATTCACTTCCGACCGGCCAAATCAAATCCGGGGCCCCCACGGGGCCCTGCCCCGTGGGGACGCGGGACATCATCCTCGCCGGCTGCCTGATCAACTATTACGCCCAGTGATGTCCCGCTCCGGGACCCGCCACAGGCGGGACGCGCTGCGCGCGCAATCAACTCCAGAAATCTGAACTTCACCAGAAGTCCGGAACCCGGACTCCCGGCGATGGATAAGCGGCGGGGTCCCCTGCCGCTTTTCACAAATTTTCCCCGCCCTTCATGGTTTCGTAACATTTCTATGATATAGTATGTGCATCACATATATTTTCACCCGGCGGCATGACGCCGCAGCCGTATAAGGAGGTAATTTATGGCGAGCAACCCCAACTACTGCAACATCACCCCGGAAATTGAAGCGCTGGCCGCCCTGGCGGTGCGCAACAGCTCCATCAACCCGGACGATTACGTGAAGTACGATGTAAAACGCGGTCTGCGCGATATGAACGGCAAGGGCGTCCTGGCCGGTCTAACGGAGATCTCCGACATTGTGGCAAAAAAGATCGTCGATGGACAAGAGGTCCCCTGCGAAGGCAAACTGTACTATCGGGGCATTGATGTGGAAGATCTGGTCCGCGGCGCATTGAAGGACAAGCGCTTCGGCTTTGAGGAAACCGCCTATCTGCTTCTGCTGGGTCATCTGCCCGATCAGCAGCAGCTGAAGGAATTCTGCAGTCAGCTGGCTTACTATCGCACGCTGCCCAACAACTTTGTGCGGGACATTATTCTGAAGGCTCCCAGCCACGATATCATGAACTCCCTGGCCCGCAGCGTACTCAACCTGGCCTCCTACGATGACCGCTGTGACGACATCTCCCTGCCCAACGTCATGCGTCAGTGCGTACAGCTCATCGCCCTGTTCCCCATGCTCAGCGTCTACGGCTACCAGGCCTACAACTACAAAGAGGGCAACAGCCTGTACATCCACGCCCCCAGAGCGGATCTGTCCACCGCGGAAAACATTCTGGCGCTGCTGCGCCCCGACTCCGCCTACTCCTTCTGGGAGGCCCATGTGCTGGATGTCTGTCTCACCCTTCATGCAGACCATGGCGGCGGCAACAACTCCACCTTCACCACCCACGTGGTCACCTCCTCCGCCACAGACACCTACTCCTGCATGGCCGCCGCACTGGCCTCCCTGAAGGGCCCCCGCCACGGCGGCGCCAACATCAAGGTCATCCAGATGTTTGAGGATCTGAAGAAGACGGTGCGGGATTGGAAGGATGAGGATGAAATCCGCCACTATCTGCTGGCCCTGCTGAACAAGCAGGCGTTTGACAAGGCCGGACTCATCTACGGCATGGGCCACGCCGTGTACTCCCTGTCCGACCCCCGCGCCAACCTGCTGCGCTCCTTCGTGGAAAAGCTCTCCCAGGAGAAGGGCCGGGATGAGGAGTATCAGCTCTACTCCCTGGTGGAGCGGCTGGGCCCTGAGGTGATTGCCGGCGAACGGAAGATGTACAAGGGCGTATCCGCCAATGTGGACTTCTATTCCGGCTTTGTCTATCACATGCTGGACCTGCCCCTGGAACTGTACACCCCCATCTTCGCCATGGCCCGTGTGGCCGGCTGGTCCGCCCACCGCATTGAGGAGCTCATCAATATGGGCAAGATCATCCGCCCCGCCTACAAATATGTGGGCACCCACACCGACTACACCCCCATGTCCGGACGGTGAGTCAGTCGGAACGTTTCAAAATGAACAGCACCCCGAAGGCCGCGGCCTCCGGGGTGCTGTTTTCGTATGGTTCGGTTGGCTCCGTTTCCGCCCAAGGGCGGCGAAAACTGTGCCCGGGAAATTCAGTTCTTCACCTTGATGGTCATCAGCAGCTCGCCGGCCTTGACGGAGGTGCCCTCCTTCACCATCACCTGGTCGATGACGCCGTCCATCCGGGCCACCACGCTGGTTTCCATCTTCATGGCCTCGATGACCGCCAGCACCTGGTTCTCCTTCACCTCATCGCCGGGCTTCACATTCACCTTGGACACCATGCCGGGGATGGAGGAGCCCACCTGGCTCTTGTCCTCCGGGTCGGCCAGCACCACAGTCTTGCCCTTCACCTCGGCGTGCTTGTCGGGCACGGACACCTCCCGGCGCATGCCGTTGAGCTCGAAGTTCACGGTGCGGGTGCCGTCCTCGTTCTGGTCGCCCAGGCCCAGGTAGCGGATGACCAGGGTCTTGCCGTCCTCGATGTTGATCTTGTTGGTCTCGCCCAGGGCCATGCCGTTGAAGAACACATGGCTGCCCATGCGCATGATATAGCCGTACTCCTTGCGGTGCTTGCAGTAGTCCTCATACACCTTGGGGAACATGGAGTAGGACAGCACGGCCCGGTTATCTGCGTGCTCCTGGTCGGTGAAGCGGAGCATTTCCTGCTTGGTCTTCTCAAAGTCCACGTCGGGCAGCAGCTCGCCGGGGCGGCAGGTGATGGGCTTTTCGCCCTTGAGCACCACCTCCTGGAGGCCCTCCGGCTGGAAGCCCCAGGCCGGCTGGCCCATCATACCCTTGAAGTAGCTCACCACGCTGTCCGGGAAGGACAGGCTCTTGCCCCGCTCCACGATGTTCTCCGGGGTCAGATCGTTCTGCACCATGAAGATGGCCAGGTCGCCCACCATCTTGGAGGAGGGGGTCACCTTCACGATGTCGCCCAGCATCTCGTTGACGGTGCGGTACATCTCCTTGACTTCCTCAAACCGGGAACCCAGGCCCAGGGACACCACCTGGGGATACAGGTTGGTGTACTGGCCGCCGGGAATCTCGTAGCGGTAGATGTCGGTGGTGGGGCTCTTCAGGCCCTCGTCGAAGTTGGAGTAGCGCAGGCGCACGTCCGCCCAGTAGTTGTCCAGCCTCTGCACCTCCCGCAGATCCAGCCCGGTATCCCGCTCCTGACCCTCCAGGGCCGCCACCACGGCGGACAGGGAGGGCTGGCTGGTGAGGGAGGACAGGGAGGCGGTGGCGCAGTCCACAATGTCCACCCCCGCCTCGGCGGCCATGAGATAGGCGGCCACCTGGTTGCTGGTGGTGTCGTGGGTGTGCAGGTGGATGGGCAGACCCACCTCCTGCTTCAGGGTGCTCACCAGCTTCTTGGCGGCGTAGGGTTTGAGCAGGCCGGACATGTCCTTGATGCACAGGGTGTGGGCGCCCCGGCGCTCCAGCTCCTTGGCCATGTCCACATAGTATTTCAGAGTATACTTGTCCCGCTTGGGGTCCAGGATGTCGCCGGTGTAGCACACGGTGGCCTCCAGCAGCTTGTTCTGGTTCAGGACCTCGTCCATGGCCACCTCCATGCCGGGCAGCCAGTTCAGGGAGTCAAAGACCCGGAACACGTCGATGCCGGAGCGGGCGGCCTCCCGCACAAACTCCCGCACCAGATTATCGGGGAAGTTGGCGTAGCCCACCATATTGGAGCCCCGCAGCAGCATCTGGAAGGGGATGTTGGGGATCTTCTCCCGGAGCATGTCCAGCCGCTCCCAGGGGGACTCGTGGAGGAAGCGGTAGGCGGTGTCAAAGGTGGCGCCGCCCCACATCTCCAGGGAGAAGCAGTCGTTGAGAATTTCGGCCACGCCGTCGGCGCCCTTCACCATATCCCGGGTGCGCATCCGGGTGGAGAGCAGAGACTGGTGGGCGTCCCGCATGGTGGTGTCGGTGATGAGCAGTTTCTTCTGGTCCAGCACCCACTGCTTCACCGCCTCGGGGCCCTTGGTGTCCAGCAGCTGCTTCAGGCCGCACAGGGGTTTGTCTCCCCTGGGGGTGGGGAAGCGGGGCGTATCGTACTGATGCCGCTCGCTGTCCGGGTTGTCCACCTGGATCTGGGCGATATACTTCAGCACCTTGGTGGCCCGGTCCTTGCTGTTCTCAATGTCGAACAGTTCGGGGGTGTCGTCGATGAATTTGGTGTGGCAGGCCCCGGCGTGGAAGGCGGGGTGGGTGAGGATGTTGGTGACGAAGGGGATGTTGGTCTTCACACCCCGGACGTGCTCCTCGTTGATGGCCCGGGTGGCCCGGCGGCAGGCTCCCTCAAAGGTGTTGTCCCAGGCGGTGACCTTCACCAGCAGGGAGTCGTAGTAGGGAGAGATCACCGTGCCCGCGGCGGCGTTGCCGCCGTCCAGCCGGACGCCGAAGCCGCCGGCGGAGCGGTAGGCGGTGATCTTGCCGGTGTCGGGGGCAAAGTTGTTGGCCGGGTCCTCGGTGGTCACCCGGCACTGGATGGCGTAGCCGTTGATGTGCAGATCGTCCTGGCTGGCCAGACCGATGGCCGGGTGGGACAGGGGATATCCCTCGGCGATGAGGATCTGGGCCCGCACCAGATCCACTCCGGTGACCATTTCGGTGACGGTGTGCTCCACCTGGATGCGGGGATTCATCTCAATGAAGTAGTGCTGGCCGCTCTTTCCGTCCACCAGGAACTCCACGGTGCCGGCGTTGACATAGTTGACGTGTTTCGCAATCTTCACCGCGTCCGCCCGCAGGGCCTCGATGGTCTCCTTGGGCACGGACCAGGCGGGAGCATACTCCACCACCTTCTGATAGCGGCGCTGGAGGGAGCAGTCCCGCTCCCCCAGGTGCATCACATTGCCGTGCTCGTCGGCCAGAATCTGCACCTCAATGTGCTTGGGCTGCACCAGGAACTTCTCGATGAAGATGTCCTCGTTGCCGAAGGCCTTCTTGGCCTCGTTCTTCACCAGCTGGAACTCCCGGCGCACATCCTCCTCGCTGTCGCACCGGCGCATGCCCCGGCCGCCGCCGCCAGCCGCCGCCTTCAGAATCACGGGGAAGCCGTAGCTCACCGCCATCTCCACGGCCTCGTCCGCGTCCTTCAGAGGCTTGGTGGAGCCGGGGATGATGGGCACACCGCAGGCGATGGCGGTGGACTTGGCCGCCAGCTTGTCGCCCATCTGGGCCAGGATGTGGGAGGGTGGGCCGATGAATTTGATGCCGCTGTCCTCACAGGCCTTGGCAAACTGGGCATTTTCGCTCAGGAAGCCGTAGCCTGGATGGATGGCATCCACGCCGCGGCGCCGGGCCAGGTCAATGATACCCGGAATGTCCAGATACGCCCCCAGGGGAGACTGGTTTTCGCCGATGAGGTAGGCCTCGTCCGCCTTGATGCGGAAGAGGGAGTTGATGTCCTCGTTGGAATACATGGCCACGGTGTGCAGCCCCAGGTCATAACAGGCCCGGAAGATGCGGATGGCAATCTCACCGCGGTTGGCAGCCAACACTTTTGAGAATTGTGCGGACATGGAAACGCCTCCTTGCAAAAAAGTTGCGTGAAAACTATTACAATTATAATCCCGCAGCCGTTTTATTGCAATGTGGGAAACGTTTCGCGGCCAAAAATCAGCGGAACTGCTATGAAATCCGCCCCACTTGTTTGAAGTTTGCTTTAAAAAGACGAAAGTCCGCTGCCTGCGGACACAGTTTTGCCCCTCTTCATCCTCCCATCAGCAGGCGCACCGTCCAGCTGGCGGCCAGAAAGCCCACCAGATCCCCGCACAGGGCCGCCGGAATGGCATAGCGGGTCCGGGTGATCCCCGCAGCGCTGAAATAGACCGCCACCGTGTAAAAGGTGGTCTCCGTGGAGCCCAGCATCACCGCCGCCGTGCGGCCCACCAGAGAGTCCGGCCCGTAGGCCTGCATCAGCTCCGCCCCCACCCCCAGGGCGGCGGAACCGCTCACCGGCCGCACCAGCAGCAGGCCGATGGTCTCCGGCGGGATGCCCACCGCCGTCAGCACCGGCTCCAGCAGGTTGCCCAGCAGCTCCAGCGCCCCGGAGGCCCGGAGCATATACACCGCCGTGAGCAGGCAGACCAGCGCCGGGGCGATGCGCAGGCACACCTGCAGCCCCTCCTGCGCCCCGGCGGTCAGCGCCCCCCAGAGATCCACCCCCCGGGCCAGCCCCCACAGGGACACCGACAGCATCAGCCCCGGCACCACCATGGACATAGCCAGTTCCATGTCCTCACCTCCAGAGCCTGGAAAACAGCCTCGCCGCCAGCACTCCCGCTGTTACGGACAGCGCGGATGTCAGCCACACCGCCGGCAGAATGTCAAAGGGGGTCTGGCATCCTGCCGCCGCCCGCAGGCCGGCCACCGTGGCGGGAATCAGCTGAATGGATGCCGTATTGCACACCACCAGCATACACAGGCTGTCCGAGGCCTCCCCCGGGGATCGTTCGGCCATACGCCTGGCCGCCTCCAGCCCCAGCGGGGTTGCCGCGTTGCCCAGCCCCAGCAGATTGGCCGAGACATTGGCGCTCACGGCGTCCATCACCCCACGCTCCCCGGCAAAGTCCGGGTACAGCCGCCCCAGCACCGGGCGCAGCAGCCTGGACAGGCCGCCGGCCAGGCCGGAGCGGCGCATCACCTCCATGATCCCCATCCAGAGACACAGGGTCCCCGCCATGGCCAGGCACAGTTCTATGCCCGCTCCCGCGCCCTCCAGTGCCGCCGCCGACACCGCCTCACCCCGTCCGGTGGCCAGCCCGCACAAAATCGCGCCGCCCACCATCACAGTCCAAATCCAAGCCATTGCCATATCGGTCTCCCTCCCCGAAATTCACCCGGGCCGCTCTCCCGGAATCGTCCTGTGCTACTATACGCATCCCCCTGGAAGATCATGTCCGAAGCAGCTTTTCTATAATCCGCCATGACATGCCATTTAGTTCTATTTTTCACCATTTTCCGATTGACAAGATTATACGATATGTTATAATAAGCATGGTTCATGAGTTATAAGCCATTCAATGTTCCGCATCAAGGAGGAAAACCCACAATGAAATCTACTGGAATCGTAAGAAAAGTTGACGAGTTGGGCCGAATTGTCCTGCCCATCGAACTGCGCCGCACTCTGGACATCGCAGAGCGGGATCCGCTGGAAATTTACGTGGACGGGTCTTCCATCATTCTGAAGAAGTACCTGCCCGCCTGTATTTTCTGCGGTGAATCCCGGGATATCATCCATTTCAAGGGAAAAAACATTTGCCCGGAGTGCATGAAGGAATTGGCTCAGTCCCAAAAATGAGTCTGCCGTTTTATAAAAAAGACCGCGGGATCCGTCCCACGGTCTTTTTTCTTTCGTTTGGATTCCATTATAAGGGAGATTTTTGTCGAAAAATATACGCAGGGTATATTCGCCTGCGCAAAGCCGGCTGGATTCCGACTTCGTTTCACCGCTTCCCCAGGGCCATTTCGTACAGATCCCGGCGTTTCAGGCCGAACTCTTCCGCCGCCTGGGCCGCCGCCTGCTTCAGGGAGCAACCCTGCTCCCGCAGCGCCGCCACCCGCTCCAATGCCGCCTGCGGATCCCCCGCTTCCTCCTGCACCGGATCGCTTCCATCCACCACCAGCACAAATTCGCCCCGGGGTTCCCGCTGCCGGAAGGTCTCCGCCAACTCTCCCAGCGTGGCGCGCAGGATCTCCTCGTGGAGTTTGGTCAGCTCCCTGCAAAGCACCGCCCGGCGG
The DNA here is from genome assembly GCA_944385435.1 of uncultured Oscillospiraceae bacterium. GTDB lineage: Bacteria > Bacillota > Clostridia > Oscillospirales > Oscillospiraceae > Enterenecus. Next base: position 86,058 of record CALWXG010000003.1, read on the forward strand.
TCTTCTCCCAGCACCTGCGCCAGCTCCTCCAGGGTGGCGGCCAGCTTGTGGGGCGCCTCATAGAACACCATGGTCCGCTCCTCCCCCCGCAGCGCATCCAGCCTGGCTCTGCGGTTCTTTTTGTTCTGGGGGAGGAAGCCCTCGAACGTGAACCGGGCTGTGGGCAGCCCGGCCACTGACAGGGCGGTGGACAGGGCGCAGGGCCCGGGGATGGCACACACCGGGACTCCCGCTCCGGCGCACAGCGCCACCAGATCCTCGCCCGGATCGGAGATGGCAGGTGTCCCCGCGTCGGTGACCAGCGCGCAGCTCTCCCCTGCCTGCAGCCGCTCCAGAATGGCCGGCCCTGCCGTGTCCTGGTTGTGCCGGTGGTAGGGCGTCATGGGCTTTCTGAGCCCCAGGTGGTTGAGCAGCTTCACCGTCACCCGGGTGTCCTCGGCGGCGATGAAGTCCGCCAGGGCCAGGGTGTCCGCCATCCTCTTGGAGATGTCCCCCAGGTTGCCGATGGGGGTGGGGACTACATACAGGGTTCCGCTCATAGAAATTCCTCCCGGAGTTCAGGTTTTGCCGGTTCCCGCACCGGCGGGCGGGGTTATGGTCGTCGGGACCCGCCCCGGCGGGCGAGTCAGGTTCCGCCTGACGGCAGGTTCCTTTTTGTGTGGACAAAAAGGAACCAAAAAGCCACTTAGGGGCGCAAATCGGCGGGCGAAGGTCGCGCCCTTATGATTTGCCCCCTAAGAACCCCCGTTAAGGGCACGGGGGCGTCAGTTGGAATGCACCGACACCTTTCCGGCGCGCAAAGTCGACGGCGTGGGCAATTCCCACGGCGGCCTCCTGCCTTGTGCCGACAGAGTGACGGCAGTCTTATGCACCCAGGCGGGCGCCTGCCCGGGAAATTGGACGGGCTTTCCTGTTCTATCGAAGGGCGCTTGACCCGAAAACCGTAAACTGTGCCGGGATTTGCGCCCGGTACAGGATTTGAACCCGGTAGACGCATTCGCTTTCTAATCTTATGCCCAGCCAGGCAACCCATTGGGTGCTCAAGTCTGCCGTCACTCTGTCCGCAGAAGGGCATAGCCCGCCGGGGGAACCTCCGCACCGTCGTGTCAAGGATGCCGGAAAGAGAACATTGCACCTCGACTGACGCCCCCGTGCCCTTTCGGGGGTTCTCAGGGGGCGGCAAGCCTGGAGAGCTGGCACCCTTTGCCGGCTCGACTCGGCTTGACTCCCCCTGAGCGACTCTTTGCCTACTTTCTGTTCGCACAGAAAGTAGGTCGCCCTCGGGGCGAAACCCGAAAAAACCGCCCGCCGGGACGAGACCCGGCGACCTTCAATCAGGCCTCCTCCCAAACCACTTGTTTCACCGGCCAGAGGCCCTCCGCCGTCCGCTCCGCCATCTTTCGGTCCCGGGCGGTCCAGCGGCCAAAGGGGGTGAGGGTCAGCTTTCCCTCCCTCTGCTTCCACCGGCCCGCCACCCGGCCCCGGAGCAAAATGGGGGCCATGACGATGCCCGACAGGTTGAAGATCCCCCGGATGTACTCTTTCGGCAGGAAAACGCTCTCCGCTTTCTGATAGCCCAGCATCAGCTGGTCAAACCCAGCCAGGAACAGGCAGTCGGGCACCTCCGGCCAGTCGGTCCTCCCGTCGTCCAGCCAGAAGCAGTCTCTTCCATCCACCTGGGCGTGTTCCAGAGGCAGCCAGTCCATCCACCCCTTGACCTCCCGCTGGGGCTTGCCGAAGAAGTAGGCCGCGTCCCGCACCGTGGCCGGGCCGTAGTGGGCGAAGTACCGCCGGGCCAGCTCCAGCCGGGCGGGCTCCTCCGCCATGGGGGTGAAGGGCGGACACAGCCGGAAGGCCTTGTCCTCCCCCACCACGTGGGTGATCCGCCCCGTCTCCGCCAGATACCGGAAGGTGCCGCCCCAGCCGTTGAACACGCTCCGGCTCTCTCCCTCGGTCATGCCGGCGGCAAGACAGGCGGCCTTCAAATCCTCCCGGCGGCGGGGTCCCCCGGCCAGTTCATCCAGGATAAGGCCGGCAAAGCACTCCTTCCGCTCCAGGGTGATGTGCTCGTCCGCCACCATCTGGTCGATGGGCCGCAGGTAGTGGGTCCGCCCCTCGTGGAGGAACAGGGGCAGGTCGGCGGGGTCAAACAGGTGGACGGTGCCCCGGATGGTCCAGCTCTTCACCAGCTGATCCGGCTCCACCGGCCCTGTCGTGCGGATGGCCAGGGCGTGGAGGGCGGCGGACAGGAACTGGGCCTGGACGCCGTTTAAGTCCCTGCACACCGTCCCCTGATCCGCCGGGGCGGTCAGGTGCTGGCCATACAGGATGCGGGCCTTTCGCTCGGCCAGGTCCATACGTGCTCCCCCTTTCAGGGCCGCGGCCCTCAATCGATTACAGCTTATCCTTCCGCATGGTCAGCGAGATCCGCTTCCTCTTTTCATCCACTTCTTTCACCCACACGGTGACCACATCCCCCACGCTGAGCACCTCGGAGGGGTGCTTGAGGAAGCGGTCGCAGATCTGGCTGATGTGGACCAGCCCGTCCTGGTGGACGCCAATGTCCACGAAGGCACCGAAGTCGATGACGTTGCGCACCGTCCCCTTCAGCTCCATGCCCGGCTTCAGATCCTTGATGTCCAGCACGTCGGTGCGTAGCACCGGGGCGGGCAACTCGTCCCGGGGGTCCCGGCCGGGCTTCATCAGCTCCGCCGCCACGTCCAGCAGGGTGGGCACTCCCACGCCGCACTCCTGGGCGGCCTGTTCCAGCCCATAGCTCTCCAGCCGTTTCTTCAGGTCAGGCAGCGTGCCCGCCTCCACATCGGCCATGGTGCAGCCGCACAGCTCCAGCAGCTTCTCCGCGGCGGCATAACTCTCCGGGTGGACCGCGGTGTGGTCCAGGGGCGACTGGCTCTCCGGCACCCGCAGGAAGCCGGCGCACTGTTCAAAGGCCTTGGGGCCCAGCTTGGGCACCTTCAGGATCTGCCTGCGGGTGGTGAAGGGACCGTTCTCCTCCCGGTACTTCACAATGTTCCTGGCGGTGGTGCCGTTCAGGCCCGCCACCCGGGTGAGCAGCGGGGCGGAGGCAGTGTTCACATCCACCCCCACGGCGTTGACGCAGTCCTCCACCACCCCGTCCAGGGCCTGGCTCAGCCGGGCCTGGGGCATGTCGTGCTGGTACTGGCCCACGCCGATGGACTTGGGGTCGATCTTCACCAGCTCCGCCAGGGGATCCTGGAGCCGCCGGGCAATGGACACCGCCGAGCGCAGGTTCACATCAAAGTCCGGGAATTCCTCCGCGGCCAGCTTGGAGGCGGAGTACACCGAGGCCCCCGCCTCGTTGACGATCATGTAGCTCACGCCGCCGCCCACCTTCTGGATGAGCTCCACGGTCATCTGCTCTGTCTCCCGGCTGGCGGTGCCGTTGCCGATGGCGATGTGGGCCACATGGTGCCTGCGGATGAGCTGAGCGAGCTTGGCGATGGCCTCCTGCTTGCCCCGCTCTCCGTGGGTGGGGTAGACCACCGTGGTGTCCAGCACCTTGCCGGTGGGATCCACCACCGCCACCTTGCAGCCCATGCGGTAGCCGGGGTCCAGACCCATGGTGACAAAGCCCTTCACCGGCGGCTGCATGAGCAGGGGCTTCAGATTCAGGGCAAACTGGCCGATGGCCCCCTCGTCCGCCTGCTCCGTCAGAGCATTGCGCACCTCCCGCTCCAGGGAGGGGGCGATGAGCCGGTCGTAGGCATCCTCGGCGGCGGCGCGGACAAAGTCCATGGCGGCGCTGCCCGGTTTGACCACCGCCCGGCGGATGGCCACCAGGGCGGCCTCCCGGTCCATGTCCACCGATACCTTCAGCACTTCCTCCCGCTCGCCCCGGTTGATAGCCAGCACCTGATGGCCCTGGACCCGGCTGACCGGGCTGGAAAAGTCGTAGTAGAGCCGGTACACCGTATCCTCCGGCTCCTTGTCCGCGGCCGCCGACACCAGATTTGCCCGGCGCTGATACAGCTCCCGCAGGCTCTTGCGCAGGGCCGCGTCGTCTGAAATCAGCTCCGCCACAATGTCCGACGCCCCCTGAAGGGCGTCTTCCGCCGTGTCCACACCCTTTTCAGAGTCGATATACTTTTCCGCCTCCGCCAGCGGCTCAGGGCAGTCCCGCTCCTGGGCAAAGAGCAGCAGGGCCAGAGGCTCCAGCCCCCTCTCCCGGGCCACGGTGGCCCGGGTGCGCCGTTTCTGCTTGTAGGGGCGGTACAGGTCCTCCACCTCCGCCAGGGTGGCGGCGGCGTCAATGGCGGCGGACAGCTCCTCGGTGAGCTTGCCCTGGTTTTCGATGGCCTGCTTCACCTCATCCCGCCGGGTCTGGAGGTTGCGCAGGTACTGCAGCCGGTCCGCCAGGGCCCGGATGCGCTGGTCATCCATGGCCCCGTGGAGTTCCTTGCGGTACCGGGCGATGAAGGGCACCGTGTTCCCCTCGTCCAGCAGCCGGATGACATTTTCAATATAGTCCTCCCGGCAGTCCAGCTCCCGGGCCAGAATTTGCGTGATGGTTTCCATATGTGTGTTTATTCTCCTTGTCGTAAAGGTCAGTTCGGGTCAATCAGTCCAGGCCCATCTGGGAACACAGCCAGTCCATACAGCCTGCGATGATGGCGTCGCACCGGACCTTCTGCTCCGGCGTGTGGCGCTGCAGGCCATTGAGCAGTCCGTCGCAATCCATGCAGCCGTGCTCCTCTACAAACCGGGCGATGAGTTCCTCCCGTTTCTCCTGAGGCAGCCCCAGTCCCCCCATGGCCATGAGGGTCCCGGTGAGCGCTCCGCAGGTGCCGCCGCAGCCCATGCCGCCGCCGAAGTCCAGGGCCAGGGCGTTGGCCTGTTCCTCTGTGATGCCGATCTCCCCGGCAAAGGGGATCAGCATGGACTGGGCGCAGTTGTAGTGGACGTTCGGGTCGTTGCGCAGGGCAGATACCTTTTCTCTCTTCGTCATAGTATTTCCTCCTTGGGACAAGTCCAGTTTTAAGTATACCATATCCACCAGCTGGCGGCCACCCTCAAAAATGGGGTGGTCGTAGTAGTCTGTGAAAAAGTTCGCCACCCGGTGGGATTCCCGGAATCCGCAGGCCTGGTAAAAGGGGATGGTGATCGGACTGTCCCCGGTACCCACAAGCAGGGTGCGGCAGGAGGGGGCGTAGGTTTCCCGGACAAAGTCCACCATCCGCCGGCCGTATCCCCGGCGCTGAAACCGGGGATCCACCGCCAGGTTTTTGATCTCCGCCGTCTCCCGCTCCGGTCGGGTAACCACGCATACCGCCAGAGTTTGCTCCCCTTCCTGCAGCACATACAGCTCGCCGCACTCCAGGTAGCGGCGGATCATGGACTCCTGCTCGTCTCCCAGCAGGAGCAGGGGGAGAAAGTTCTGTTTTTCCCCCTGTACCAAGCGGATTTCCAACGTTTCTTCACCTCTCCTCCGCAGTTGCAGCTCAGTTGAAGATCTCCGGCTCCGCCTCGTACATCTCCCGGATCCGCCGCCGCAAGGGGGCGTGCTCCGGCTTCGTCAGCTCCGGATCCGCCGCCACCAGCGCCTCGGCGGCCTCCTTTGCCTCCCGGAGCAGGGCCACATCGGAGGCAAAGTCCGCCACCTTCAGCTGGGGCAGGCCGTGCTGCCGCTTGCCGAAGAAATCGCCGGGGCCCCGCAGGCGCAGGTCCTCCTCCGCAATCCGGAACCCGTCGTTGGTGGCGCACAGGGCCCGCAGCCGCTCCCGGGCGGTGTCACTCTTGCTGGCGGTCACCAGCACGCAGTAGCTCTGATGGGCGCCTCGGCCCACCCGGCCCCGGAGCTGGTGGAGCTGGCTCAGGCCGAAGCGCTCGGCATTCTCGATGATGATGAGAGAGGCGTTGGGCACGTCCACCCCCACCTCCACCACAGTGGTGGCCACCAGCACATCCAGTTCACCGGCGGCAAAGGCGGCCATGACCGCCTCCTTCTCCCTGGCCTTGAGCTTGCCGTGGACCAGGCCCACCCGGAGATCGGGGAACACCTTCTCCTGAAGGTCTTTGGCATAGGTGGTCACCGCCTTCAGATCCAGCGGCGGGGCGGCGGTCTCTCCCCACTGGGGCAGTGCCTGCGTCTCGTCCACCGCCGGACAGATGATGTACACCTGCCGCCCCTCCGAAACCTGCCGGCGCACAAAGCCATACAGGCGCTGCCGCTTGTCCTCTCCCACTACATAGGTGGCCACCGGGGTGCGGCCGGGTGGCAGCTCGTCGATGACGGATACATCCAGATCGCCGTAGATGATGAGGGCCAGGGTCCGGGGGATGGGGGTGGCGGACATGACCAGCACATGGGTCTGCACCGTCGGATCGGGCAAAGCCTGTTCCGGCGAGGAAGATGCCGTCTGCTGCCCTTCGCCGCTGCCGCGGCGCCCCATCTGCGATGGGGCCCCCGGCGTGGCCCCCTTCGCGGCTAACGCCGCTCGCTGGGCCACGCCGAAGCGGTGCTGCTCATCGGCAATCACCAGGCCCAGATTCGCGTACTCCACCCCCTGGGAGAACAGGGCATGGGTACCCACCACCACGTCCACTTCGCCGGCGCGGACGGCGGAGAGCAGCGCCTTCCGGGCCGCCCCCTTTACGGAGCCAGTGAGCAGGCTCACCCGAACCCCGGCGGGGAAGAGCAGGGCTTCCATGGTCCTGGCGTGCTGCTCCGCCAGCAGCTCTGTGGGCGCCATCAGGGCACACTGGCAGCCGTTTTGGGCGCACATCCACGCTCCAAAGGCGGCCACTGCAGTTTTTCCAGAGCCCACATCTCCCTGGATCAGCCGGTTCATCACCCGGCCGGAGGCCAGATCCCGGGCCATATCCTCCATGGCCCGGCGCTGGGCGCCGGTGGGGGCAAAGGGGAGCAGGCCTTCAAACTGCTCCACACCGCCCTGATCCAACACTCTGCCGTCCCCCAGTCCGCGCCGCTCCTTGAGCTGAGCCATGCCGCAGGTGAGCACCAGAAGCTCCTCAAAAATCATCCGCCTGCGGGCCAGCTCCAGCGCTTCAAAGTCTTTGGGAAAGTGGATGTTCTGATAGGCAAACTCCACCTGGCACAGCCGGTGGGCCAGCCGCACCGGTTCCGGGATGGTCTCCGTCCGGCTTGGGGCATACAAGTTCACCGCCCGCTGGGCCAGTTCACAGATCATACGGTTGTTAATTCCCGCCGTCAAAGGGTAAACCGGCAAAATCCGGCCTGTGAACTGTCCAGTGCCCTCCCGCTCAAAGACGGGATTGGTCATGGACCGCCTCCGACCCAGAACCTCCACCCTGCCGAAAAACACATAGGTCTCCCCTGGGCGCAGGGTATTTTTCAGATAGGGCTGGTTGAAAAACGTCAGGTGGAGCACTCCGGTCCCGTCCACTGCCTGGACCTTGACCAGCTCCAGGCCCTTGCGAATCCGGGAGAGTACCGGCGACTGGGCAATCAAGGCGGAAATACAGCACGCTTCCCCTTCCGGGGCCTCCTGCACCGTATAGATCGCCCTGCGGTCCTCATAGCGGGCGGGGAAGTAGTCCAGCAGATCGCTGAGCCGGCGCAGGCCCAGCTTTTCCAGCTTCTTTGCCCTGGCCGGGCCGATGCCCGGTACTTCTTCCAAGGGAATTTCCCTCCTGCCCGCCATGCGTTCACCTTCCTTCTGTGTGATTTTCCCGCCCATTATACCATCTCTCCAGGGAAAAACAAGGGGAAGAGCCCCGCGGCCCCGCGGCAGGGCTGTTTCATGGAGGAGTGAAAAAAGAGCATAAAAGTCCTGTGTCTGGCCGTGCGCAGCGAGTGGAACGGGCCTGTACACGGCTAAACTGCGGACTCCACAGGAGAATAAAACAGTGCCAGAATCCCAAGATTCTGACACTGTCTCGATGAACCTTTTGTCACTGCATCCAATACTGCTTCACTTTTTCCTCTGCGGCATGGG
>CALWXG010000004.1 GCA_944385435.1 uncultured Oscillospiraceae bacterium
CGGCTCAGAATCTATAAGCGCTGCATGCGGGTGCCTGGCAGCCGGGATGCGTTTCCACTATCATGCACGAAGCCTCCTATTTCTGTCCCATGGGACTGGTGTGCTTCGTCTCCCCCATTCTGGGCGAGCGATCCATTGAGGCCCGTCTGACCGTCGGACCTCTTTTGCTGGTGGAGCAGCAGGACTATATCACCTGCGATCTGGAGGGACAGAACGGGCTGACCGGGCCCGCCCTGGAGCATGCGGTCGGTGTGCTTCAGAACATCCCCTATGTCGCAGCTGACAAAGTCTCCCAGATGTCCACACTGCTCTTTATGGCCGTCAATTTTATAAACCACGTCTCGGATGCCAACCGCATGCTGGAAACCCAGGGAGCCGATGCGGTGCAGGGACAGATCACCGCCTATCTCCAGCAGCTCAAACACGACAGTACTGCAGCCCCCTATCCATTTGAAAAGGAGCGGGCGCTGCTCCACTGTGTCCGGCAGGCCAACCGCGAGGACACCAACCGGCTTCTGAATGAATTGCTCAGCCACATTCTGTTCTCCTCCGCCGGCGATCTGTCCTATATCAAGGCACGGATCTATGAACTGTTTACCCAGATAACCCGAACCGCCATCGAGGCCGGCGCCGATCCGGATCAAACCCTTCAGTCCAACTCCAGTTATTTTCTGAAAATCTCGCAGATCAGTGACTTCAACTCTCTGTGCCATTGGATGGTACGGGTGACGAATACCCTGATTGACCACATCTTTCAGGCGACCAGTGCGCAGCACGCCTCCACCATTCACCAGAGCGTCCATTACATCAACGCCCACTACAACGAAAAAATCACCCTGGAGGCCATGGCCCGGCGGGCCTATCTCTCCCCCTCTTACTTCAGCCGCATTTTCAAGGAAGAAACCGGGGAGCCCTTTTCCAATTTTCTCAACCGGGTGCGCATTGAGCGCAGCAAAGAACTCCTGCGCCATAAAAATCTCCGTCTGATCGACATTGCCCAGTTGGTGGGCTTTGCCGACCAAAGTTATTATTCCAAGGTGTTCAAACGCATCGAGGGAATCTCCCCTCTCCAGTATCGTCTTTCCGAAGGTGCTCCCATCGTGCATCCGGAGCCATCCTCACCCTGATCCTTTCCGCCTCCCCCTCAATGCCACGCGGAGCAGGGGTGCTCTCGCCGTTTCCGGCGAGGGCACCCCTGCTCCTGTTCTGTCGTTATTCCTTTACTTTCTTCATATTCCGTCCCGCCGATTTCAGCATCATCCGTTTGGTGCCCGCCTTGTCAAAGGCGATCTCCAGCAGTGCGTCGCCCCCCATTTTCTGTACTGAGAGCACCATGCCCCGGCCGAAGGCCTTGTGGTCCACCAGATCTCCTTTGGCGTAGCCCGCCGCCGGTGCGGAACCTCCGGCAGAACCGGCGGCCGCAGCCGTTTTCCCTCTGCCGGCGGATGCGCCAGAACTGGCTGGGCTGTAATAGCCCACAGGCCTGGGCGGTTCCGGCCTGCGCCATTGGGGCTGCTGGTCCCTGGGGAAAACAGTCACCCTGGGGCGCTGGTCAAAGTCATCCTCCCACGCGCTCATCCGGCTGTGGTAGCTGTGCCCCGACTGCTCCATCAGTTCCGGAGGGATCTCCTCTGCAAAGCGGGAGGGCAGATTGGCATTGGTGCGTCCGAACAGCATCCGCCGCCCCGCACAGGTGAGGTACAGCCGCTGCTTGGCCCGGGTGAGGGCCACATAACACAGCCTCCGCTCCTCCTCCATTTCCTCCGGATCCCCCAGGCACCGTGTACCGGGGAAAATGCCTTCCTCCATGCCCACCACAAAGACCACCGGGAACTCCAGGCCCTTGGCGGAGTGCATGGTCATCATCACCACCGCATCCTCATTGGGGTCATGGCTGTCCAGGTCGGTATACAGGGCGATCTCATCCAGGAACCCCGCCAGTGAGGGGGTATCCTCCGCCTCACCGAGGTAGTTCTGGATGGAGGTGGACAGCTCCCGCACGTTCTCCAGCCGGGTGCGGCTCTCAACGTCATTTTTGGACTTCAGCATTTCTCCGTATCCCGTGCGCAGCACCACCTGGTCGTAGAACTCCGTCAGATCCATGGCGCCCGCCAGTCCTGACAGCTGGCCGATCAGATCGGTGAACTGCCCCAGCCGGGCAGCGGACTTCTTCAGTTCCTCATAGTCTCCGGGATGGGAAATCACCTCCCACAGGGAGAGCCCCTCCCGGGCGGCGATGGCCGCCGCCTTGTCCACGGTGGCCTGGCCGATCCCCCGGGGCGGGTTGTTGATGATCCGCCGCAGGCGCAGATCGTCCTGGCGGTTGTTGATGACGCACAGGTAGGCCAGCATATCCTTGACCTCCGCCCGGTCAAAGAAGCGGATGCCCCCGATGATCCGGTAGGGAATCCCGTTGCGCTTGAAGGCCACCTCCAGCTGGTTGGACTGGGCATTCATCCGGTAGAGGATGGCGTGCTCATTCCAGGGTTCCCCCTTCCGGTAATCCTCCAGAAGGACATTGGCCACATACTGCGCCTCATCGTTTTCGTTCTCCGCCGTATACAGCTGAATCAGCTCTCCGTTCTCCCCCGCAGTCCACAGCTCCTTGCCCTTGCGCCCCTGATTGTTTCGGATCACGGCGTTGGCCGCCGTCAGAATGGTCCTGGTGGAACGGTAATTCTGCTCCAGCCGGATGGTACGGCACTCGGGGTACTGCTTTTCAAAGCTCAGGATGTTCTCAATGGTAGCCCCCCGGAAACGGTAGATGGACTGGTCGTCGTCTCCCACCACACAGAGGTTTTTCCAGCCTCCGGCCAACAGGGCGGTGAGCCGGTACTGGAGGTTGTTGGTGTCCTGATACTCGTCCACCAGCACATAGCGGAACTTCTTCTGGTAGTAGGCCCGCACCTGCTCATCCTGCTCCAGCAGACGCACCGTGTGGAGGATAATGTCATCGAAATCCAGCGCTCCGGCCTCCCAGAGCTTTTTTTCATATAAGGTATACAGCTGCGCGATTCTCTCCAGCCGTGAATCCCCGGACCGGCGGCTCTCCAGCGCGAAGTCCTTGCTGAGCTGCATCTGGTCCTTGGCCCTGGAAATGGCGGACAGCACGGAGCGGGGCGGAAACTGCTTGTCGTCGATGCCGGTTTCCTTCAGGCAGTCCTTCATCACCCGCTGGGAGTCGTCAGTATCATAGATGGTAAAGGAAGAGGGAAAACCCAGCTTTTCAATGTCCCGGCGCAGAATGCGCACGCAGGCGGAGTGGAAGGTGGCCGCCCACACGTCCCGGGCCTCCGGGCCCAGCATCCGCTCCAGGCGCTCCTTCAGCTCTCCGGCGGCCTTGTTGGTAAAGGTTATGGCCAGGATGGTCCAGGGGGGCGCCGGGTCCAGCGCGCACAGCCGGTCCGCCCGGTTCGCCTGAGCGGGGTCAGGACGCCGGACATAGGCGCGCAGAAACTCCACGTCCTCCGGCTCCACCCACTCCGGAACTTCCGGGGAATCGGAGCCCCGGCCGTAGCGGATGAGGTTGGCCACCCGGTGGATGAGCACCGTGGTCTTCCCCGAGCCCGCCCCCGCCAGCAGAAGCAGCGGGCCCTGGGTATCCAGCACCGCCTGGCACTGCTGGTGGTTCAGGTTCTGGTAGTTGAGGGCAATGGCATCCCTCCGGAGCCGGCAGAACTCCTCTGCCTGGGTCTGGTTGAGCATAACATCAGTCCTTTGTCTGTATCGTGTCGAATGGGTGTATTATACCAGAGTGCGGGGAAAAAGTACAGCCGCGAGGACACGCGGATTTGCGCCCCGGCGTTTTTCTTTGTCCCTTGGGCCGAAAGCCGCTCACCCTCCGGTGCCATTCTGCATCAGGGGGAAGGAATTGACGCGCCCCCGGCGGAATGGTACAATGGGACGAAACGACACAGTGGAGGGGGAGGTTGTCCCATGCGCGTCCTGGCCTGGTTTTCCGGCGGATTTGCCGCCGCCTGCCTGCTGGCCTGTTACGGCATGGGAGGACCCTTCGCCGCCCTTCCCGCCCTCCTGCTCACCGGCATCACATTGGCCGTCTGGCTGTTCACCCGGCCGCGTCCGGGGGAGCACCCGGACCTGTCTCTGCTCCCTGCCCCGCGGCGCAGGCTGTACGCCCTGTCCCGCCGGGGCCTGGCCGCCTGTCTGGGCGGCGTGCTGGCCCTGGGCTGGTTCTCCGCCTATGCCGCCCTGTTCTATGCCCCGGCCAAGGCTATGGCGGGGACGGAGGGGATCATCTCCGGCACCGTCTCCTCCTATCCGGAGGAGACCTCCATCGGCGGCTGGTCCATGACCCTTCATCTGGAGGGCGGACTGCGCTCGCCGGATGTACTGCTCTACGGAAACGAGGACTGGGGCTCCCTGAAGCCCGGGGACAAAGTCACCGCCCATGCCCGGCTGGAGGGCTCTGAGCTGATGTACGGTGAGCAGACCACCTACTACACCGCCAAGGGCGTGTTTCTCATCGCCTACTGCGACGAACCGCCGCTGGAAACCGACCCTGCGGAGCGGATTCCCTTTGTCTATTGGCCTGACCTGTGCGCCCGGTACCTGAAGGCCGGCATTGACGCGGCGTTTGACTCCGCAGCCGCCCCACTGGCAACCGCCGTCACCATAGGGGATCAGAGCGGGCTGGACGAGAGCCTGTCCTCCGCCCTGACCCGCTCCGGGATTCTCCACGCCGTGGTGGTCTCCGGCATGCACATCTCCTTTCTGGTAGGCGTCCTGCTCTTTCTGTGCCGGGGCCGGCGCAGCGTGGTGCTGGCTCTGGTTCCCTTGCTGCTTTTCTTCGCCCTCATGTCCGGCGGCGCCCCCTCCTCCATGCGGGCTGTCATCATGCAGGTGGTCCTGCTGGCCGCACCGGTACTGCGCCGGGAGGGAGATATGCCCACCTCCCTGGGCCTGGCCCTGCTGATCCTGCTGGTACAGAATCCCTTTGCCGCTGCCAGCATCAGCCTCCAGCTGTCCTTCGGCGCGGTACTGGGCATCGTGCTGGCTGCCAGTCCCCTGAACGAGGTGCTGCTGCGCCCCTTCCGCGCCAGATTGAGGCAACACGACGCTCTGCCCGCCCGGCTGGTCTGGCAGGTGTGCCGGTGGATAAGCGCCAACGTCAGCGTCTCCCTGGCCGCCATGCTGTTTACCACGCCGCTGCTGGCGCTCTACTTCCACCAGATCCCCCTGGTGGCCCCTCTCACCAACATTCTCACCCTGTGGGCGGTGAGCGCGCTCACCATCGCCGGTCTGTTTCTCGGAATCCTGGGCATCTTCCTGCCCGCGGTGGCTGCCGTCCCCGGAGCCGTCTTCGGCCTTCTGGCCCACTACATCCGCTGGGTGGTATTGCGGATCGGAATCTGGCCCCTGGCCTGCCTGGACGCTGGAAAACCCGCGTTCCTGCTGTGGCTGGCCGCCGCCTATCTTCACCTGCCCGCCGTCGTCCTGGGCCGGCGCAAGTTCCGCCGGCTGCTGGCCGCGGCACTCTCCCTGGTCCTTCTTCTGGCCGGAGCCATCGGCTTCAACGCCTGGAGTGTAAACCGCTCCGGCCTCACCGTCACTGCCCTGGATGTGGGCCAGGGCGCCTCCACCCTGCTCCTGTCCGGAGAACTGGCCGCCCTGGTGGACTGCGGCGGCAGCGGCGGCGACAACCCGGGGGACCTGGCCGCGGACCAGTTGGCGGCGCTGGGGCGCAGCAGGCTGGATCTGCTGGTCCTCACCCATCTGGACGACGACCACTTCAACGGTGTGACCCAGCTGTTCCACCGGCTGGACATCTCCCAGGTGGCCCTGCCCCGGACCCAGACCCACCCGGAGCAGCTGTCCCGTCTGCAGGCCCTGGCAAGAGAGGAGCATGCCGACATCGTCTTTGTGGAGGAAGACACGCTGAGCTTCCCCCTCGGCCATGCCCAGCTCACCCTCTACCCGCCCATGGGTCAGGGAACTTCCAATGAAGAGGGCCTGTTCGCGCTGTGCAGCCTGGACGGGTTCGATCTGCTCATCACCGGCGACGCGGACGCCTTTGCAGAGCGGATGCTGGTAAAGTACCAGCCTCTGCCGGACCTGGAACTGCTGATGGTGGGACACCACGGCTCCGCCGGCTCCACCGACCCCGAGCTGCTGGACCGGCTGCGGCCGGAACTGGCCGTCATCTCCGTGGGGCGCAATTCCTACGGCCACCCCGCCCAGGCGACCCTGGACCGTCTGGCCGCGCTGGGCACCCGGGTCTACCGCACGGATCAGTCCGGGTCCATCACCATCTCCGTCCGGGGTGACCGGATCCGGATCCGCTGATTTTACTGAGAGGAGGGGCATCCATGCCTCCCAAATCCAAAGCTGACAACACCGCCATGCAGGAGCTGAAACACGCCCTGCGGGACAAAAATCCCGGCCGCCTGTACCTGTTCCACGGGGAGGAGGTCTATCTGCGCAGCTATTACCTGGACCAGCTCAAGCAGACTCTTCTCCCCCAGGGTCTGGAGGATTTCAACCTCCACACCGCTCAGGGCAGGGACTGCTCCGTGGAGTGGATCGAACAGGCCATAGACTGCCTTCCCATGATGAGCCAGCGCACACTGGTGCTCGTCACCGACTTTGACCTGTACGGCCAGAACGAAAAGGCCCGGGAACATCTGATTGCCCTGTTTTCCTCCCTTCCGGACTACTGCTGCCTGGTGTTTGTCTACGACCTGCTGCCCTACAAGGCGGACGGCCGCTCCAAACTGGCCGCGGCCATCAAGGCCCACGGCAGCGTGGTGGACTTCCGCCGTCAGGAGCAGGGCGATCTGATCAACTGGATCGCCCGGCACTTCAAGGCCTGCGGCCACACCATCTCCGGGGAGGACGCCCGGTATCTCCTCTTTCTGTGCGGGGAACTGATGACCAACCTGGAGAGCGAAATTGGAAAGATCTCCGCCTATGCCTCCGGTGAGCGGGTCACCCGGGAGGACATTGACGCCGTGGCCATCCCGCAGATTGACGCCATCGTCTTTCAGATGACCGACGCCATCGCCCGGAAGAATTTTGACAAGGCGGCCTCGGTGCTGGCAGACCTGCTCCACAGCCAGGAGGCCCCCCTGATGATCCTGTCCGTCATGGGAAAGTACTTCCGTCAGCTCTACACCGCCCGGCTCTACCTGGACCGGGGTATGGGCCGGAAAGAGCTCATGACCCTGTGGAACATGAAAAACTCCTATCCCGCCGACAAACTGCTGGATGCCGCCCGCACCTTTTCCCTGCCCTGGTGCCGTCATGCCGTCCTGCGCTGCAGTCAGACGGAATTCCAGCTCAAAACCAACTACGGCCAGGAGCGGGAGGTACTCACCGGCCTGCTCATGGAGCTGGCCGCCGGAAGGAAGGCCATCCCATGCTGAAAATCAAAGAGGCCATTGTAGTGGAGGGCCGGTACGACAAAAACGCCCTGTCCCAGGTGGTGGACGCCGTCATCCTGGAGACCTCCGGGTTCGGTGTGTTTCAGGACAGTGAGCGGCTCAAGCTGCTGCGCCGTCTGGCCAGGGAACGGGGCCTGATCGTACTCACCGACTCCGACGGCGCGGGCTTTGTCATCCGCAACTACCTCAAGGGCGCCATCCCGCCGGATCAGGTAAAGCACGCCTACATCCCCGACGTGTACGGGAAAGAGCGCCGCAAACGCGCGCCCGGAAAAGAGGGTAAGCTGGGCGTGGAGGGTATGCGGCCCGACGTGCTCCGCCAGGCTCTGCTCCAGGCCGGAGCCACTGTGGAGGGGGAGGAGGCGGCAGCGCCCCGGGGCGAACTCACCGCCGCGGACCTGTTCGCCCTGGGCCTCACCGGCACTCCGGATGCCTCCGCCCGCCGGGCCGCCCTCCTGCGCCGTCTGGACCTGCCCTCCCACCTGAGCAGCAAGGCCCTGCTCATTGTCCTCAATGCCCTGTACACCCCGGAAGAGCTGGCCAGGCTGTTGAAGGAGTCCTGAAAACACCGTCCCGGAGTGAGAAAACCTCGCTCCGGGACTAAACCTTTTGTATTTTAGAGACTCTATATTCCGATTTGCAATCATTTTGACCCGTCTGGCGGTGTCGGCCCGTTCCCCGCCCGGTCTGAGCCGGCGGGACAACCTCCTATTCCTTCACATAGAACCGCCAGGGGAAGTCCGCTGCCCCGGCGAAGCCCGCTTCGCCGGGGACCCCGATTTTATTTGACCGGCCGGGAGTGAATCCCGTCCGGCCCAAGGTTTTCGCCTGTGGCGAAAACGCTTGGACGCCGCCAGCGGCGGACGGGCGCTGCCCGTCTGGAGGCGGCGGCCCGCTCCCCTTCCCGGTCTGAGCCGGCGGGACAACCTCCTATTCCTCCACATAAAACCGCCAGGGGAAGTCCGCTGCCTCCTGTGCGTAATCAATCCCGATTCGCTTCCCGGCCCGGACCTGGAACGGGGTCTCATCTCCCGGCCAGTCCGGCAGCCCAGCCTCCGCCAGGCTGGCGCAGACAAACAGCTCCCCGCTCCCCCAGGGCAGCCCGTTCAGACTCCGGTCAATCCTCAGCCCGGCGCACAGCTTGCCCGGGCCGTTGAGCAGATTTTTCTTCTGAGCGGCGGTCAGCTCTTTTTCCTTGCAAGCAAAACGATTTTCTGCTATGATATCCCCGTTGTGCCGGATCTGTCCGCCCCGGAGGAGCACCGCAGCCGGCTCGCCCTCCGGTTCCGTCACCAGATTCAGGCAGCAGTGCAGGCCGTAGATCAGGTAGACATAGGCGGTCCCCGGCGGCGCGAACAGGGTCCGGGTGCGCTGGGTGCGCCGGTACCCATAGGCGTGACAGGCCTTGTCCATCCGTCCCACGTAGGCCTCGGTCTCCGTCAGACGGATCGCCATGGTGTGCCCGTCACAGCGCCGCACCAGATATTTCCCCACCAGATCCCGGGCCACCTCCACGGTGTCCCGGCTATAAAATTCCTGCGGAAGCATTTCCGCTCCTCCCTTCTGTCCCCAGCATTTCTTTCCCCGGAGTTGATCAACGTGAACGAATCCATCCTCAGCAAACTGGCAAAACCACTGATTGTCATCGCCACCCTCATCTGGGGTTCCACGTTCTTTATTATGAAGGATACCCTGGACGATGTAAACCTCATGTTCCTGCTGGCCTTCCGCTTCACCTTCGCCGCCGTCCTGCTCGCCCTGGTGTTCTGGAACAAGTGGAAGACCATCGACCGCTCCTACTGGTGGCGGGGCGGGGTAATGGGCCTGTTTCTCTTTGCCGCCTACGCAGTGCAGAACTACGGGCTCATAGGCACCACCCCCGGAAAAAACGCCTTCTTCACCGCGGTGTACTGCGTCATCGTCCCCTTCCTGTACTGGCTGGTGGACCGGCGCCGGCCGGACCGCTTCAACGTGCTGGCCGCTCTGCTGTGTATCCTGGGCATCGGCCTGGTCTCCTGGGACGGAGGCCTGGCCCTGAGCTGGGGGGACGGGCTGACCCTGTGCAGCGGCTTCCTCTACGCCTGCCACATCCTTGCGGTGTCCAAGTTCTCCCAGGGCCGCAACATCTTCCTGCTCACCGTCATTCAATTTGCCGCCACCGCCGCGTGCTGCTGGATCGGCACCTTTCTCACCCGCGGCATTCCCACCGGCGGTCTGCCCACCCGGGCCTGGCTGGTGCTGCTCTACCTGGCAATCGCCGCCACCACCCTGGCGCTTCTCTTCCAGAACATCGGCCAGAAGTACACCTCTCCCTCTTCCGCCGCGGTGTTGCTGGCCCTGGAAGCCCCCTTCGGCGTGGCGTTTTCCGTGGCGTTCACAGAGGAATCCCCCACGCCCTTCATGTATCTGGGGTTCCTGCTCATCTTCGTGGCCGTGGTGTGTTCGGAGACCAAATTCGACTTTCTCCGCCGCAGGCCGGCCGCCTCTGAGATCTGAAATTGACAGCGGACTTCCCCTCACCCGGAGAAGCCCGCTGCTTTTTTATCTGTCCTTCGGTTCAGCCGCCCCGGATCAGGGGCATGAAGGGCTGGAGCACACACAGCGCCCCCAGGAACAGCACCGCCACGGCAAACACCTTACAGGTGGTGCGGAAGCTCTTTGTGGGTTCGCCCAAGTCCTCCTCCCTCTGTCCCGGCGCCCGCCAGCGCTGGGTGGAGCGCCAGGGGATCATGGGCCGGAAGGTCAGAATATAGGCGATAAACAGGCACACCGCAATGATACAGGCCAGTACCACCCAGTCCACTGTTTCCATCGTCCGGTAGTCCGGCATTCGTCCTCTCTCCTCTCACACGTGGCTGTCCAGCCAGGACAGCACATCGTCATAGACCTCTTCCTTGTTCAGCTCGTTGAGCATCTCGTGCCTGCCCCCGGGGTACAGTTTCATGGTCAGGTCCCGGGTTCCCCGCTGCTGGAAATAGCCGCACACCTTCCGCACGCCTTTTCCGCAGCCCCCTACCGGGTCCCGGTCCCCGGAGAAGATCAGCACAGGGGTCTCCGGGTCCATCTGCTCCAGGGCCCCCGGACTGGCGATGTACTGCAGCCCGCCCATCATATCCCGGAACAGGCCCGCCGTGGGCGTAAAGGTGCACCAGGGATCCTTCAGGTAGGTATCCACAACCTTTTCGTCCCGGCTGATCCAGTCTGCGCTGGTGCGGTTTGGCTTGAACTGCTTGTTGTAGGACCCCAGCGACAGGGAGTTGACCAGCTGGCTCACTGCGTCCGGCCCTCTGAATTTGCACACCAGAGAGGCTATGGCCTTGCCTGCTGCCACCAGCGCCCCGCTCTCCTGGCCTGTCCCGGACAGGATCGCCCCGTCCAGCGTGCCCGGATAACGGCACAGATAGGTGCGGGTCAGGAACGAGCCCATGGAGTGGCCCATCAGAAAATAGGGAATGCCCGGATACCGTTCTCCCATCTGCATGCGCAGCTGGCGCACATCCTTCGTCACCAGATCCCAGCCGTCCCGGGGCCCGAAATAGCCGAACTTTCCCCCCTGAGCCCCGGTCTTCCCGTGGCCCAGATGGTCTTCTCCGCACACCGCATATCCCCGGCCCGCCAAAAACCGGGCAAACCGGTCATACCGGCCCATATACTCCGCCACACCGTGGACGATCTGGACCACCGCTTTGGGCATCTCCCGGTCCGGCTGCCACAGATAGGCAAAACAGGTGTGCCGTCCATCGCTGGATGTAAATGTAAATTCACTGAATTTTACCATAGTTGATGGTTCACCCCGCCTGTCAGATATGTTATAATGTGCTTGCGGCACAGCTGCCGCAGGTTTAGTGTACCTGCTTTTCCCGCCGTTGTCAATTTCCCTTCTCACCCAATTGTCAAGATTAAGGAGGACGTACCCATGAAACGCATCCTGCTGCGCGCATCCGCCGTTGTACTGGCCCTGTCCCTGCTTTGTCCTCTTGCCAGCGCCCTGTCGGTGGACCAGGCACTGGAACTGCTGGAGGAAGACTATCTGGGCGAAATTCCCGCCCAGGCCAGCCAGGCGGAAAGCGTGGAGGAGCTGTGCGCTGTCCTGGGGGACCCCTACACCCTTTACATGACTCCGGAGCAGTATCAGGAATTTCTGTATGGCATGGAGGACAGCCAGGATATCCAGGGCATCGGCATTGTAACCTCCTTCACCCGGGAGGGACTGTTGATCCAGGAAATCATCCCCGACTCTCCGGCACAGCAGGCCGGCCTTCAGGCCGGGGATCTGATTGTCGCCGTGGACGGCGTCTCCTGCGTGCCCGCCGAGGAGAGCCACATCTCCCTGATCTCCGGCGCTCCGGGCACCTGGGTCTCCCTCACCATCCTGCGGGATGGCCAGTCCCTTGCCATCCGCGCCCAGCGCCAGGAAATCCATATTCCCAACGTGCAGGTCACCGTGTCCGACAACGGGTCCGGCCGGATCACCTGCAGTGCCTTTGGCTCCGACACAGCCGGGCTGCTGGCAGAGGGCCTGACCCGTTACGATGACCAGGCGGAGGTCTGGCTGCTGGACCTGCGGGATAACCCCGGCGGCTACACCCAGGCGGCCGTGGATGCCATCGGCGCCTTCTCCGGCCCGGGGTTTTACCTCTACCTCCGGGACAAGACCGGACTGGCCGCCCCTTATGTCTCCCTGTACCCCGCCGCCAGTGAGGACCCCGTGGTCATGCTGGTCAACGCGAACACCGCCAGTTCCGCCGAAATCCTGGCCGCCGGCCTCCGGGACCAGGGCACCGGGATTTTGGTGGGCACCCGCACCTATGGTAAAGGTCAGGCACAGCTGATCCGGGACGAGGTCACCGACCCGGACTACTTCGACGGCGATGCGCTGAAAATCACCTTTGCAGAGTTCTTCTCGGAAAAAGGCAACTCCACGGAGTGGATCGGCGTGCTGCCCACCCTGCTGATCCAGGACCCCGCCAAGGCCCAGGCCGTGGCCCAGGCACTGTGCGGTTATCCCACGGACACCACCACCGACGGCTGGCTGATGGTCCAGCTGGCCAGGCAGTTTTTCTACGTTGACCTCACTCAGACAGACCGCGGCACCCTGTCGGCGCTGTTCTCCGCCCTTCCGCCCAGCGCCCAGCTCTGGATCGGCGAGGACACCTATTACTGGGAGGAGCTGACCACACAGGAGGCCGCCGTCGCCCTGGAAGTGGATTACTCCACCCCCTTCTTCTCCGATGTCTCCGCCTCTCCCTATGCGGAGGAGATCAATACCCTGGGCACCTATGACCTGATGCTGGGTGTGGGCGGCGGCAAATTTCAACCCCAGGACCAGCTCACCCGGGCTGAGGCCTGCGCCATGTTCACCCAACTGCTGAATGTGACCTACCGCGGTCCCTCCCGGTTCACCGACGTGCCGGAAACGGCATGGTATGCCGCCGACGTCAACGCCATGGCCGCACTGGGCCTGGTCAAGGGGGTGGGAGACAACCGGTTTGACCCCTCCTCCACCCTGACTCAGCAGGAGTTCTTCACCATTCTGGCCCGAATTGCCCGGATGCTCAACTTCCGGGTGGACGACTACGCCAATCAGCTCACTGCCGATGAGAGCGTGGATCTCAGCCAGATTCCCGGTATCGCCTCCTTCTCCTCCTGGGCCAGAGAGGGCGTGGCCGTGCTGGCCTGGGCGCCCCAGGCTGTGCTGGACAAGGTTCACTCCACCATGCTCCACTGCGACTTGGAAGATCTGGTCCCCGATCAGCCCATTCTCCGGGAAGAGGCTGCCGCCTGCATCTATCAGGTGCTCTCCGTCACCGGCATCCTGAGCGTGTAATCCCTGCAAAAAAGCAAAGGCGCGTCATTCCAAAGAATGACGCGCCTTTGCTCGTTTCAAGGAGGCATGCAGATATAGACGCCGCGCCGCCATCCAGCGCGGGATCTGCCAAAGGATTTCCGCTGCTCAGTCCCAGCGGTAGGGCTTCAGCCGCTCCTGCAGATCGGGAATCTGTCCCGGAGGGGCAGCGCAGGTCTTGATTTCAGTGGAGTGCTCCAGCTTGCCGGCGTAGTACAGACGGGAACGGGCCTGCTGCTCTTCGGTAAAGTGAGCCTTCAGCTTGCCGTCCTCCACGGAGAAGGTGCCGTAGGTACCGCACACGGGGCACTCAATGGACTTGCCGTCCTCGGATACGGTGAGCAGGTCGCAGTGGCACACGGGGCACACACCCTCGTGGTCGCCCCGCCAGCGGCGGCGCTCCTCCTCGGTGTCGCACACCACGGCGTCAGCCACGTGCTTGCCCATCTCCCACATCCGGTCCATCACCGGCTGGTTGCCCAGCACATGGTTATAGGCCATGGCGCCGAAGTACTCGTAGGTATCCACCACGTCGATGCCCATGGACATGGTCAGGCAGTACATGGTGGGCAGCATGAAGGACAGCCAGTTCTTGGTCATGGCGCCGCCCACAGAGAAGAAGGCGCCCACCCGGGGCTTCAGGCAGCGCTGGTCAGGCAGCTGATCCGGAGACTTGCCCGCGGCCAGACCCTCTTCGATGGCCACCTTGCGGAAGCTGATGTCGTGGGAGGGACCCATGCGGTCGCACACCGTCTTGAAAGTGCCGGTGGGAGTCATCTCAAAGGTGGGGCAGCCGAAGATCAGGCCGTCGCACTCCATGATGGCATCCTCCAGGATGTGCATGTCGTCCTTCAGCACGCAGCCGCCCTTTTTGCCCATGATCATGCTCACCACGCAGGCGATGCAGCCGGTGCAGTCCTTGATGTCCAAGTCGTTCACCCGGATGAACTGGATGTCGTGTCCCGCCTCTTTGCAGGCCAGCAGGGCGTGTTTGACCATCACTTCGGTGTTGCTCATCTTCCGGCCGAAGGACAGTCCCAGTATTTTTTTCTTCATCTTATATCCGCCTCTCTTTCAGCGTTTCCTGTACTCAGCCCGAGAAACGCAGCAATCTGTCTTTCCCAGGCTCAACACAGCAAATCTGTCTTGGACAGGGGGGGCGCGCGCTGTCCGGCGCGCGCCCCCTGTTTCAGCGGTCAGCCCGCTTTGTGCGTTGTCGGGAAACCCTTACTCGAAGTCCTCGGCGGTGAGGGAGGTCTTGCCGGTCTCCAGGTACTCGTCCACGGTGTCGGCGTTGACGAACAGAGTGGTGGCGTTCTGGACGTGGCCGCTCTCGATGGTGCCGTCATACAGGCCGATGATCACGTCCCGCAGCTCGTTGGCGGTGTCCTGCACGCTGCCGGTCAGCACGGTGCCGCGCAGGGGGGAGCCGCCGTCCTTGGAGGCCTGGATGGCCTCGGCGGTGGCGGTGTCGCCGTTGATGCAGAAGATGCCCATGTCGCTGTAGTCAGTGACGGGGGAGTTCATGGAGGTGAAGTAGTTGTTGATGCCCTGGGCCAGGCCGTTGTGGGCGGTCAGGAACACCTTGATCTCGGGGTTGGTGACGTACAGGTTCTCAGCGGTGGTCTGGCCGGTGGTGGCGGACTCGTCGGCGCACTCCACTTCCTTGACGAGCTTGGCCTTGGTGGAGTAGTCCTCGATCTGCAGCAGCACGTCGCCCTGGATCACGCCGGTGTTGGCGGCGCGGCAGGTGTACACGGCCACGGGCACGGAGTGGTCCTCCGCGTCGGCGTAGGTGGTGTCGATCCACTGGGCGGCCAGCTTGGCCAGGTTGGCTGCCAGCACGGCGTCGTCGGACAGCATCACGGCGTCATACACCTCGGTCTGGGCCACGAAGGCGATGACCTTGATGCCCTGGGCCATGGCCTCTTCAATGACGGTGGTCATGGACTCGGGGGAGATGGACCAGATGGCCAGCACGTCCACGCCCATGGCGATGTAGTTCTCAGCGGCCTCCATCTGGACGCTGGGGTTGGTCTGGCCGTCCACATAGTAGGCGTCCCAGCCCTCGGCCTCCATGGTGGTCACATAGGTGTCGGCCAGGGACTGGAAGAACTCGCCGCTGGTCATGAAGGTGACGAAGCCAACGCTGGGCTTCTCGCCGTCGGTAGCGGGATCGTTGCCGGCCTCAGACTCGGTGGTGCCGGGCTGGCTGGCGGGAGCCTGGCTTTCGTTGCCGGTGCTGTTGTTGCAGGCGGCCAGGCCAACGCACATGGCCAGGGCCAGCAGCAGTGCAATGATCTTCTTCATTTCTTCATTTTCCTCCTTGTTCAATTTGCGCTTGTAGGACTTGCTTCTTCAAATGACCCGCGAAACCGCAGGAACATTCCATGGGGATTTTACATGCTCTGAGCGTTGCGGTTGCTCATGTACAGGGAGAGCAGCATGATCAGGCCCTTGGCGATGTACTGGGGATAGGTGCCCAGGCCGATGAGCTGCATGCCGTTGGACAGCACACCCAGGGCATACACGGCCACGATGACCTTCCACAGGGTGCCCTCGCCGCCCTTCAGAGCCACGCCGGCCAGCACGCCGGCGGTGATGCCGTCAAACTCAATGCCCGGTCCGCTGGTACCGGAGTCGGCAGAACCCGCACGGGCGGACATGAGGATAGCCGCGATGCCCACCAGCAGGCCGGCAAAGGTGAAGACCAGGATCTTGATCTTCTTCACGTTCAGACCGGCCAGACGGGCGGCCTCGGGGTTATCGCCGGCAGCGTAGATCTTCCGGCCGATGGAGGTCTTGCCCATGATGATGGCCACGATGACCACGATGATCAGCATGATCAGCACGTTGACGGGGATCACGCCGAAGACACGGCCCTGACCCAGGAACAGGTAGGAGTCAGGCATGCCGGAGAAGACGCGGGAGTTACTGATCAGATAGGAAATACCCTGGAAGATGGACATGGTGGCCAGGGTGACAATCATGGTGTGGCTCTTCAGGAGCATACCCATGACGCCGTTGAAGGCACCCAGCACCATGCACAGCGCGATGGCCAGGATGATGGCCACGGGAACGGACACAACGCCCTCACTGAGCAGCTTGGTCACCAGAACGGCGGACACGGACATCTGGTAGCCGATGGACAGGTCGCATCCGCCGCTGACCATGATCATCATGATGCCGCAGGCGCACACCGCGGCGTGGGCGTTCTGCATCAGGATGTTCACCAGGTTGGTGGGGCTGAAGAAGTTCTTGGACAGGATGCTGAACACGATCAGCAGGATCACCAGCAGAATGGGCATGGACAGGTCGGAGAAGATTTTGCCGAAGGATTTCTTCCCGGCCTTGGCCTCAGGCTTATGTACAGAAAGTTTTTCCATAAATCTCACACACCTCTCAAAGTCCGGACGCCAGGGTCATGACCCGCTCCTGGGAGAACTCGTCCCGCTGGAGCACGCCGGTCTGATGTCCTTCATACAGAACCACGATCCGCTCGGACATGCCCAGCAGCTCCTCCATATCGGAGGACACCATGAGAATGGACTTGCCCTGCTGGGTCAGTTCGATCATCATCTGGTAAATCTCCTGCCGGGCACCCACGTCAATGCCGCGGGTGGGCTCGTCGAAGATGAGAATGTCGGGCAGACTTGCCATGGCCTTGGCGATGACCACCTTCTGCTGGTTGCCGCCGGACAGGGACATGGCCAGCTGGGTCATGGTGGGGGCCTTGATGCGCATCTTCTGCTTGTAGTCCTCCGCCTGGGCCATCTCCGCCTTGTGGTTGACAAAGGTGGCATGGCTGAGGGTGTCAATGTTGGAAATGGAGATATTCCAGAACAGTGGCTTCTCCAGGAAGCAGCCTTGGTACTTGCGGTCCTCGGGAATCAGTCCGATTCCGGCCTTCAATCCGTCGGCGGGGGTATGGAAGTGAACTTCCTTCCCCTTCAGCCAGACCTTCCCGTCTGTGCGGTGGGCCGAGCCGTAGATCAGGTGCATCAGCTCCGTGCGTCCCGCGCCCACCAGGCCGGCAAAGCCCAGGATCTCGCCCTGATGCAGCTCGAAGTTGATGTCCTCCAGGCCGTTGCCGGACAGGTGCTCGGTCTTGAGCACCACCTCGCTTCCGCAGGGCGGCTTTGTGGGATACTTTTCCGAGAGCTCACGGCCCACCATGAGGCTGACCAGATGGTGTTTGTCGGTCTCGTCAATGTTTACGGTGGTGATGTACTGGCCGTCCCGCAGGACGCTCACCCGGTCACAGATCTCAAACAGCTCCTCCAGACGGTGGGAGATGTAAATGATGGTGACCTTCTGGCTCTTCAACTCATCGACGATCTTGAACAGGTTCTTCTGCTCCTCCACCGTGATAGAGGCGGTGGGCTCGTCCATGATGACCACCTTGGCATTCTTCACCACTGCCTTGGCAATCTCAATGATCTGCCGGTTGGCCATGGACAGCTCCCGGATGAGCGCTTTGGGGGACACGTGGCAGTTGAACCGCCCCAACAGCTCCTGGGTCTTCTTGTACCGGGCACGGTCGTCCACGAAGGGGCCCTTGGAGTCCTTCATGCCCATGAAGATGTTGTCCATCACCGTCATGGCCTCCATCTGGATCATCTCCTGGTAAACCACGGAGATGCCCAGTTCCAGAGACTGGGCGGGGGTCATGTGAGAATAGCTTTTGCCATCGATGCAAATTTCCCCTGAGTCCGGACGGATGGCACCCGCGATGGTCTTGATCAGGGTGGACTTTCCCGCGCCGTTCTCTCCCACCAGGGCGTGCACTTCTCCTTCCCGGAAGGAGAGCGACACGTCATTCAGGGCGATTACACTGGGGTAGGTCTTCGTTATGTGCTTCAGTTCCAGTTCCGTAGGAAACGCCTCCTCTCTGCCTGCAGCCCGCCGTACAGACCGCACCTGGGCCCGTCTGGCACAGTCCGAAACGGTTAACTGCAAACATTACTCCTTGTCCTTTGCTGTTATTAGCGTAAAACTTTAAAGGTTGTTTTTCAATGGATTATTTGTACCGTTTCCTGCAAATTTTTTGATTCTTGCAGGATTCCGCTTTTCTCAGATTCCACACACGGAAATTCAGAGCAAAAAACCATGTTGATTTTTTGTGCGCTCGATGTTAGAATTATGGCAAACCATCCAAACAGGGGGGTGCCCTATGGCCTATCTTTCCACCAATCCGCCCGTAAAGGATATCTCGCTTCTGTCCGTCCAGGGCTGTATCCACAGACTGCATCGCGACGCCTGTTTCCTGATGATTCTCAACGGCGAAGTACAGGTTCAGGTGGCCGGCCACCCGTGCTACCTCAACGACTATGGCCTGATGCTGGTGGAACCGGATACTCCTTTTGACATCACAGGGCACGGCAGCAATCTTCTGATGCTGATCCGCATGGACTACGACTTCTTCATGCAGGGCTCTGCCGGCCGCTTTGGAAAATTGGTCTGCAACTCTGTGGAGGACGACCAGCGGGATTACACCTTGCTGCGTCAGATGCTCTCCCATCTCGCCCTGACCTACTTCGAGCAGGGGGATTGCCGGGACCTGCGGCTTCTGGAGCTGTGCTATTCCATATTATATTATCTGAACACCGCTCATTTTGTCTCCGGTGGTCCCGACCTGTCGGACAGCCAGAACCATGAACTGCGGGGCCGGCAGATCATCTCCTATATTGAAAGCAACTACATGCACGACATCCGGCTGGACAATCTGTCGGAGGCCACCTATCTCTCCCCCTCCTATCTATCCCGGCTGTTCCGGAAAATCATCGGCACCAATTTCAAGTCCTATCTGGAAAAGGTCCGGCTTCGGCATGCCGTGGAGGATATGCGCAACACCAGCCAGACCATCACCACCATCGCCTACAACAACGGTTTTCCCAATGTCAGCGCCCTGAGCACCGCCATCCGGAAAACCTACGGCATGTCCCCCAACGAGTTCCGGAAGTCCCTGGCGGAAAAGAGCCCGGTTGTCGAGGCGCCGGAGCCTTACAGCGAAGTGGAATACGACAACGTGCGGGAAAGCCTGGAGATTCTTTCCGGTCCCGAACCCGCCAAAGCTCTGGGTATTTTCCGCTACCCGGATCAAGCTGAATATGTCATTGACGATGTCACCCGGTTCCAGCCCATCCAGCCCATCTGGCGGGCCATGATCAACGTGGGCACGCTCCAGGGCCTGAGCAATGTGAACATCCGCCCTCAGTTGGCCATGCTTCAGCAGGAGATCGGATTCCAGTATGTGCGCATCGAAGCCGCTCTGGCCGAGGACTCCATGCCCCTGCTCTCAGACGGGCAGTACAACTTCTCCCACTTTGACCGGGCCATCGACATGCTCCTGTCCGTCAAACTGACTCCGTTCCTGGATCTTTCCTTTGAAGGGGATTCGGATACACTCGTCCCCCGCTCCAGCCTGCTCTACCGCGGGGACAAGCCCCGGGCGCTTCCCTCCGGACAGGAGTTCAACCGCAAGGTGTCCGCCCTGATCCGCCACTGCATTAACACCTTCGGTGCCAACGAGGTGGAAAAGTGGGGCGTGGAACTGTGCGCCATTCACGACAAGGACCTCTCCTTCCTGGAGACCCCTGAGGAATATGCCCGCCGGTTTCAGATCACTTATACTATGATCAAAGCCTGGCTGCCCAAAATGCTGGTGGGCGGCCCGGAGCAGCACATCGCCAAAGAGAACTCCTTTATCTGTACAGTGGCAACACTGCTGCGCAGCTATGGCATCACGCCGGACTTCTTCTCCCTGTGCGCCATTCCCTATGAACGCACTCAGGAGGGAACCCCTGACGCCCATTATATCATCTCTCCCCGTCCCAACTACGTTGTGGACCGGGTGCGCAGCATCCGGAATGATCTGGAGGGCATCTTTGGCCGCCATGTCCCGCTCTGGCTCACCGTGTTCGGTCCTGAAATCCGCATCCGCAACCATGTGAACGACAGCTGCCATCAGGCCACATTCTTCGCCAAAAACACCGCAGACCTCATCGGCCTGGTGGATCTCATCGGCTATTGGCAGCTGTCCGATGTGGATATTGAATATAAGGATACCACCCGCATTCTCTTCGGCGGAACCGGCATCCTGTCCAAGGACGGTCTGAAAAAGCCCGGCTTCACGGTGCTCAAACGGCTCAGCCGCATGAACACCCTGCTGGTTTACCGGGAAGGCGACGTATTGGTCACCACCAACGCCATCAACACCTACAACATTCTTCTTTGCAACCACGCGCACTTTACCGACCTGTACTGCCTGACCAACGGGGAGGATGTCACCTGCGACAATGCCTACTCCGTATTCAAGGATGCGGCAACCAGGGACATCAATGTCACCCTGAACGGGCTGCTTCCGGGGCGGTACAAGCTGGTCATCACCACTCTGAACCGGGAAAACGGCAGTCTGTTTGACGAGTGGCTGCGCTTCGGCATTCAGGATGGCCTCCAGCCGCAGGATATCCAATACCTGAGGGACATTGTCCATCCCCAGCGGATCGTGCGCTATCTGGAGTGCACGGACGGCACACTGAAGCTGGGCACGCAGATGCTGCCCCACGAAGTGAAGTTCCTGCTTCTCCTCTGGGAACTGTGATGTTCCCGGCACCCCCCTCACCAGCCTTTCCCGGCTGCGGGAAAGGCTGGTGTTTGCCGCCTCCGGCCCGCTTCGCAAAAATAGATGATGATTTCTTGTCCTTGGCATTTTTTCATGAAACCCTGAAGCCGGTGAGGATGATTTTTCGGTAAAAAGCGGGCAGGAATTCGGGTGCCGATCCATGATAGAAAATGGTATGGTAAACATAGTAAATGGCGCAATGGGTCCTACGGAAACCCATCACTATACTTTTGGAGGGATTTCAGTATGAACAAATTGAAAATCGGTCTCATCGGCTGCGGCGGCATCGCCAACAACAAGCACATGCCCGCCCTGTCCAAGCTGTCTGACAAGTGCGAACTGGTCGCCTTCTGCGACATCATTCCCGAGCGGGCTGAGAAGGCCGCCGCTGAGTATGGTGTTCCCGGAGCCAAGGTGTACACCGACTACCATCAGCTGCTGGAGGACAAGTCCATCGATGTGGTTCACGTGCTCACCCCCAACGTAGCCCACTGCCCCATCACTGTGGACGCCTTCGCTGCCGGCAAGCACGTCATGTGCGAGAAGCCCATGGCTCACACCAGCGCTGACGCCCAGAAGATGATCGACGCCTGGAAGAAGAGCGGCAAGCAGTTCACCATCGGCTACCAGAACCGTTTCCGCCCCGAGATCCAGATGCTCCACAAGACCTGCGAGGCCGGTGAGCTGGGCGAGATTTACTTCGGCAAGGCCCACGCCATCCGCCGCCGCGCCGTTCCCACCTGGGGCGTGTTCCCCAACAAGGCCCTGCAGGGCGGCGGCCCCCTCATCGACATCGGCACCCACGCTCTGGACCTGACTCTGTGGATGATGGACAACTATGAGCCCGTATCCGTCACCGGTTCTGTCTTCTACAAGCTGGGTCATCTGCCCCAGGCCGTGGAGGGCAACATGTTTGGCCCCTGGGACCCCGAGACCTACGAGGTGGAGGATTCCGCCTTCGGCATGATCAAGTTCAAGAACGGCGCTGCCATCCAGCTGGAAGCTGCCTGGGCCATCAACCTCCGGGAGTCCCGCGAGGCCTCCACCACCCTGTGCGGCACCAAGGCCGGCGCTGAGGTGTACTCCGGCATGAGCTATGCCAACAACAAGCTCATCATCAACCGGGGCCACCACGGCCTGCTCACCGACGAAGAGATCTGCGACGCAGGCAACGTGGCCTACTTCGAGGGCGGCCTGGGTGAGGAGCCCGGTCTGGCCGAGGCCCGTCAGTGGCTGGACGCCATCCTGAACGACACCGAGCCCCTGGTCAAGCCTGAGCAGGCCTTCAAGGTCACCCAGATTCTGGAGGCTATCTATCAGTCCGCCGAGACCGGCAAGGAAATCGTGCTGGCCTGATCGTAAATCCAACGCAGGGTCAGGCCCCGGTGGTCTGACCCTGCCTTACTTTCCAAACACGTGAGGAGGAAACAATCAATGAGCAGAATTAAAACCTGCGTGAGCCTGTACAGCCTGCAGGATGAATACCTCAATCACCGCATGAATCTGGAACAGTGCATGCAGTTCGTGAAGGAGACCGGCGCCGAGGGCGTGGAGATTCTCCCCGACCAGATGATCAAGAACACTCCCGACGCCTCCCAGGAAGAGCTGGACAAATGGCACAGCTACCTGAAGGAGACCGGCCTGAAGCCCGTCATCGCCGACATCTTCCTGAACACCAACCTCTATAAGAACCGCACCCTCACCCGCCGCGAGTGCGTGGACCTGCTGGTAAAGGAGCTGGAGCTGGCCAACAAGATGGGCCTGCATCTGGTGCGTCTGGTGTCCATGGTGCCCTATTGGGTGCTGGAGCCCCTGCTGCCCTACTGCGAGAAGTACGATGTGGCCGTGGCCCTGGAAGTTCACGCCGGCATGGCCTTTGACGAGCCCCGCACCGTGGAGTTCATCCACGAGATGAAGCGGCTCAACTCCAAGTACATCGGCCTGGTCATCGACACCGGCATCTTCTGCCGCCGGTTCCCCCGGGTGGTGCGCAACTACGAGATGAGCATCGGCTGCTCCGCCGCTCTGTTCGACTACATCGAGGCCCAGTTCACTGAGGACGGCGGCGACTACCACAAGACCTTCATCAAGACCGGCGGCAAGTTCCCCCCCGAGGTGGACGCCAAGCTCACCGATCATGACCGGCTGATGGCCCCCATTCAGGACGGCTATGAGAACTACCCCTTCTCCGCCCTGGACGAGTACATGCCCTACATCAAGCACTTCCACTTCAAACTCTTTGAGATGACGGAGGAAGGCCCGGAGTACTCCATGGATTACAAGGGTCTGCTGCAGTACCTCCACGACCACGACTACGACGGCTATGTCTCCACGGAGTACGAGGGCAACCGCTTCACCCTGGCCGGCCACCCCATGCAGGAGAAGAAGCAGATCGCCATGCAGCAGGCCTATGTCCAGGCCTGCCTGAAAGAAATCCAGGGTTAAGGAGGCAGTTTGCAATGTTTGACAATAACGTTTTTATCGACGGCACCTGCCGCAATGTGGTGGAAAACGGCGCCGTGACCGGCTTTGAGATGCAGACCAACATCACCTATTACCGCGGCATCCCCCTGTCCATGATCGAATACATCCGCGTGGCGGTGGACGGCCAGGACGTCCCCGTGGAGGACATCCGGATCTCCGTGGACCAGATCGACTGGTTCTCCCTGAAAGAGGCGGAGACTGTCACCACCTACAAGTGGGAGTACGGCGAGCCCCTGTATGTCCGGGTTGTGAAGGACGGCGGCCTGTCCGCCGGTACCCACAAGGTCAAACTCACCGTGGCCACCCGCACCGCCTACATTCCCATCCCGCTGGAGGGAATCAAGGAACGGGAAGTCACCATTGCGTAAAGGGAGGATACTCACATGAAATTAGGACTTGTTTCTGCCATTCTGGACGGCTGGGATCTGGAGGCGATGCTGGCCGAGGCCAAAGCCGCCGGCTACTCCTGCGTGGAAGCGGCCTGCTGGCCCGCCGGCAAGGCCGAGCGCCGCTACGCCGGCGTCAGCCACATCGACGTCACCAACACCTCTCCGGAATACATCGCCCAGGTGAAGGCCCTGTTCGAAAAGTATGACATGGCCATCTCCTCCCTGGCTTTCTACCCCAATCCCCTGGACCCGGAGAAGGGCCCCGCCGCGGTGGAGCACCTGTACCACGTCATCGAGATGAGCGCCCTGCTGGGTGTGAACATGGTCACCACCTTCATCGGCCGGGATCAGCGCAAGACCGTGGAGGAGAACATCGAACTGGTGAAGACCGTGTGGCCTCCCATTCTGGACTACGCCAAGGAAAAGGGCGTGAAGGTCGCCATCGAGAACTGCCCCATGCTCTTCGGCACCGATCAGTGGCCCGGCGGCCAGAACCTGTTCACCTCCCCTGCCAACTGGCGCAAGGTGTTCGAGGCTCTGCCCTATGACAATCTGGGCATCAACTACGATCCCAGCCACTTCATCTGGCAGATGATTGATTACATCAAGCCCATCTATGAGTTCAAGGACAAGATCTTCCACGTCCACGTCAAGGACATCAAGCTCTACCACGACCGTCTGGACAACGTGGGCATCATGGGCTATCCCCTGGACTTCATGAGCCCCAAGCTGCCCGGCCTGGGAGACGTGGACTGGGGCAAGTACATCTCCGCCCTCACCGACATCGGCTACGACGGCCCGGTGTGCATCGAGGTGGAGGACAAGGCTTTCGAGAGCTGCAAAGAGCGCATCGTGGACTCCATCTGCCTGAGCGCCAAATACATGCAGCAGTTCGTCATCTGAACTGAAAGGGGACACTCACTATGAAAAACATCGCTCTGCTGGGCTGCGGCGGCATGGGCAAAGGCCATGCCAACGCCATCGCCTCCGGCAGCGGAAACCCCATCTGGGCCGGCATCCCCGGTATCCCCGAGGGCAAACTGCATGAGACCGACTCCGACGTGGACAAGGTGCTCACCCTGACCGGCATTTACGACATCGATCCCGCCGCCTGCGATTGGGCCCGGGAGCGGGGTTACCATGTGTACGACAGCTATGAGCAGATCCTGGCCGATCCCCAGGTGGACATCGTGCTCATCGCCACGCCCAACGACCTCCACAAGGAGGAGGCCATTGCCGCCATGCGCGCCGGCAAGCACGTTCTGTGCGAAAAGCCGGTGATGATGGGCAGCGAGGAGCTGGAAGAGGTCATGGCCGTGGCCAAGGAAACGGGCAAGATCTTCTATCCCCGGCAGAACCGCCGCTGGGATGAGGACTACCGCATCGTCAAGAAGATTTACGACGAGCAGCTGGTGGGCCCGGTGTTCAACATCGAGTGCCGGGTACAGGGCTCCCGGGGCATCCCCGGCGACTGGCGCGCCCACAAGCAGTTCGGCGGCGGCATGATGCTGGACTGGGGAGTCCATCTTCTGGACCGTCTGCTGGCCATGGTTCCGGAGAAGGTGAAGTACATCTTCTGCGACCTGACCCATGTGACCAACGACGAGGTGGACGACGGCTTCAAGATGCACCTCACCTTTGAGAGCGGCCTCACCGCCGTCATGGAAGTGGGCACCTGCCACTTCGCCACCCTGCCCCTGTGGTATGTGGCCGGCAAAGACGGCACTGCCGTTATCAACAACTGGGAGTGCGAGGGCCAGATGGTCCGGCTCCACTCCTGGGAGGACAAGGACGCCACCCCCATCCTGGCCGGCGCCGGTCTGACCAAGACCATGGCTCCCCGGGGAGACAGCTCCACTGAGACCCTGCCTCTGCCCAAGGTGGACTTTGACAACAATGAGCTGTATATCAATCTGGTGGAGGCCATTGACGGCACCGCCCCGCAGATTGTCACCTGCGAGCAGGCTCTGCGGGTAATGCGGCTGATGGAGGCTGCCGTGCGCTCTTCCGAGACGCACAGCGTTGTGGCCTTCGAGTGAGGGAGCGCCATGGAACAATATGTATTCGGTGTAGACCTTGGCGGTACCACCGTCAAGCTGGGCCTGTTCCGCCACAACAGCGCCCTGGTGAGCAAGTGGGAGATCCCCACCCGCACCCAGAACCACGGGGAACACATCCTGGCCGACATTGCCGCCTCCATGAAGGCCAAGCTCCAGGAGATGGACATCTCCCCGGAGCAGGTCACCGGCGCCGGCCTGGGGGTGCCCGGGGCGGTGCTCCAGGACCGGATCGTCAAGCCCTGCGTCAACCTGGACGGCTGGGGGGGCAACGTGGCCGGGGAGCTGTCCCGGCTGTGCGGCCTGCCAGTGAAGGCGGTGAACGACGCCAACGCCGCCGCTCTGGGCGAGATGTGGCGGGGCAGCGGCGCCGGGTTTGAAAATGTGGTCTTCGTCACCATCGGAACCGGTGTGGGCGGCGGCATCATCGTGGGCGGAAAATTGCTCTCCGGTGTCCACGGCGCCGGCGGCGAGATCGGCCACATCAAGGTGCGGGCCAATGAACCGGACGCCTGCGGCTGCGGCAAACACGGCTGCCTGGAGCAGTATGCCTCCGCCACCGGAGTGGTGCGGGAAGCCAACCGGCTCCTGGCCGGTGATGAGCCCTCCGCCCTGCGCGCCAAGGAAAAGGTCACCGCCAAAGACGTGTTTGACTGCGCCAAGGCCGGGGACGCCCTGGCCATGGAAGTGGTGAACATTTTCGGTGAAGACATGGGCAAAGCTCTTGCCTGTGTGTCCTGTGTATGCGACCCGGACGTGTTTGTCATCGGCGGCGGCGTGTCCGCCGCGGGTCAGATTATCCTGGACGTGGTGAAGGCCTCCTTCTGCAAGCACGCCTTCCCCGCCGCAGAGGAGACCCGCTTTGAGCTGGCCTCCCTGGGCAACGACGCCGGCATCTGCGGCGCCGCCAAGCTGATTCTCGGATAAACAACCGCAGCAAATCAAGCCACGCTTTCCCTGCAGCCGCAGAGAAAGCGTGGCTTTCTTTCCTTTCAGGCAGCCGCCGTTCACAGTACGTTCTGTTACA
This sequence comes from uncultured Oscillospiraceae bacterium, assembly GCA_944385435.1. Lineage (GTDB taxonomy): Bacteria > Bacillota > Clostridia > Oscillospirales > Oscillospiraceae > Enterenecus. The sequence continues at coordinate 26,827 of CALWXG010000004.1, forward strand.
TGGCACCGCGCCTAATGAGTGAGCAGCACCGCACTTATTGTGAACGGCGCGGAAAGATTAAAATTTCAGATGATAAGCGGCCATTTCGTGATACCCCATAGCAATCATATCGGCAATCTCATTGATTTCGCCCGATGCTGATATCATTTCTTCGTTTGTAAATATTGCATTTCCACATGCACAAGTGTTATAATAATGAAAGTCAAATGTTATATTCAAGGAAGTGAGCCCTGTGAAAAGCTCGAACCAAATCAAAGAAATTCGCTCCCGTCTGAACCTCAGCCAATCTGAATTGGCCGAGAAGCTGGGCGTCAGCTTCGCCACAGTAAATCGCTGGGAAAAGGGACACTGCGAGCCGTCGCAGATCGCTGTCAACGCCATCAAAAACCTCTGCGCAGAAAACAACATCGACTTTTCTCAGTTGGAGGGCACTTCTATTATTACCTCCAATGAAATTGTCACTCTCTATCACGGCTCCAAGTCTGGACTGCATGGTCCTATTGCTCCCATCAGCCGGGACCGGTGTGACTTTGGCAGAGGTTTTTACATGGGAACAGAGCGGATACAGCCTCTTACGCTGATTTGCAACTATCCGGAGGGGAAACTTTACACCTTGCAAGCCGACTTGACCGGCCTCAAGATCCTCGATGTGGAAGTCGGCCTGGATTGGGCACTGCTGATCGCTTTCAATCGGGGAAAGCTGGAATCCATCAAAGGCTCCCGCATTTATCAGCAGTATGCCGCTATGGCCGATGGCTGTGATATGGTCATCGGGTACATCGCCAACGACCGTATGTTTGTGGTATTGGACCGCTTCTTCAATGGAGAAATCACGGATTTGGCTCTGATCAACAGTCTATCTGCCTTGAAACTGGGAAAACAGTATGTGGCTCTGACAGAAAAAGCGTGCAGCCAAATCAAAGTTTTGGACGGGCAGCATATCTCTGAAGAAGATCGTGAAAACCTAAAGACGGAGAGTGCGGCCAACCGCTCTAAGGGAATCGCCCTGGCAGATGAGATCTGCCGAAAATACAGGCGGGAGGGCCGCTTCTTTGACGAGATCTTGAAGGCAGGTGGGTGAGATGGCAAACCTGAGTTTGGAACAGCGGCAGCTCTGCGATATTCAGGGACGTCTGTTTGAACTGGCCCTGAAAAACGGATATGACTGTCCCATGTTTATTCAGGCCTTTATGAACAGTCGGACGGCCGCGGCACTGGACGACACCTATGACCGCTTGCAGTGGGCCGGCGAGGAGTATATCCTGGAGGAACTGAACGACGAAGTGGGCGGACTGAAGAAAGCAGGCACGCTCTATTCCGCCGAGGTGATGTACTGGGCTGGCTACACCTACCGCTATTGGCACTATTATACCGGCGAGAGCAGCAAGGCTATTTTTCAGACTGCCGGAGCGGAGACCATGAACGACTGCTGGCTGGGTTTTCACACCTTTGATGTGGAAATGGCCATTGACGATTTGAAGGAGCTTTCCACATAAAAATCGGAAAACGACGGTCAATAGGCATATCCCGTCTCTTGTGTTGACCGATGTATCGTCCGTATAGAAAGGATGTATTGCCCACGATTTATTTCACTGCCGACTTGCATTTTGGGCATTCCAACATTATCCGGCACTGCGGCCGTCCTTTTTGCTCGGTGGAAGAAATGGACCAGGCCCTGCTGGAAAACTGGAACCGCCGCGTTCGCACAAATGACACGATCTACATTCTCGGTGATCTCATGTTCTTCTGCAAGGACCCGGAATCCTACCTCCGCCAGCTTTCCGGCAAAAAACACCTGATTGTGGGAAACCACGACCGGGTATGGATGAAAAAAGTGCGGGCTGAGGACTATTTTGAAAGCGTGCAGCCTATGCTGGAGATCAGCGACGGCACCCGCTATCTGACCCTGTGTCATTACCCCATGATGACCTGGAACCGGGTCAGCCGCGGCAGTTATATGATTTACGGACATATCCACAACAACACCGGCGGTCCGTACTGGTCCCTTTTGCACCAGATGGATCAGGCATTGAATGCCGGTGTGGATGTGAACCACTTCATGCCTGTGACCTTTGAGGAGATGGTGGAAAATAATCGTCTCTTCCGCGCTGCCCATCCGCCTCAGCAGGAACAGACCGATTCCGAGTTTTGTCTTTCCGCACAATAGCCGTGACACCAAAGCCGCCCGGCGCATCTCAAGAGAGGAAGATTCCAATATAACATCCATCGTAACAGGAGAAAGCAGCTTCGCCGTGGTTCCACGACGATGTGAATGGGGTCCGCAGGCAAAAGTGGGCGGCCTGCCACACCTTGCCGGAAGCAGTAGAGAAAAACGCAGATCCGGATTTTCTCCAGATCTGCGTTTTCAATCCATGTACCGTATTACAGGGTATCCGGGTTCTCGCTGAAGAACTCCAGGAACAGGGGCACGTCACTCTTAGATGCACAGAAGAGCTCATAATCCTCGCCGTGGTTACTCAGCAGAGCGCCGATGGCCACGTACTGGCTCAGCTGGGACTTCAGGTTCAGTCTGTCCCCCTCAGAGGACTCGATCCACACTTCGCTCTTGGACTTGCTGACGGCATCAATAAATTTCTGGACTTCGCTGATGTTGTTGAGCTTCATATTAAAAGCCTCTCCTTTCGATAAATTCCATTTCATGGCAGATTTCCTCCACCGCGGGCCATTATAGCACAATGCTTGCCGCCTCGTAAAGAAAATAATTTGTAAAATCGCGATTTTCCACAATGACGTGCAAAATTCGTTGCACGATTCAGCCTCCTGTAGTAGAATAAGAACAAGTCAATACAGGGCTTCTATTTCAAAAAAGGAACTGTCGTCATGGAAAAGGTTATAATAAGTGCATCACAATTGAACTTTTTATTTACAGCAGACGGCTTTCGTCCTGACACTGCAGCGGAGCATATCAGCGTTGATGAGCAGCAACTGCAGAACTGGACTGAGCATGGCGGTATCCCTGCGCTCTACCGTCTCGGCTTGAATGGCAGTCAGGACGGGCTGACCCCCTCTGGTTTGTTTTTGTTTCAGGTTTCCAGAGCTTTTTTCAGGCGGCTCACCGACCTTCCCGGTCTTGAGCTTGCCAGAGAACATGCTCAGGTCATTCTGGACACGCAAACTACGGAGGAACTTCTGCAGGCTGTTCCCTTTGCCATTGGCTCTGAGCATGTGACCGCAGCCTGGCTGAAAAACATATTCAAGCGCTTGAACAACGTTTTCTCCCATGAGATTGCAGCTTATGACGGAACGGTCAGCCTTTATTTTGCAGAGCAGAATCAGAATCTCCACGTCCCGGAGCGGGTATTCTTCCACCTGATCGAAAACCCGAAATCCGAAACCTATCCCTTTGCTTTTCTGGCCACGTATGCCACCAAAGACGAGAGCGGGAAACTCAAGCACGTTCCCCTGAAATATGCACTCACAGAGTATAAGAACAACCGGGCCAAACTGCTTTCACTGCTGTCCTGTCTGAACAAAGCGGGTGAAGTCTCTGATTTGATTGCCGGCTTTATGCTCAGCGGAGAACTCTTTCATATGCTCGGTCTGACTGCGGACGATGCGTACGATTTCCTGACGCATGTGGAGGCAATTGAGGCTACCGGAATTCTCTGCCGGATTCCAAACTGGTGGAGAAGGAAATCCGCCGGCATTTCCATGACGGTCAAACTGGGCGAGGAAACTCCGTCCATGCTGGGCTTTAACGCTCTGATCTCTGTAACCCCGTCTCTGTCTGTGGATGGGGTCCCGCTAACCGATCAGGATATTGAGGATCTTCTTGCACAGACAGACGGTCTGGCTCTTTTGAAAGGAAAATGGGTAGAGGTCAATCATGCCCGTCTGAAGCATCTTCTGGAGGAAATGAAACGCCATGCCGGCGAAATCAGTTTGATGGATGCCGTGCGTGCTCAGATGAACCAAACCGCAGATGTGGGCACTCTCGTAACCAACGGCAAATGGCTGTCTGAGCTGCTGCAAAACCTCAGGCACCCGCAGTCACTGCGGAAATCCGCGCCCCCGGCAACACTCCACGCAACCCTCCGCCCTTACCAGAAAGACGGATATGCCTGGCTCACCTATATGGACCGGCTCAGCTTTGGCGCCTGTCTTGCTGATGATATGGGCCTTGGCAAAACCGTTCAGGTGCTGGCTTATCTGGAAAAGCTGCGGAAGTCTAAAAAAGATGCCCGGGTTCTTCTGATCGTACCCGCCTCTCTGTTGGGGAACTGGCAGCGTGAAAAAGAAAAATTTGTTCCCGCCATGCCTTCCCTCGTCCTTCATGGGCAGTCTGCCGCTGCTCTGTCTGAGCTGGTGGTTCAGTCCCCCTGTTTCCTCACGATCACCACTTACGGCATGGCTGCCCGAATCCCTTCGCTGAAAGACATCACCTGGGACTGCATTATTCTGGACGAAGCCCAGGCCATCAAGAATCCGACCACCAACCAAACCCGGAACATCAAAAAGCTCTCCAGCCGAATGCGGATCGCCATGACTGGTACCCCCATCGAGAATGATCTGACCAATCTGTGGTCCCTGTTCGATTTCCTCAACAAGGGCTTACTGGGCACATCCAACGAATTCCGCTCTTTCTGCAAGAAATTGAAAGATCATCCGGAGCAATACGCCCACCTGAAAGCCATGGTCTCGCCGTTTATGCTCCGACGTGTGAAGACAGACAAAAAAATCATCTCTGACCTGCCGGAAAAACTGGAATCCATCGATTACATTGACCTCTCCCGAAAACAGGTCGTTCTTTACCGCAAAATTGTAGCAGAGATGGAAACTCGCATTCTTCAAGCCTCCGGCATGGAACGGCGCGGCATTGTCCTCAGTACCATTCTGAAGCTGAAGCAAATCTGCAATCACCCGGATCAGTATCTGGGGCAAACCCGCTACGCTGCGGAAGAGAGCGGTAAATTTGCTGTGCTCCGGGATCTGTGCGAAACGATTTATGAAAAAAGAGAACGGGTGCTTGTCTTTACTCAATATAAAGAAATTACAGAGTATCTCTCAGACTATCTCCGGCAGATTTTTCACTGCAGAGGTTTCGTTCTCACCGGCAGTACTCCTGTGCGCGACCGCGCCAAAATTGTTGACGCATTCCAGGGAGATGACTATGTCCCCTATATTGTTCTGTCCGTACGGGCAGGGGGAACCGGTCTGAACCTGACCCGGGCCAATCATGTCATTCATTTTGACCGCTGGTGGAATCCCGCTGTGGAAAATCAGGCCACAGACCGGGCGTTCCGAATCGGCCAAACAAAAAACGTCATGGTCCATAAGCTGGTCAGCCGGGGCACGATTGAAGAAAAAATCGATACTATGCTTGAATCAAAGAAGGAACTGGCCGACAAAGTGATTGGGTCCAGCGGCGAACAGTGGATCACTGAACTCGGCAATGAAGAGCTGATGTCGCTTCTCCGTTTGGATCTGTAACTTTATTTTATGATCGGCCAAAGAATAGAGGGAACCGCTATGCGTCGATATTGGGATGATATACCAAAATACAATCAGATGAGCGCAGAAGAACTCAGAAAAAAATCTGCTGAAGGCCTGAAAAAAGAGCGCTCAAAAGGCAAAACTCCAGAACCGGTTGTTGTTCACGGCAAAGAGATCGTACACAGCTGGTGGGGCAAAGCATGGTGTGACAATCTGGAGCAGTACGCAGATTACGAGAGCAGGTTGGACCGCGGAAAACGATATGTGCGTACCGGCGCCGTCATTGATCTTAAAATCCAGAAGGGCAAAATTCTGGCCCGGGTTCAGGGCACCCGAAAGACTCCATACAAGATAGAAATTCGGATCAGCCCACTCTCCGAGGAGAGCTGTCAGGCCATCATTCAGAAGTGCGGAACAAAACTGGATAGCCTGGAAAAACTCCTGTCCGGTGATTTCCCGGAAGACATGAAGGAGTTGTTTCAGGAAAAAAACGGCCTGTTCCCTGCTCCGAAAGAAATCAGCTTTCAGTGCAGCTGCCCGGACTGGGCCCTGATGTGCAAGCATGTTGCCGCAGTCCTCTACGGGGTGGGTGTCCGACTGGATGAAAATCCACTGCTCTTTTTTGAATTGCGTGGTATCGATGTGGGCAAATTCATTGATGTCACTCTGGCCGACCGGATAGAGGCAATGCTTGCAAACGTAAACAATATAACAGACCGCGTTCTGGACGGCTCTGCTGTGTCCGATCTGTTCGGTGTGCTTTAATCCTTGCGGAAAACTATCGACGGCCGCAGTGCCCTGACCTTGTCAGGCACTGCGGCCGTCTCTTACCCTTTGTCTTTCTGTGGTGTTTCCCGGGGATCCGGATCCGCCCACAGTGTGGAGAAATAATCATAATAGGGCATCAGGAACGTGAAGCCCTCCGCCAGCCGGTCTGCCAGCTCCGGCGTGTACAGCAATTCACTCAGAGGCTCCTCGTGGATCACCGTGAGGGATTTCTTGTTGTACCACGGCGCCAGTCTGGGGTCCGGCGCCGTCTTTGCCCGGCTGTACTCCGGTCCCTCCAGCACAAACTCCTTCTGACGCCGGAGCTTGTTGTCCAGACGCAGCAGTGGCTTCGGATCCCGGTCCATTCTGGCCCGGTGCTTGGCCATCACCACCGGCTTGGCGCACCAGAACCCCATTCCGTAGCTCCACTGCTCCGGGCCCAGTTCAAACCACAGCACCGGCCGGGCCCCCTCTTCTCCGCCGTCCCACCGGAACAGGGACAGCCACAGGTGGTCCTTGTACGGGCCCCGGCCAAACAGCCGACGCGCATCCCGATGGATCCGGGATACCTTCATGTTCAGCTCGCTTTTCGGGAACTTCTCCAGCATCTCACGCTGAAGCTGCGCAGCCAGCTCCTTCATCGGCTCTTGAAACGAGGTCTTGTAGAGCTCTTTGTGCGCTTCAAACCAACCCCGGTCGTTGTTGAACCGGATCCCCCACATGAACTCCACAGTATCCGGAGAAAAACCTTGGAACATCGCCGCTTACCCCTCCGCTTCGCCGGCCAGCCACCCGGGCATGGTCGGCTCCACGCTGGGCTCCTGGCTGACGGCAGGCTGCTGGGAGGCCGGAGGCGTGGGCTCAGCCGAGGTGGCCGGGTTCTGAGAATCAGACGGCACGGGATCCTGGCTCACCGAGGGGACAGGGTCCTGGCTCACCGAGGGAGAGGGATTTTCCGAAGCGGGGGGAGTGGGCTCTTCTGTCGCAGGCCCCACGGGCAGAGGCTCACCCTCCGGTGTCAGGCCCAGGCTGGCTGCATCCGCCGGATTGAACAGAATCACCTTGTCCCGCTTGGCATACTTACTGTGATTTTCAAAGGTGCGGGAAATCAGATTGCCGTTCCCGTCGTATACGCAGCGGTAAACCTCCACCTCATAGCCGGTATAGGGTGTGGTCTTGACCTTGGTGGTGCCCAGGGGGATGGACTCATCCGGCTGGTACACTGTGGTCCAGGGTGTGGAACCCAGAGAGTAAATCTGGGGCTTCACATAGCTGTCGTCGGTCTTGGTGCCGTAGAAGGTCACCGTCACTGCGTTTCCGCTGACTCCGGCTACAATCTTGATGGGGTAATCGGTGTTGTTGCGGAACTTATAGTCCAGGCTGGGATAGTACACCGTGGCGTCCAGACCGTTGGCGATGTACCCGGTGGCAAAGGCATGGGCCGCCCGGGTCACAATCTCCAGATTGGCGTACACCGTGCAGTAATAGATGCAGGAGGACACCTGGCAGATTCCGCCGCCCACCATGTCCACCGTCTCGCCGTTGGCGTATCCGGTGGACATTTTATATCCGTTGGCAGTGGAGGGGTTGCCGATGGTCCCCAGATAGGAGAACACCTCGCCGGGCATGATCACCGTGCCATTGCAGGAGGAGGCCGCCAGGGCCACGTTGTAGGAGCGGCTGGCCACTCCGTCCAGATAGGTGGTGACGGTGGACAGCCGGTCCCGGTACAGATACTGCTCCGACTCACCCAGATCCGGCTGGATATAGATCATGGGAATGACGCAGGTCTCCCCGGGCCCGGTCTGATCCAAAATGGCCTGGGCCTCATCGGGGTCCACGCCCTGTCCCACCACCGTGGGCGTCAGGGTGCCGTCCGCCTTCAGCTCAGAGGCCTGGGGAGCCACATAGACCAGCTCCTCCAGGATTTTTCCGGTCAGCTCTTTGGTGGGAACCGGCTGCGTCTGCACGGTCAGTTCCGTCTTTCCGGTGGCCAATGCCTCCCGAACCTGCTCCAGCAGGGCGGCCTCATCCACTTCCACCCCGTCCACTCCGGTGGTCAGGGTCAGCTCCTCCCCCTGGATCTCATAGGTAAAGTCCACCGGGGCCACATACAGTTCCTCCGCAATCCGGCTGATGAGCCTGCGGGCCTCCTGCTCTCCCTCTTCCGTGAAGGAGGAGGCGTTCAGAGACAGGGAGATCCGCTCCTCGCTCAATCCCAGCCACAGCGCACCCAGCTTCAGGAACGGCTGAGCCGCCTTTGCGGCCATGCCGTGATCCACTGCGGACTGGGGATCGCTGGCCAGCAGGCTGCCGGGCATTGTGGCCTGCCGGCCTTCCCCATAGCGCAGTGTCAGCGTGCGCTGCTCCAGGTGGCCGTCCATATACTGTTCCATCTGACTCAGGGCATCTTCCCGAGTCAATCCGCCCAGCTCCAGCACCACCGCTCCGGTATCATCCTCCGCCTGAGCTCCGGGCAGAAGCCGTCCATTATCCTGCACCCATTTACACAGTCCGCAATAGGCCGCGGCCAGTACAAGGATCACCACAGCCAGTACGATGACAACGATCACGGGAATAGGCCATCTCTTTTTTGGCGCAACTCGTTGCATGAACACACCTCCGAAAGATCGTCTCCTCCCGTCTGCACCGGGAGGAGCTCCCGCCGAATTTTCGCCAAAACCAGCAGGTTTTTGCGGCGGGGCCTTTCACAAACTACAGGATATTGTACCACTATTATATATGAGGCGGCAAGAACATTTCCGTAAAAAAAAGTTACAGTTTCGTGACATTATTTTGGTTTTTGCCCATCTCCACCCGGTTTCTCCCCGGCTTTTCCCGAATTGCGCTCATTTGGGCACATTCGCCGCCGCTTGACAATTTATTTCAGAGGGACGGCAGCGTAATTTCCCCTCTTGCGCAATAACTTCTTTACACCAATCCGCAAAGCGTATATAATACAGACAAAACCAGTGCGCACCGCGCAAGGAGGCACATATTATGGCTGGCTCCCAGGCCAACGGCCCTGGCGGCAATCAAAACAACAATCAGAACCGTCAAGGTCCGGGCTATCATTATGAGTACAACTACAATTATAACTTCAACGCCGGTCCCCCTCCCCGTCCTCCCAAACGGGACAACGGCTGGGGGGATTGGATTGGGATCATCATTCTGTTTCTGCTCCCCTTTGGCATCACCCAGATCATCGCCGTCATCTGGGCCATCCGGAAGATTCTGAATATGACCCGGCAGGAAAAGCAGAACTATTACCAACAGTACCGCCGGACTGCGGAACGGATCAAGCGGGACGTGGAGGATGTCTTCCAGGGCCGGCAGGGGCAGAACTTCCAGCAGGGGCAGAACTTCCAGCAGGGCCAGAACTTCCAGCAGGGCCAGAATTTCAACCAGAACACCAACTACCACTATACCTCCGGCAGCCAGCAGGCATGGGCCCAGCCCGGACCCACCGCCGACCCCTGGGAACAGGCGGACACCGCCAAGGAGCCCTGGGAGCAGGCCGAGCCGAAAAAGTCCGCCGGCAAGAAGAAAACCACAACTTCCAAGGCCTCCAAAACCAAGGCAAGCGCGTGGCGAAAGCGCGTGGATGAGGACAAGGGCAGCACTGGCCTCATCATCGCCGGGGCCATTGTGGCGGGCATCTTCGGCCTGGGCACCGTATCGATCCTGCTGGACTTCATCGAGTCCCTCTCCTACGGCTTCTTCTTCGCCGACGATCTCACCGGCGCCCTGGCCGCCGCCGCGTTTTTTGCCGGCGGTCTGGCCATGCTGCTGTGCGGGATCGGCGGCAAACAGCGCCAGGAGCGCTACCTCAACTATCTCTCGTACATCGGCAGCAACCAGGAGGTAGACCTGGCCCACATGGCGGCCACGTTCGGCATCTCTGTGCGCAAACTGTGCAAGGATCTGAACCGCATGCTCTCCAAAGGAATTCTTCCCATCGGCTATCTGGACTTGGCCGAAGGCAAGCTCTTTCTCACCGAAGAGGGCTATCGTGCCCGGCAGGCTCCCCCCTCCGCCCCGCAGGAAGAGAAAAAAACGCAGGCTGATGGAACCCAGCAGAAGGCCGAGCGGGAAGAGGACAGCATACTGCAGGAGATCCGGCAGATCAACGACGACATCCCCGACGAGGTGATGAGCGCCAAGATCTACCGCATCGAGGAGATCACCGGGAAAATCCTGGCCTATCAGAAGTCCCATCCCAACCGGGAAAGCCAGCTTCGCCCCTTCCTGAGCTACTATCTTCCCACAACACTGAAGATACTCCGGGCCTATGCCCAACTGGAGGCTCAGGGCATCGAAGGGGAAAACATCTCCGCTGCCAAAGAGCGCATTGAAGGCATGATGGACCAGGTGGTGGCGGGTTTTGAAAAGCAGCTGGACAAGCTGTTTCAGGACGACGCCATGGACATCACCTCTGATGTGCAGGTGCTGGAAAACATGCTGAAAAAAGACGGCCTGTCCGACGACCAAATGACCATGGGCCTGTAATCGCCCCCTCCCCTTCCGCGTCAAACCGGAAGGGGAGTTTTCTCTCCTCAGAAATGTTGCAAGATACAAGAAAACTGCGCAATTTTCCGCGAGAAACTCCGCCCGCTTCGGTCGAATGGCCGAATTTTTCCATCACCGCTGGACAACCCATATCACACATAGTATACTGTAACCAGATCCTGTTTCAGTTCGGCGTCGTAGGGCGCCGAACTCTATATTTTAAGAGATTGAGGAGTTGTTATTGAGATGGGAAAATCTTCACAGAACATTTCCATCCGGTGGTTCTATCTGGTGGTGGGCGTGATCGCCATGCTGTTTGCCGGCATCATCTACGCCTGGTCCATCCTGAAAGCTCCGCTGGAAAGTGCCTTTGGCTGGGAACCCACTGCCACAGCCCTGAACTTCACCATCACCATGTGCTTCTTCTGCATCGGAGGCGTGGTGGGCGGCCTGCTGGTCAAGCGTCTTGGCGTCAAGCTCAGCCTGATTCTCTCCGCTGTTCTGTCCTTTGTGGGCTTCCTGCTCACCTCCCGCCTGTCCGGCAACGTGACCATGCTGTACATCTCCTATGGCATCATCACCGCCCTGGGCATCGGTCTGGCCTATAACGTGATCATCTCCACTGTCAGCGCCTGGTTCCCCGACAAGAAGGGCACCTGCTCTGGCGCTCTGATGATGGGATTCGGCGCCTCCGCCCTGGTGCTGGGCAACCTGTCCTCCGCCCTGATTGAATCCCCCAGCGTGGGCTGGCGGACCACCTTCCTCATTCTGGGCATCGCCCTGGGTGTGGTGCTTCTGGTAGTGGGCATCATCCTGCGCCTGCCAGCCCCCGGCCTGGCCCTGCCTCAGCCTCAGGCCAAGAAATCCCAGGGTAGCACGGAGGATTTCATCGTACAGGACATGACCCCCGCCCAGATGGTCCGGCGTTTCACTTTCTGGCGGGCCTTCATCTGCATTGTCTTCCTGGCCGCCGTGGGTAACAGCGTGATCAGCTTTGCCCGTGACCTGGCCATCTCCGTGGGTGCCCAGGCCACTCTGGCCACCACTTTGGTGGGCGTGCTGTCTGTGTGCAACGGCCTGGGCCGCATCGCCATCGGCGCCATTTTCGACATCATCGGCCGCCGCAAGACCATGCTCCTGGCCAACCTTGTGGCTATTGTGGCCGCCGCTCTCACCCTGGTGAGCGTGTTCACCAGCTCCGTGCCCCTGTGTATTGTGGGCCTGTGCATCACCGGTGTGTCCTACGGTGCCTGCCCCACCATCTCCTCCGCTTTCACCGCGGCCTTCTACGGCACCAAGCACTTCTCCATCAATTTCTCCATTTTCAACTTCAATCTGATGGGTGCTTCCCTGATCGCCACCGTCTCCAGCCTGCTGCTTCAGAATTCCGGCGGCTACATCGCCCCCTTCGCCATGCTGCTGGTCCTGGCCGCAGTGGCACTGGTGCTCAATGTGAGCATCCGCCGGCCGTGATAAACGATCCCTGCCGCAAATGTCCGGCGCCGCTTCCCAGACTGGGAAGCGGCGCCGGTTGTTTTATGCCTTCGCAGGAATTATATTCGTATACAGGTGTTTTGCCATACGCCCTTTGAGAGCGGGCACGGGTTCCAGCGTCAAGCAGAAAGGCTCCGCCTTTTTGCTTCTGGCGCCGCTACTCTTGGTTCACTCTGCGCCCTGCAATCATATTCAGGACTCCGTACGGATGATTCCTCTGGATCTGCGCCGGCCGGTCTGGAACGAACCCACCGGTACAGGATCCTGCGGCACACGGGGTTTGACCGCTCCGGCTCCGAACTTTTTGATGGCTCTGGCCGGGCAGCAGCCCTCAAACTCGTCGTTCTTCAGCTGGCTGTCGTTCCGGATCACGTGAATCATACCTTCTCCGCCATCTACTGCGCCAGCGGGTGCGCAGTTCCTGCAGGCGCCGCAGCCGGTGCAGACTGCCGGGTCGATATACAGGTTATAGTAGGCCTTGCAGATCATCTTGGCGCAGCGCTTGCGCAGGCAGTGCTGATTCCAGTCGTCCGCATAGTGCTCCAGTGAATAGAGCACATTGCCTGCCGCCGTAGCGGAAAGCTCACAGTCGTGGTAGGCAGAAATCACAGAGCAGATGTCCCGAAGCATGTCCAGGTCACCATCCTGGCCCATCCCGGTGGTGATATCCGTCAGGATTGCCTGAAGCTGGGCCATCCCGTCCCGGCACATCACAGAGATGCCGCAGCTCTCCTGACGGGCAAAATCCACACAGCGCTTCGCCCAGTCCACAGGACAGGCACCTGCGTTCAACTCTTCGATTTTAGGCAGCAGGGCAGCCTTTTCCCGTCCGGTTTCACAGATAAACATGGCTGTTCCCTCCTTACTTTACCGAATATTCTGTCCACATGCGCACCCGGGTAAGATCACCCCGCAGGTCGCACTGGAGGCAGCGGCCAGATTCACACTCGGCCTGCTGACAGGTCAGCCCGGCGGAAATCAGGTCAAAGTCCTTGACCCGCTCTTCCGCACTGCGCTCTACCGGCAGATTGCGGGGAATCTCGGCAAAGCCCTCTTCCTTCCCAATGTGGGGATCCCGGGTCCGATCCACCAGATGCTCCTCAATGTTTCCGTCACCGCCCAGATAGGCATCCATCTCTTCGGCGGCCTTTCTGCCGCCGGCCACTGCGTCGATAACGGCCTTGGTCCCGGTCACCACGTCGCCAGCCACAAAAATACCTTCCAGATCGGTGGTATGGCCGGGTTGATGATAGACCGGATAGCCGAACCGATTCAATTCCAGACCGAAGGCCTCGGTGAGATCCGTCTTCTGGCCGGTGGCAAAGATCACGGTGTCCAGGGGGATCACAGCCTCGGTCCCGGGAACACTCTCCACTACCAGCTTGCCCGCATCAAAGTGGAAGGATGCCACATCCACCGTGGCCAACCCCACCATCCGGCCGTTCTCCGTCTCGAAGCGGACATTGGACTTGCCAGGATAGACCTGGATTCCCTCTTCCTGGGCTCCAATAATCTCCTCCTCGTCTGAGAGCATGTGCTCCCGGGCTTCCAGACAGACCACGTTGACCTCCGCACCCAGGCGGCGGGCAGAGCGGGCCGCATCAAAGGCCACGTTGCCTCCGCCCAACACAGTCACGGTCTTGCCGGGACCCACCAGGGGAGTCTCCTGATGCAGGGCCACCGCCCGCAGGAATTCAACTGCCGTCATACCCTGTTCCGGCTGATAACCCTCCAGCGGGATCACCTTGCCAGCTGCGGCTCCCACTGCCACCAACACTGCGTCGTAGCCCTGCGCCTTCAGGTCCTTCACGTTGGTCACATTCACACCGGTCTCCAGGGTTACACCCGCCTCCAGGATGTAGTCAATCTCCTTCTGTACATCAGCCCGTGGCAGACGATAGGCGGGAATTCCTGTGGTCATCATACCGCCAGCAACCGGTAACCGCTCCAAGACCTTGACTTCATGGCCCTTCTTGGCCAGGTAGTATGCTGCCGTCAGACCACAGGGACCCGCACCAACCACCGCCACCTTTTTGCCTGTGGGCGGCAGATGGACGGAGTTCTTCTTCCAGAGCTGTTCGGTGTCGTGCTCCACGGCAAAGCGCTTCAACTCCCGCACCGCCACCGGCGCATTGAGGCCCTTGCGCTTACAGCCCTTTTCACAGTAATGGGTGCAGACATACCCCAGGGCATGGGGAAAGGGAATTTTCTCCCGGATGACCGCCACTGCCTCAGAATAGCGGCCCTCATGAACCAGGCGGATGTAGGCAGGGATATCCGTACCCGCCGGGCACTCCGCCTGGCAGGGCACCAGGGCCTCTTCTCTGGGCAGATCAGCGCGGAAAATACCCTCCACGTCCTGCAATGCACCGGTGGGACACACCTCCACGCAGGCGCTGCAGAACCGGCAGTCCGCCTCCGTCAGCGGGCGGTCCTCCTCCGTTCCGATGTAGGTCTCCCCGTCCAGCTTGTTATAGTGGAGGATGCCCACGCCTCTCAGGTCGTGACAGACGCGCACACACCGGCCGCACTGAATGCAGCGCTCCATTTCCCGCACGATCAGCGGGGAAATCCGGTTGATTTGGTTGGTTTTCCGATGGATGCTGCGCATGCGACTGTGCACTACACCTAAGTACTGGGTCATCGCCTGGAGCTCACATTTGGAATACAACTTGCAGCTGGTGCAGTCGTGGGGGTGACCGGCCAGCATCAGTTCCATGGCCACACCGCGGCGCCGGGCCAGCTCAGGTGACTTGGTGGTCGCCTTCATGCCGTCCTCCGCCGAGGTCTGGCAGGCACACACAATGCCCACGCCCTCAATATCCACCACACAGAGCTTGCACTCACCCTGGGTCACCAGGTCCGGATGGGTGCATAGGTGCGGAATATAGATATCAGCTGCCAGTGCTGCTTCCAGCACAGTCTGGCCGGCTTGAAATTCGACCGGCGTCTGGTCAATGTAAATCGTCATCTTGTTCTCTCCCTAAGAATTGGAATGGGCCTCTCCTTCATCCGAGG
The DNA here is from genome assembly GCA_944385435.1 of uncultured Oscillospiraceae bacterium. Taxonomy (GTDB): domain Bacteria; phylum Bacillota; class Clostridia; order Oscillospirales; family Oscillospiraceae; genus Enterenecus. The sequence continues at coordinate 42,070 of CALWXG010000004.1, forward strand.
ATCACACCCACCCCGGATAGATGAGGTAGAAAATACACAGAATCAGTGTTCGGATGGCAGGGATCACGATGGAGACCACTGCCACAGGCAGATAACCGTCCTTCAGCTTCACGCCGCTGATCTGGTGCGCCATGACCACGCCTGCGCTGGTGGGCAAGGAGTCCAGTGTCTGCGCAGCAGCGGAGGCCACGCGGTGCAATGCGGCGGCACTGACGCCTGCTGCCATAAACTTCTCCGCCATAACCGCCAAGCTCACCTGGAGACCGGCGATGCTGTTAGCGGTAATACCGGCGCAGACAGCCACAATCAATGCAACCATGAAGATGCTGCCGCTTCCGTCTCCCACCATCGCACCGGCAATCATATTGAAGACGTCCGTCTGCTGGATAACTGCGGCAAAACCGACCACAGCACAGATGGACAGTGCCACGCTGCCGGAGGTTCCCACTGCCTTGTTCAGCTGACTCTTGAGGGCCTCGATGGGCCGCTCAGAGCCGGCCGCCAGCCGGATCCACTTCCAATACAGCGGAATAACAAAGGCAGTGCCGATGAGCAGGCAGATACTGATCTGCAGCTTGGCCAAATTGAACAGCAGGAAAATTACTACCAGCGGCAGCAGGGACAAAAGCACATTGGGCCGCTCCATGTCCTCGTCGGAATTGGGGTCATTGGGCATAGATTGGAAGTTCTCCCCGCGCTTTTTCATTCGGATAAAGTAGTTTCCGGAATAGAAAATACAAATCACCAGGCCTGCAATGCCGGCGACAATGCCCGGAATGGCAAACGCACCGGATTCTGTGCCCAGGATCGTCATGGGAATGGTATTGAGCATATGGGGGGCAAAGGGAACCGCACCGGCGGAATACCCTGCCATCAGAAGCAAGGGAATACCCTTCCGGGTCATATTGCATTCCTTCATCAGAGAGATGATAACCGGAAGAATGGCCACCTGGACCGCCATGCCGTCCACGCCGCCCAACAGCATCAGGACAAAGAAGACAATAGAAACAATGGAAACCACCCAGCAGCCCCGGTTCCCCTGCACGCCTTTTTTCGCAAACAGTTTCAGAAGAGCCCGGGCAATGGTCACTGCAGCTCCACTCAGGCTGAATACTCCGGCAAAAAGGGAACCAGTCAGCAGAACCGGGTAGGTCATTGTCAGGATATTTGCCGCACCGGCCATAAACGACTCCACGTATGCCGCCTGGGGGTTCATGACATTCAGGATGGCCACAATGATCGCACACACAATGGCGATATACGCCATATTCCAGCCTTTGAAACTCAGCCAATTCAGCATCACAATACCAATCAGGATACCAATCAGACCAATGGCTATTTGCATATCACTTTCCTCCGCTTCTTTTCTGTTCGGCGGTCACTCATCAGTCACCATACAGTTTTCGTGTTTGATTTTATGCCGCCGGCTTTGTCACGGGTCTGCCACGGCCCCGCCTAGACAGCGGGGCCGTGGATATTGCTCTGTTCTCTTTCTCTCAGTGAATTACTCGTGCACAGGCTTTACGGGAGTCAGATAATCTTTCCACTTGGCCCGCAGCTCCGTAATCTTCTCCTGGTTTGCCGCGATGCGGGCACGGGTTCCCTCTCTGCGGGTATGGTGCTCATGAGCCCCGTAGGGGGAGAACCGGCTCATCTCCACGCCCTGCTCCCAGTGCACGCTCACCTTGCCATTCTCGGTGGATGCGGTGCCGCTGAGGTTGCAGATGGGGCAATAGAGCTTATCGCCCCGCAGCTCCAGAAGACTGTTGTGGCAGATGGGACAAACTTCCTGTCTGTCTCCTACATACTTCACCTCTGCATTGGGGGTGCCCATGGCCTCGGCCACGCGGCGGCCCAGCAGGGCGGCCCGCTCCAGAGCCTCAGGGTAAGCAGCGATGGAGCCAATGGCAGGAGCGTCCTGGGCCAGCATCTGATCCACCAGGTTCATCTTACTGCCGCACAGCTCAGTACATGTCAGGTTGATCACCGGCAGAGTCAGGTTTGTCCAGTCAGTGCCGCCCACTGCAATGGAGGCACACACCCGGGAACGCTCTTCGTTGATCTTGGTGCCATTATAGAAACCCGCGCAGTGTACCCGGTTAAGCATCACAGTAAGAATACCGGGCGGCAGCAGATGGTAGGCAGGCGCGGCAATGATCAGGCCGTCGCTGGCCTTCACATGATCCATCAGCTGGAAGAAATCATCGTCAGTGGGGCTGTGCTTACAGCGCAGAGGCTTGCCCTGTACCCGCAAGATAGTGCACAGTTCGCAGCCGTCGCAGGGCAGAATATTGTAGTCATGAAGACGGATCAGTTCCACCTCAGCCTTTCCAGTCTCTTCCGCTGCCTTCAGTGCGTGCTTCAGCAGAATTTCGGAGTTGCCCATATCACGTCCACAGCTGATACCAAGTAGTTTCATATGTAATTCTCCTTTTCTGTTTTACGTTGCCATTCCTAAGCGTCTCTGCTCTTACCGAAGATCCACATATCTTACGCCATGCTCAGTCCGTTCCACTTTCAGACTCCATTTCAGGTGAATTTCATTATGAGGAACCACACTCCACAAACGATAGAGTTCCGGCAGAAATACTCCCCAATTTCCGGTCTCTTCTTCCGCATGAGCTGCCCAAATCTTGCCTTCCCTCAGTTCAGCCTCTTTGTCTGTCACATTGAGCGAAACCGCTGTGGAACGGCCCATGACACCCGCATCGCTGGCTTTCCACTGGTGTACCCGGTAACCCAATGCCGGCGCTTTGCTCGGGTCCTTTTCCTCAGTGAGATTCAAGGCTGCATCAACACACACGTGGTCATATACGATCAGATCCTGCACTTCTTTCCCCAGCTTGGAGACGTCTTCATAGCGAATTTTCGGCTCACGGCGGGTCCCGTCATTCCGGAACTGGGATGCCGCATGAACGCAGCCGAGGAACCGGTCCTGTGTCGGGGCAATCAGCCAACGAAATCCGATGTGCTGGCTGGGGTGCCAAAGAAAATAGCTTTTCTCTAGGTTGGCCCAGTGCCAGTCAATCATATCCGGAGTCACACCTTCCAGTTCCCAGTCCAAATGGGTCCAGCCGCGTTCGTCCTGCGTTACTACCATAATTAACTTCACATCCTTCCACTGTGTGCCGCTGTCAGCACCTGTAATCGGCCTCTTTTATTTTTTCACAAAGAGCTTTGGAGGTCATCGTAAGAACAGCACAAACCTTCCCCTCGATTTTTACATTCTTCGTTCTTTTCGTCCATATACTATGCACAAAAGGCCCGGCATTCAAGCCGGGCCCTTTGTCATATTTCAACGTCGCATTCCATTTTTTGTTCCATCTGTTCCTGCAGAGTTTTCGCCATACAGGCCAGGAGAAAACGCTGATTCTCCTGGCGGTCTGTAAAGTCCAATCCGTACAGGCTCTTCATCCGCTCAATCCGGTACAGCACACTGTTCTTGTGCATAAACAGTTTTTTCGCCGTTTGAGCCACACTGCAGCCATTCAGAATGTATTGTTCCGCCACATAGCAGTTGTTGGTATTTCCCTTTCGGTCTCCCTCCGTCACACGCAAGAAACTGGCCGGTGCATAGCTCTCCAGCGGGTTTTCCCTGCGATAACAGTTCACAACATCCAGCAGCGCCACATCCCGGTAGAATTTCAGTGGCTGTTCCGTCTGAATTCCCCCCAGCTGCTCCAGCCCGGACAGTTCCAGGGTCCGGGCCGCCTGCATCACCGCCAGACGCATATCCTTCAGTTGGCTGAACTGGCCGCTTTCCCCCATTTTCACATGATAGCGCTGACAGAAATAGAGCAACTGCTGCTCCTGCTTCTCCAAACTTTGGGGCGACGTATCATCTTCCAGATTCAGCGGCACATAGATGTAGATTTTATCCTTATATAAGAATGCCCGTACCCCTTTCAGCACGGTATTGGTATGCTTCAGGATTGCCCTGCCCAGCACTCCCGCATCCAGCGCAGCAATCATATACGGAGTGGTAATGCCATCGCTCTGGGCCAGAGACAGCGCCACTTCTCCATCTGTGATCAGCCGGCCGAAGATGAAGTCATTGATGGCCACACCGCCCTGATGGCATTCATCCCGCAGCCGGATGGTACTCATTTTCAGCAATTTATCGCAGAAGATACCGAATGTCAGCAGCAATCCTCGGGAAAGAGGGTACTTGGACAGGCACATGTGGACCGACCGCATATTGCCGCCCGGGGTCTCCACATCCACATAGACCTCCTTGTATTTCCGCTTGGAGGGCCCTGTGGCAATGTGATACCGCTGGCCGGTGGGGAACTGCCCAAACTTCATTTCATCCTCGGACTGCCTGTTTTCAATCAGGCTCAGTACCACCTCCGGCGTAGGATCCACACCGGACTTCAGTTGCTCGTAAAATTCGTCCACCTCTCCCACATCACTGGTCCCGGCCAGGAAGGAAAAACTGGCGTCCTGGATAATCACCGGGTTGCGCAGAAAAGGCTCACTGAGCGTCAGCAGGTCCTGTTCATTCTTCCCTTCCACAATTGCCAGATTCATCTGATTCTCCCATTGCAGAAACCGAAGAATGAAATCCGACAGCGCACTGCACAGCGTCTCCGGTTTCAGGCAGCTGAGCACACTGATCACATTGGGCTCCAGCGGCTCTGCCTCCAGTGCGCCGCATTTCAGGAACAGAACATCTTCCTGCCCCTTTGGCACCGGCACAGTATCAGGGAGTACATAGAGAATATCCGACCTGAACTCCTGCTGACCCGGCCAGGCCATTCTGGCATCGCAGAAGGAGATATCCTGTTTCGTGGCCCCCTGAAGCTCGGCCCCTGAAGCCCACACGTCCTGGTTGTCCGTCAAAATAGATAAATGCACTCTCATTTCGTTCCTCCTATTTTCCGTTGAGCGTGTGAATCCTGTGCGTTCAGCTTCTAATCTTAGCACATCTTCCGTAAAACAAAAGTTTGTTCCTCCCATTTCATCCATTTATTATGTTAAAAAATTGACAATTATATGCTTGTGTGACTGTCTCGGAGTTTCTTTTGCAGCATTTTATCTGCATCCAGCCCAAATCTTCTCTGTCGTTTCGTGTGCAAAATACAAAAGCGTCAATTTTTTATCGTTCTTTTTGGGTCAATGCAACGGTGAACTCTTGCCCCATAACCGATACAATGGGAACGCTGAACCGAATGCTCCATGGACGGAACGGCGCCGCAGCCCGCAGTGTGTGATCGGCCAATCAACATTGCATTTGCAACTATCCAACCCCATTCATGAGAAAAGAACGACTAGTATTTGGAGGGATTACTCGTGGATAACAACGCAGCAGCTAAAACATTAGGGAATAATGCACCGGCGCAGAAGATTTCCAATGGCCGCGCCATTATGATCCTGGTCATCTGTATGGCGATCATGATCGCCTCCGGCTTTGCCCAATTCAAGTTCCCGCCCATCCTCACTACCATGCTGGAGTACTACCAGATCGATATGGGTGCATTCAGCATCGTCATGTCTGTCTTCCAGTGGGTATGCATCATTGCCATGGTTCCCGTCGGCTTGATTCTGAGCCGGATTTCTCCCAAACTGGGCGGCGTCATCGGCGCCGTGGCCATCGTTGTGGGCAACCTGGCCGGTATGTTCGCCAGCACCATCGCCTTACTGGTAATCGGCCGTATCATTGAAGGTCTGGGCTACTGCATCCTGCAGGTGCTCACCCAGTCCCTCGTCACCAACGCCTTTAAAGATAACCCCCTGAAGGGCTCCGCCACCGGCATCCTGAATACGGGCATGCTCATCGGCCAAATGATCCACTACAATGTGTCTGCCAACATTTTGAAGTTCGGCGGCGGCCTGCGCGGCGTATATATGTACATCATCGTCGTGGTGGCGGTTCTGGCCGTTCTGTGGGCCATTCTCATCAGCGGCAAGACCCAGGCCGTGTCCACCGGTCCCCAGCTGAGCAAGGCTGAAAAGCGCAAGCACACTCTGGCAGTGTATGCCAGCCGCGACATGTGGCTGGTCGCAATTGCCTGTGCCCTGATCCGCGTGGCCGTGGCCGGCGTTGGCACCTATATCCCTGCTTATTTGGAAACGGCCCGTGGCATGACCAATGCAGCTGCTTCCGGCATCACTAGCATTGCCACCGCTTTGGGCATCATTTCTCTGATCGCCTACGGTACGGTGTCCGACATTCTGAAGACCAAGCGAAAACTGATGATCTTCTCCTGCTTCTCCGTCATCGCTGTCTACCTCTGCCTGATGAAGCTACCTGTAAATATTATCATCATCGCCATCATTCTCTACGGTACTCTGCCCAGAGCCTTTACCACCCTCACCTTCTCCTGCTATCCCGAAATCTTTGACGACCCGTCTGTCATTCCCGTGGCGCACTCCCTGGTGCACTTCTGTATGAACCTGGTCTCGGCCATCGGCACCATCGTCTTCGGTTATGTGATTGAGCTGATGGGCTACGATGCCCTGTGGATCCTGGTCATGATCCTGGGCGTGCTGGGCGGCATCCTGTGGATCTTCGTGCGCAAAGTCAAGTAATTCAGGAGGTTTCGCACTATGGCTGTCCCAGTTACACCCCAGGAAATGCAGTCTCCTGAATATAAGTACTATCTTCGGGATATGACCGCACCCGATCCGGACCGGTATCTTCAGATTGACCGGGAACCCCTGGATCCCGCCAACGCCCTTACCATTGAACACATGAACGATCTCTTCCTGGATGGCTACCTGCCCGGAGAGTTCGGCACCTGTGTCCTGCCCAACGGCACCGCCGTGGTGGCAAATCTGCTGAAAATGCCCGGTGTCACCATCGAAATGGTGGACTGGTGGTTCGCGTGGCATGGCCTGGCCCCCATCCGCTATAAGATGTGGGACAAGGACGAGCACTACGACATTCACACCAGTGATCCGGACCGCCGCAGGAACCCTGCCATTCCCATGCGGGAGCGCTACTGGGACACCTTTGACCTGGTCAGCGAGGATAACTTCGGCACTGGCCCCCGGGAAATCAACATTCACTTCCGCAATCCTGCGGACATTGGCTTCGATCCTGAGAAACTTGCCGCTTTCGACGGCACCATTATCTGTGCCGGAGATGAGCACGCCCCCACGGTTATGTGTCACTTTGTGCGTCCCATCCCCGGTGGCGTAGAGTTCCGCAGCCGGTTTTGGGTGGGTTACAGCATCGTGGACGGAAAACCCGTCAAAGTGCTTCCAGAGGGCAAATCTGTTCCCGCTCAGCAAGGCAAGCTGATGCTCCGCCACAACGTCAAAGAGTACACCAATCTGGCGGCCATTCTGCCGGAGGTCTACGCTGAATTCAAAAATTACTGGTAATCAATTGCCACAGGAGGAACAACCAACATGATTAGAATGGAATCTGATGTTATCATCGTCGCCCTTGGTCTCTCCGGCATGGCCACCGCTGTGGCCGCTGCGGAGCAGGGTCTGAGCGTCATTGGCTTTGAAAAGTCCGACGTCACCGGCGGCCAGGCAAACATGGGCATGGGCCCCTTCGCCGTGGAATCCCGGGTACAGCGCGCCGCCCAGGTCTCCCTGACTCTGGACGAGGCTTACCGCAAGCACATGGAGATCACCGACTATCAGGCCGACGCCCAGTTTGTGTACAAATATTACAAGAAGTCCGCCGATACCATCGACTGGCTGATGGACATGGGTGTGCGCTTTGAGGTACAGCGCTACTTCCCCCACTCCGAGTGCACTGCCCACAACGTTCTGCCTGAGGGTGGCGGCCCCACCGGTCCCCGTGCCGCCAGCACCATGGTCAAGCGTCTGACTGAGCGTGCGGAAGAGCTGGGCGTGCAGATGATGCTCCAGTGCCCGGTGAAGAAGATCCTGGTGGAGGATGGCCGCCCCGTGGGTGTACTGGCCGTCAATGCCGAGGGTGAGGAGATCGAGGCCTATGCTGACGCCATCGTGGTGGCCACCGGCGGTCTGGGCACCAACCACGCCATGATCAAAGAGGCCTACAATATGGAACTCAGCCCCAACGTGCAGTATCGTCCCATCGTGGGCATCAACGGCGAGGGTGCCAAGATGGCCTGGGAGGCCGGCGCCGGCAAGAGCCCTCTGGCCTTCGAGTGGACCTGCGGCATCTCCGACAACTTCAACCACATGGAGTTGGAGGGTGCCTTCCGCGCCAAGCCTGACTTGCTGGTCAACCTCAACGGTGAGCGTTTCATTAACGAGGACGTCGCCGACCACGTGGACTGGGTTGCCCGCGCCATTCTGAAGCAGCCCCAGCAGGTCGCCTTCATGATTATGGACCAGGCTCGTCTGGATTACCTGAAGAAGTATGGTCCCGAGTATGTGGACCAGGTCCACGGCGTGGATATGTACAACCGTTTCGAGGAATCCGTCCGTCGCGCTCAGGAAGCCAACTATCCTGATCTCCACATTGCCGACTCCATCGAGGAACTGTGTGAGAAGTCCGGCATCAATTGTGAGAACCTGAAGAAGACCCTGGCGGAGTACAACCACGCCTGTGCCACTGGCCGCGATGATGTGCTGGGCAAGGATCCCAAATACCTTTTCCCGGTCTCTACGCCCAAATACTACTGCTGCAAGATCGTGCTTCAGACCAACAGCCCTTCCGGCGGCATCATGGTCAACCGCAATCTGGAGGTTCTGGACCCCAACGGCAAAGTCATTCCCGGGTTCTATGCTGTGGGCATGGATGCTGCCGTTATCGCTTTCGGCGGTCGTTATCCCATGTGCCTGCCCGGCGGCAATATGGGCTTCTGCCTCAACGGCGGTCGAATTTGTGCCGAAAACATCGCCAGCTATCTGGATGCTCTGGATAACCAGTAATCTACTATCAACGATTCTTTCCCTTACTAACACTTACAGCAGCCCGAATGGGCTGCTGTAAGTGCTCTTATAAGACACTCTACCTCAGGCATTCTCCTCACAATATATTTTAACCCATTCCCTCAAATCAGTTCACTGTAAAAAATAACAGCGTTTCATAGGATGGAAAAGCGCACTTTTTTCTTATCTGACGTTCAATTACGTTGGGAATGCTGGTATAGTTAAAAGTTATGTGCGCCTTGGGCGGTGCTTGCCTGCCCTTTGGCTGTCCCTATAACTGCTCAACACAGGACTCTGTGCAATGCCAGTTAGTGATATGCTGCTTTTTTATTCCCGGAGGTATTGTAATGAAATACCATCTCTCATCTCTTGCACTGTGGCTTCCCTCAACACTGCAAAAACAGGTTCAGCTACAGGCAGCAGGAAGAGACCCCCAGTTTACTGATGTCCGGTGGATTGGTACAAACCATCCCGTCCGGGCATACAACCCGGACTTTCTCTATGTTGGCAACCCTGACTCTGTGTCCGATCTGGATTTTGAAAAGTCGGACATCTGGGTCCTTACTGTCTCGCCGGTATTACGCAGCCAGGGAAAGCTCCTCGTTCTCCCGGAGCCAACACTTGGCATTTTCGATGTGTATGAGGCACTGCGCCAGGCGCTTTATGACCTGAACCAGTGGATCATCACGCTGGATACAGCCGTCATTGAGGAAAAATCCCTGCAGACGCTGCTCACACTCAGTCAGTCCATATTGCAAAATCCCATTGTAATATTCGACCCCTCTTTTCACGTGCTGGCTGTCACTGATACTTTTTCCAAGTCAGACGTTCCCGTGTATAATGTCATCCAGGCCGGAAAGGCAGATCCTGAGACCATTCTCCGACTCCAGGCTGTAAACCGTTCTCCCTTAACGCCGCTCGGCAATAATTTCTTTTACCAACAAACCGATGAAATCTCTGGAATTCCCGAATTGTTCATTCATATCGACAGCCGCAGCGGTGCGCTTCTGGCCAGGGTTAATGTACATTGCCGCAAGCAATCCCTCACTTCCGGATTCCGGCATTTACTGTCCTTTTTTCTCTCCCGGGCTGCCCTGGTTCTGGAAAAGCAGCAGTCTGGAAATCCAGTGCGGAGTCTGGACGATTATTTCTTCCAGCGCCTAATTGACGGGGCCAGCAACATCGAGGAAATTGCCTCTGTCTTGGATATTCCTGTCCAAGGAGAATTCATGATTATATGCCTGAACGTGGACGGCTGCGACTCCACCAAAATTGTTAATCTGGCGTCCCAGATTGAACTCATGATCCCCTCATCGCGTCCATTTCTCTACGAAAAGCAGCTCCTGGTCTTTTTGGGCATCAGCTCCACAAACCAGAGCTCTCTGGATTTCTGGAATTACCAAGAGCAACGTCTCTCTGATCTCACCGCAGCGCTTGGCCTTCAAATTGGTGTGAGCAATCTTTTTCACTCCCTGAACCATCTGAAACTATACTGTCAGCAAGCCCTTGCAGCCATGCGCGCCGCCGCAAAAGTAGATTTCTCGCGCTGGAGTTTTCACTCCGGCCATGGCGGTTCCCCAGATCTTTGCTTTTATCAGCATATTGCCGCGTACGACATGGTGGATTACCTGAGGACCCGATATCCTCTTCAGGGGATCGGAACACCGACCTACTGGCTCATGCGGAAGCATGACCTTCAGCGCGGCAACAACAACTGCCGCCTCCTCACACTCTACCTGAAAAATGACTGTCAGGCTGCCCCAACTGCAGAAATTATCCACATGCATCGGAACAGCATTGTCTATCGGATCAACAAAATGTCCGAACAGTATCATTTGGATTTGAAAGATCCTCAATTCAAATTTCTCTTCCTGATGTCTGCCATTGCAGATGAGGCAGCCACTGCATTCCAATCTTCTGAATCGGATACTGCCCCAGAAGCGGTCAATCACACAGAATAACCCTGAGCCGAAATCGTCACTTTGTCAGATACGAAACGTGTCTGGAATTTCATGGATGCTACTTTGTCGTTTCTGACGGTGTCTTAAAGCAATTCCCCCTATATACTGAATACAGGCTTTATCGTACTTATTATTCACATTTCAAATTGCATTCGTGTAAAAATCTAACTGGAGGGATGATTTATGAGCCGCTATCCTCACTTGCTGTCGCCTTTGAAGGTAGGCAATTTTCTCTACAAAAACCGGGTCATGTGCGCGCCCATGGTGTTCGGCAGCGCCGTGGTCGGAAATCAGTATGACAACGCAAAATATGCGCCTGGTAAATATTCCAAGGTCGAAATGCCCGCCCAGGGCGGCGCCGCTGTCGTCAGTGTAGGTGAACTGGACGTCAACAACCGGGAAGCCAAGCGCATGCCCCTGCCGGATGTGGACTTCACGGTGCTGTCTGGAGAGGCCTTCAATGCCATCAGTGAATACGCATGGAGAATCAAACGCCATGGTGCAATCGCGCTCATTGAGCTCAGCCATCCCGGCGCTCTGAAACCCGCTATTCCCGGCACTCCCAACGCCTGGGGACCGGTGGGCATCACCGTCCGGCAGGAGGACGCCTCCAAACTGCGGGAGGAAATGCGCGGCCTGGCCACCGTGGAAGCGATGGATGAATCCATGATGGAATCGGTATATGCCGACTTTGCTCAAGCCGCCTATTATGTCAAACGCGCCGGCTTTGACGGCGTCGTCATCCACGCTGGCCATGGATTTCTCATCCACCAGTTCCTCTCCGCCCGCACCAATACCCGCACAGATCAATACGGCGGCACACTGGAAAACCGCTGTCGCTTCCCCCTGGAACTGCTTCGCCGGGTACGGCAGCGGGTCGGACCGGATTTCCTGATTGAGTGCCGGCTGAGTGGCAGCGAAAAGATTCCTGGTGGTATGGAGGCGGAGGAAACCGGTATGTTCTGCCATATGGCAGAGGGCATCATCGATTGTGTCCACGTCTCATCCGGACTGTACTCTCGCAATGACGATGCCAATGTATCTCAGGGTATGTACACTCCCCACGGCTACAACGCACCTCTCAGCGCCACGATCAAGCGCTACACCTCGCTCCCAGTGGGCGTCATCGGCGCCATCAACAGCCCGGACCAGGCCGAACAGATTCTGGCCGATGGCCAGGCAGACTACATTGTTATGGGCCGGCAGATGATCGCCGATCCTGATTTTGTCAACAAACTGATGGCCGGCCGGGAAAAGGAGATCCGGCGCTGCGTGCGATGCTACACCTGCATGTCTCCCATCCCCGACCCGGAGCAGGAAAAACCCAACGACGGTATCATGCCCTGGCTGAAGGTGGGCGGCTGTGCCATCAACCCAATGGCCAACTGCGAGCACACCCTGGACGAGTTTCCGAAGGTGCAGTCCCCTAAAAAAGTGGTAATTGTGGGCGGTGGTCCCGCGGGCATGCAGGCGGCTATCACCGCAGCGGACCGGGGCCACACCGTGACGCTGTTCGAGCAGGAAGGCCGTCTGGGCGGCACGCTCTGCTTCACCGACGTAGATGTGGACAAAGGGGATCTGCGCAACTTCAAGGACCTGCTGATCTATGAAGTTGGACTGCGCCATAACTACATCAAAGTTCGTCTGAACACGAAAGCCACACCGGAAAAAATCGCGGCTGAGCAGCCTGACACGGTCATTATCGCTGCTGGCGCCCACGCCAAGTGTCCGCCCATTCCCGGAATTGAACTGGCCATGCACGCTCTGGATGTTTATACCCGGGCCGAAGAACTGGGTAAACACATCGTGATGGTGGGCGGTGGCCTGGTGGGATGCGAAACCGGCCTGCATCTGTCCAAAACCGGTCACACTGTCACTGTCATCGACCCCTTGATCCGTGTGGCTCACGAGTCCTGCGGCCGCTATCGCAACTCCCTGATCGCAGAGATGGAGCGGTGGGGCGTGGAAGCCATGCCCCGGTGCAAATGCCTGGAAATCCAGGCCACCGGCGTCGTCATCGAGCGACAGGACGGCAGCCGGGAAACTCTGCCGGCAGATTCTGTGGTCTACGCTCTTGGCATGGCCTCCAACGATACCTCTGATCTGGAACAGGCACTGAGCGTTCCCTTCCACCGGATCGGCGATTGCGCCCAGCCCGCGAAGGTAGCAGAAGCGATCAAATCTGGTTTCTTTATCGCCATGGAGATCATCTGATCCGTTCGCCCCTGCATTTTTCTCATTTCAGAACAAGACGTCCCATTCCCGCAAACCGAGGGAATGGGACGTCTTGCATTCTTTTTCTATTCTTATTGGAACAGAGCCGCCAGGCTCTGGGTATAGGGCGCGCGGCAGATTCCTTTTTCGGTGACAATCCCGGCGATGAGGCTGTGGTCGGTCACATCAAACGCAGGGTTAAAGCATTTTACTCCCGCAGGCGCCATGGGTTCCCGGTACCACATGGTCCGGATCTCCTCCGGATCCCGCTCCTCAATGGGGATGTCGTTCCCGGTAGGGCAGTTGAGATCAATGGTGGAGGTGGGCCCCAGCACATAGAAGGGGATTCCATAGTGCTTGGCCAAAATGGCCACACCGCTGGTGCCGATTTTGTTTGCCGCATCCCCATTGGCCGCAACCCGGTCACAGCCCACAAAACAGGCCTGGACCCAACCGTTTTTCATCACCATGGACGCCATGTTGTCGCAGATCAGAGTCACGTCCACACCGGCCCGGTGGAGCTCATAGGATGTGAGCCGCGCTCCCTGGAGCAGCGGCCGGGTCTCATCGGCAAACACCTTCAGCCTGATGCCTTTTTCCTGCCCCAGAAGGATGGGGCCCAAGGCAGTGCCGTACCGGGAGGTGGCCAGAGGACCGGCGTTGCAGTGGGTCAGCACCCTATCTCCGTCCTTCACCAGGCTCAGCCCATACTCGGCAATGGACCGGCACATTGCAATGTCCTGCCTGTGAATGGCCAGGCACTCTTCCCGCAGGGCGGACAGCACTGCTTCCCATCCCTGACCGGAGGCCGCTCTCCCACAATCCAGCATCCGGGCCACCGCCCAGCTGAGATTCACCGCCGTCGGCCGGGCTGCCGCCAGTTTGCCCGCCTGCTCACACAGGGCAATCAGGTTTCGCTCCACGGTTTCCTGCTGCGGCAGCTGCCGGGCCAGAACATACACACCGTATCCCGCAAATATCCCAATGGCCGGCGCTCCCCGTACCCGGAGGGCGACAATCGCCTCACACATCTCTTCCAGGCCGTTCAGTTCCAGATAGATCTCCCGGTTGGGCAGTTGTGACTGATCCAAAATCATCACGCGCTGTCCGTCCAGGGTCAGCCCCACATGAGGGGAGAGCGCTTCCACTGTCTGTATCATCTTCCCATCAACCTCCCTCGGTTTTCTCCATGATACGACGGGACCCTGCATGCTGTCAAGGAGATCCGGCTCAGGCCGCTGTGCCATGCACCCAAGAAACCGCGTTTAAAAATCATCGCAGAGCCCCGGAAACAGGACTCTGCGACGGATTGAGTGTCTGAGTTTTGCGCCGTTTTGTCAGCCGAACTGGCTGGCATACAGCCGGTAGTAAAAGCCCTTGCGCACCATCAGTTCCTCATGGGTTCCCTGCTCCACCACATCCCCGTGATTCACCACCAGAATATGGTCGGCGTTCTGGATGGTGGACAGACGGTGGGCAATGACGAAGCAGGTTTTGCCTGCCATCAGGGAACGGATTGCCTTTTGCACCTGCCGTTCTGTATTGGTGTCCACGTTGGAGGTAGCCTCATCCAGAATGAGCATGTTGGTATCATACAGCATGGCCCGGGCAATGGTGAGCAGCTGTTTCTGCCCCTTGGAGATGTTCCCGCCGTCCTCGCTGATGACGGTGTTGTAGCCCTGGGGCAGACGCATGATGTAGTTGTGGATCCGGGCGGCCTTGGCGGCCTGCACCACCTCATCCATCGTGGCATTTTCCTTGCCGTAGGCGATGTTGTCAAAGATCGTCCCCCGGAACACCCAGGTATCCTGGAGCACCATGGCATAACTGCGCCGCAGGGAGTCCATGGTGTAGGCCCGGTTTTCCGTACCATCCACATAGATGCAGCCCTCGTTCGGATCATAAAAGCGCATAAGAAGATTGATGATGGTGGTCTTTCCCGCCCCGGTGGGTCCCACGATGGCCACTGTCTGCCCGGGTTTGGCCTCAAAGTTCAGGTGGTGCAGAACCGTCTTGTCCGGATCATAGCCAAAGCTCACATCCTGGCCCTGGACCTGGCCGCGACAGTGTTCCAGGTCGGCTGCGTCATAGATATCCTTGACCTCCTCCGGCTGGTCCAGCAGGCGGAAGACCCGCTCGGAGGCCGCCAGGGCGGAAAAAATCTCGTTGATGATGTTGGAGATCTCATTGATGGGCCCGGAAAACTTCCGGGAGTAGAGAACAAAGGAGGAGATCTGAGCCAGGCCCACAATCCCCAGGATGTAAAGAATGGATCCGCCCAGGCCAATGGCGGCCAGACCGCAGTTGGAGATCATGGAAACCGTGGGTCCCATGGTCATGCCCATGCTGTCGGCATCCCGATAGGCCTCGGCAGCGGCCCGGTTGATCCGGCTGAAGTCCTCACACACCCGGTCCTCCTGGGCATAGGCCAGAATGGTCCGCTGCCCGGTGAACATCTCCTCGGCAAAGCCGTTCATCTCCCCGTAGGCAGCGCTGCGCCTGGCGTACAGCGGCCGGGTCTTCCGGCCCATATACCGGGTGAACAGAATGGAGATGGGAATGGTGGCCGCCATACACAGCACCAGCGGCAGAGAGATGGTGCACATCATGATAAAGCTGCCTGTCACCGTCACCACACTGGTTACGATCTGGATCACATCCGTGGACAGGCTCATACACACCACGTCCACGTCATAGCTCACCCGGCTGATGATGTCGCCGGCCTGGTTGCGGTCAAAAAAGCCCACCGGAAGGGTCATCAGCTTTTCAAACACATCCCGACGCATATTCTGGGCCACCCGCCGGCCCACCCGCATCATCCCGATGTGAACCAGGAAGTTCATCACACTGCCCAGCGCATAGCACAGCAGCATGAGCAGCGCAAAGTGGCCCACCCGGGCCATGTCCACATGCCCGGGTCCCTGGCGGAAGCCCTCCTCCACCACGCCGATGGCCTGTCCGGCAAATTGAGGGCCCAGCAGATTTCCCAGGTTGCTCAGCAGCGTACACACCAGAAAGAGCACCACCAGCCAGCGGTAGACCAGCAGATAGCGCAGAATGCGCCGCAGCGCCCCCTTGGCGTCCTTGGGTTTGGCCTTGACTCCTGTCCGGCCACCCGGTCCCGGCATCTGTGTTCCCTCCCGTCTACTCCATCTCGCCCATCTGGACCTGATAGGTCTCCCGATAGGCGGGACAGGTTTTCATCAATTCCTCATGGGTGCCGTAACCGATGCAGGCCCCGTTGTCCATCACCAGGATGTGCGTCATCCCCATGATGGAGCTCACCCGCTGGGCGATAAGGATCAGTGTGGAATCTCCGTAATGGTCCTGGATGGCCCGGCGCATGGCCGCATCGGTACGGTAATCCAGGGCGGAGGAGCTGTCATCCAACACCAGAATTTCCGGCCGGGCTGCCAGTGCCCGGGCCACCAGCAGCCTCTGCCGCTGTCCGCCGGACAGGTTGGCCCCCTTGATGGCTGACTGGTGTTCTACCCCGTCCTCCAGTGCGTCAATGTATTCCGCCGCCATGGAGCACTCAATGGCGGTGCGGAAATCCCGCTCCGCCAGCTTCCGGCCGAACAGAATGTTGGAGCGCAGGGTGTCCTGAAATACCATATCATTCTGGAAACAGACGCCGAAGCGGGAGCGGAGGGCGTCCTTGTCATAGGTGCGCACATCCTTGCCGTCCACAAACACCCCGCCGTCAGTGACGTCGTAAAAACGCATGAGCAGGGAAATGATGGTGCTCTTCCCGCAGCCGGTGGGACCGATGATACCCAGACTCTCTCCCCGCTTCAGGGCAAAATTGATGTTGGTCAGGGCCTTTTCCCGTTTTTCCCCCACAAATCCGGAGCTGTCTTCGCCGTCCTCGCCGTAGCTGAAATTGACGTGCTCAAAGCGGATGAACTCATCCCCCGACGGCGTGAGCGCCTCCGACTCTGGCAGAATCCGCTGATCGGTCTCGGTGCGCAGCACCTCGTCCATGCGGTTGGCGCTGGCCGCGGCCTTGCTCAGGCTCATGAAGATGCGGGACAGCCCCATCACTCCCATGGTAATCATATTGAAGTAGGTGAGGAAGGCCAGGATCACCCCCGGCTCCATCAGTCCGGCATTCACACGGCTAGCCCCCAGCAGGACCACCAGGGAGAGGCTTCCGTTGATACACAACTGCATCAGCGGGGATGGAATGGCCATGATGGTACTGGCGGCAATGTCCTGCTCCGTCATGTCCTGATTGGCCTTGGCAAAACGGCGTTTTTCGTACCCGGTCTTGGACAGCGCCTTGACCACCCGGATGCCGGTGATGTTCTCCCGCATCACCCGCACCACCACATCCAGCCGCTGCTGCACCCGGTTGAACATGGGCAGGCCTTTGGATGTAACCACCAGCACTACCACAATGAGTATCGGCAGAATGGCAATCAGGATGACGGCCAGGGCCGCGTCCATCACAAGGGTAAAGGCCACCCCGCCGATCAGCAGCATAGGAGCGCGGACACACAGGGTCTGCAGCTGCTGAACCGAGGTCTGCACATTGTAGCTGTCGCTGGTCATCCGGCTGATAAGCGAGGGCAGGCCAAAGGCATCGAACTGGCTGCCGGACAGATTGACCGTCTTGTGGAACAGTTCCTGCCGCAGATCATAGCTCACCCGGTGGGCATTGTAGATGGCCCTTCGGTTGGCGCTCACATTCAGCTGCCGGCACAGCAGAGCGGCTCCAAACATCAAAAGGCCCCATAAAATAGCCATCCCCAGGTTCCCCCGGGGCGCCACGTCGTCAATGATGTATTCCAGGATATAGGGCAGCATCAGTTCGCTGACGGTAGCCAGCAGTTTGATGAAAATCGAGAGGGCCACCGCCTTGGAATAACGGCCCATGGCCCGGAAAATCAACCGCACAGGTTTCGTTTCTCCCTTCTCGTCCGGCATTTATGCCAAACCAATATTCTTTATCACTTTAACAGATTGAGAGTACCATGTGAGAATTGGGTTGTCAAGATCGTTCGCTTCGATGATTGGTGCACGTTAATATTTTCTCAGTTTTCCAATCTTTCTGCAACTTTCATGGAAAAATCAGGGGGGCATTTCTCGTATTTTAAAGGAATCCGCAATCCCCGGCATTTCCAAGGGATTGCGGATTCTTCTCATGGCAGATGAGAGCCACCGGCTCATCACCTCATGACCGGCATCATGGATCGCTTTTACCAACTCCGGGTATTTGTCCACCCATTCTCCCGCCACAAAAAGGTTGCTTGTAAAAATCATTCATGAAACAACCCTGGGAATTCCCCTTTACTCTGCCCAGCTTTCAAGTTCAAGATCCGGCACACGTTCAAACTCCCGAACATTATTCGTTACCAGGATCATTCTCTCTGCCCGTGCATGGGCAGCAATCAGCATATCCAGCGGACCAATTGGCGTTCCCTTGTGCTGTAGACAGGCACGAATCTCCCCATACTCCGACGCCGCCCCTGCCCCAAAAGGCAAGATGCTCAAAGGAGCCAGGAATCTCAAAAGGGCCTGCTCATTTTTAACTGGGTCAGAGCTATGCTTCATTCCGTGTTCCAATTCGGCCAGAGTGATAGAGGAAATACAAAGCCCTCCGCCCAGCTCATCCCGGAGCCTGTGCAGCACCTTTTCCGGCTTTTTCTTCATGGTATGATTTGAGCGTCAAAAGGGTATTTCAGCCTCGCCAGGACACAATATATCGATCTTACACACAGGGAACTACACAGTATACTGTGCTCCTGATTCAAGAGAAGCCCTTTTGACGCCTTAATCATTCCATCCTGCTACCTGTGTGACAGCAATGACAACAAAGCCACGGCATCCATGCGGGCAGCCGTGACTTTTGCCGTATCTGTGTTATGGCCGCTTCGGCTCTTTTCCAAAATCAGTGTTTCAGGCAGCCGATGGGGATCACACAGACTCCGTCATGGCGGCGATACGCATAATCGCCCGTTCCGGTCAGGACCATCAGGAAGGAAGGTGCCTTCATCTTGTCGGTGTCGATTTTTGCCTTCATGGACCTCAGGCTCTTCACGCCTTCTTCAATGAGGGTATCACCGCCCAGCTTGATTTCGATCAGACCGTATTTCCCATTTCTCAGGTGAATAACCGCATCGCACTCCTGTCCATCTTTGTCTCGGTAGTGATAGACCGTCCCATTCAGTGCATCCGCAAAAACGCGCAGGTCCCTGATACAGAGCGTCTCAAAGATGAAACCGAAGGTTTTCAGGTCGTTCACCAGATCATTTGGGCCAATGCCCAACGCCGCGGCGGCAATGGACGGATCGACGTAATACCGGGTATCAGAGGAACGGATCACAGTTTTAGACCGCAGATTCGGGTTCCACGCGGGCATATCCTCTACGACAAAAATCTTGCGCAGCGCGTTGACGTAGGAGGCCACGGTTTCTTCATTGATAGGTGTCTCGTCATTTGCCGCAATATCCTGCGCAAGTGCTGTGTTCGGCACCTGGCTCCCCTGATTTCTCGCATAGGAGCGCATGAGACGGCGCACTCTCTGGGGATTTTTCTGCACATGGTCCGCCCTGTTGATGTCGGAGTTGACAACGGCATCGTAATAATCCAGTGCCTGATCCAACGCGATTTCATCCCTCATATCCACGGCCTGAGGCCATCCGCCCCGGCATACAAGAAAGGCCAGACGGTCAAGGCTGAGCTCCGAAGCGCCGTCAATTTCGACGGCGCCGTCAAACAGGTCCTTCAAACTGACATCGCCCGTGGAATCGCCTGACTCATATAAGCTCATTGGCCGCATGGTCAGCCAGGTAAAGCGCCCCGTGCCGGAGTGTGTGATCTCCTTGGTATCAGCCGGAACGGCGGAACCGGTCAGGATAAACTGCCCAAGTTCACCGCGATGATCCACCTCAAAGCGGACCGCGTCCCATAGCTTGGGAGCGAGCTGCCATTCATCGATCAGCCGGGGAGCCGCGCCATCCAACAGACGCTTGGGGTTCAGCTCTGACATGGCGATGTTCTGTGCCTTCTTTTCCGGGTCATCCATATACAGAACGCTGGCAGCAAGCTGTTCGGCGGTTGTGGTTTTACCGCACCATTTCGGACCTTCAATCAGAACGGCGCCTTTGCCCTCCAGCTTTCGCTTCAGAATATCGTCAGCAATTCTCTTCCGATAGGTTTTCATCCGGAACACCTCATTCCTGCCCGTACTGATTCTATTATGCACCATGATGATATATATTGCAACAATTTACCGACGATTGGCGAAATATTTTTCCGACGATTGGCGAAATGCGATCACGATGTTTGTCCCGGCATGATATGAAATGAACTGCACCCCATTCGTTAGACAGTATGGCATACTGAATAACAAATGGGGTGCAGTTCACACACTGGCTGCCGACCGGGAAAACTTTATAATCTTCACTGTCCTCTTGGCGGGATGCGGATTCTGTCCAGGCGCCGTGCTTTCTCATCGTTGTCACCGGGTGGGGGGATGGCAGAAGCAGGCCAGCTCGTGGTCATTGATCACCCCCACCGCCTGAAGGAAGGAACACACGATGGCGGTGCCCACAAAACGCATGCCCCGGCGCTTCAGATCACTGGAGATCCGGTCGGACAGCTCGGTGCTGGCGCGAAACACGTCGTCCATGTTCACGATCACCTCGCCACGGTGAATCCCCACAGGTAGCGGTCAAAGGAGCCGAACTCCCGCTGGATGGCCAGAAACACCCGGGCGTTCCCGATGGCGGCCTGGATCTTGCGCCGGTTGCGGACGATCCCGGCGTCTCCCATCAGCACCTCCACCTTCTGCGGGCCATACCCAGCCACAACTTCCGTCTGAAAGTGGTCAAAGGCGGCACGAAATGCCTCTCGCTTTTTCAGGATGGTCAGCCAGGACAGGCCCGCCTGAAAGCCCTCCAGGGTCAGCATCTCGAAAAGTTTCCGGTCATCGTGCTCCGGCCGCCCCCACTCGTGGTCGTGGTAGGCTAGGTAAAGCTTTGAATTGGGATCTGCCCAGTGGCAGCGTGTCATGGAAATCGGCCTCCTTCAAAGTGTCTTCACCCTGATCATACACAGCAAACCTTCCCTTAGCAACCGGAATTTCGGAAAGGCGGGACGACGCCGGAGGTTTCTCAGGCTCAGTTCAATTCCGGACGGAAGGCGTCCTGGGCGAACCGGGCGCCGTATCGGAAGCCGGTGATGAAGCTGACCAGGCACTGCGTCCCGTTCACCGTGTTCCAGGCGTTGACGTTCTCGATGAACCAGGTCTGTACCTCCTCGCTCAACGACCGGGTGAGCTGTCCCCCCGCTCACCCAGCACCTGCAGCTCCCGCTGGATCCGCGGCTCGTTGTCCCCCTGGCAGCGCTGGGGGGCTGGCTCCTGATAGTACAGCTCCTCAATGAATCCCATACAGATCCTCCTCTCCACCGTCTAGGCGCCACAGCCCCAGCAGCCCATCCAGCGGATAGTTCACCAGATTGGGTCATTGCGCCTTCACATAGGTTGAGGCCCTTCCCAATACAGACTTCGGAACTGCACTTCTATTTGCCATGCCAGCATCGCGTTTGGGACAGGCGTTTCCCGTTCCAACCGCTGCTGGCGCCGCTCCTCCGCATCCATCCGTATGGAAATATCCCTGAAATTCCCCCAATAAACTTTAAAAGGAGCAGGTCCTGTATCCATGCAGTACAGAACCTGTTCCTTTTTATGTCCCCTGTTTATACTGGGCACTGCCGCCCGGTGTGGTCAATGGTGTACTCCCCTTTCAGGATCAGTTCTGAGATGGGTACAAATGTATATCCCTCCTGGAGCAGCGACTCTATGATGTACGGCAGGGCCTCCGGAGTGTGGAGCGCCGCGTTATGGAACAGCACAATGGAGCCCGGCTGCACTTTTTCCGTCACCCGCCGGGTGATCTCATCGGCGGAAATGTCTTTCCAGTCCAAACTGTCCACATCCCACTGCACCGGCTCCATCCCCAGCGACCGCACGGTATTGATCACATGATCGTCATATTCCCCATAGGGACAGCGGAACAGGGTGGGCCGCACTCCGGTAACCGCTTCGATCTTATCGTTGCAGGTGTTGAGATCCGCTGTAATCTCCTGCGCACTCAGGGTGTTGAAATAAGC
The DNA here is from genome assembly GCA_944385435.1 of uncultured Oscillospiraceae bacterium. GTDB lineage: Bacteria > Bacillota > Clostridia > Oscillospirales > Oscillospiraceae > Enterenecus. The sequence goes on from CALWXG010000004.1 coordinate 64,188, forward strand.
ATGGTCGTTGGAATGGCTCATCACCTCATGACCGGCATCATGGAGCGCTTTTACCGACTCCGGGTATTTATCCACCCATTCTCCCACCACAAAAAAGGTTGCTTTGATCTGATAGTGTGCCAGAATATCTATGAGCTGCTGAGTATCTTCATTGCCCCAGGGTGATGCAAAAGTGCGGCAGTTCCCGTTTTCTGTGGAAACTGTCGCACTTTTTCTATTGATTTTATTCTAACCGATTTCCTGGCGGATTGCAAGGGGAATTTTTTCTGAGGCAAAATGGACCGCTGAGAGGCCTATCATTCCAGACTTCTTCCAGAATTCCGTCATTTTTTCTCAGAACAGCTCCGGCCGTTCCACCAGGCTGTGGTTAAATGCCTTATTACCAGGACATTTAAAGTTGCCTGTAGTTGTCGGCGCAATCTTTTAAATAGAGATTAATTAGGGTCTGGTAGGGAATTCCTTTATGTTCCGCCATGGATTTGAAGTAATCAATGGTGCTGGCATCGAGGTTAATCGTGATTTGCTTCTTCAAACGGTCCGCATAGGGGTTCTTTCTTGGATTTAATTCATTGATGTTATATTCGTCTCTCATGCTATCACCTCAGATTCTGTCAAGATAAGCTTGTCGCTCAGTTTTGGTTGCCCGTCTTGCCGAGCTATATTGTGATTGCCGTGCTCATTTTCTTAGGCCATTTACTTTCATTTTCCTGCTTTTGAGTCTTGACAACTCTTGGAAGATTTTGCAGACTCCCTTATTCTGTTCCATTCCGGTATAGCCGAAAGCAACAACTTTTTCAAGGGAGTTTCGGTGCTAAGTGCAAACTTTTTCGAGCGACTCTTCTTGACTGGTACAAATGATGCTATCATAAAAGTAGTCGGGATATAAACGTAAAATTGACTTGTCAGATCCCGCAAAGGGATGTATGATTCCCATTGAGAAGTAGCGTGATAAATCCAAGAAGTTCTTCAACGAGCTGATGGTGCGGGAGTGCGCGGTGGACATCGGGATCGTGTACAGCAACGAGCGGAATGCCAAGGGGAAAATCACCCCGGTGGCCCGGGAGATCGACTTTATCGCCCAATCCGGCGGAAAGAAGACTTACATCCAGTCCGCCTACGCGCTGGGGAGCGAGGAGAAGTCGGCTACCGAGAACAAGCCCCTCGGCCTGACCGGGGACTCCTTCCCGAAGATCATCGTCCGGCACGACATCCGGAAGCGGTGGTACGACGACAACGGCATCCTCAACATCGGGATACTGGATTTTCTGTTGGATGATACACTGGTCTGAACCGGCAGTTCAGCCCTGTGGTCCGCACACGCTTTTCCAGTGAATGTTCAGTGAATATTGTAGCACGTCGGGGCTTTCTGAGCTGGGCGATATTCTTCTGATCCCCCAGTCCGGATGGCCCGAATCTGAAACAAAAACATAGGCGGAAGAGGAGCTGTTCCTCTTCCGCCTGTGTTTTGTCTTTTTGAAAGGGGGATCACTGGATGCCGTCGTCGTAGTAGCTGGCCTCCCCGCACTTTTCGCAAATGCCCGCAGCGTGCTTGGACCAGGCAGGGGAACGCCAAGCGTGTGTGTTTAGTCTCTGAAGAGTTGCGCTATTGAAGAGAACTAAATTTGAGAGATGGACACGACCGAAGTTGACTTACATTATTGTGCACAGGAACGCTACAATGAAGGTGACAATGCTGGTAATCAAGACGGTAGTGATGAACACAGGACCATAGGTATCCCGCTGTTTGGTGCCGAGCATCTTGTTGATGGTAACCAACGCGGTGTTGGTGGGGATAGTTTCCAGAGTAGTGGCAGCAGTTGCGGCAACACGCTGGATGGCACCAGCATCCACGCCTGCAGCAAAGAACTTGGTCGCCAGGCCGGGCAGAGCCACCTGCAGACCGGAAACACCATTGCCCTGCAGACCAACCAGAACACACACAGCCAGGGCCAGTCCCATGAGAGGCATAGCACTGCTGATGCCGAGCAAAGCGTCGGTGATGGCCTGATAACCCGGGGTGGAGTTCAGCACAACGCCAAATCCGGAGATAGCCATTGCAATAATCAGGGAGTAGGATGCTTTGCGGATTCCTTCGCCGATGGTTGTGATAACATCTTTAAAACTCTTGAATTTCTTCACAAAGAGCAGGATAGCGATAATGAAAGCAAACGTGCAGGTTACGCCCAGATTTAGATTGAAGAAGTTGTACATACAGAACACGAACACCAGAGGAATGAGGGCAAGAATCGCGGGTCCGGTCTTTACGTCGGCACGATCCTCCACAGGATCGCCCATACCGGGTTCATAGTGGCAACCCTTGTTGTGTTCCCGCAGCAGGACAATGTACAGATAGATATAGCTGGCAACCAACAACAGGGCGGCGCCGATCAAACCGGGAATCAGGGCGGCAGAGGCAGCCAGATTTACGCCAGTGACACTTGATACCAGCGCATTAGCGACGGCATTATACAGTTGGGGAGAGCCAGGCAACATCTGCATGGCGGAAGTGGCCAGGCCAAAGACCAGCGCAGGGGTATAGCGGCGGGGGAGGTCCAAGCGCTTGAGCAAACTAAGTACGATGGGATAGGTAGCGAACATGGTAACAAAACCATTCAGACCACCCAGCATCAGAATAATGGATACAATTTCGATGGTAATCAGAGCGGCGTGGAGGCGCCCTTTGAAGGTGTCCTTGAACAACTTGCCAATTAGGTCGGCCAAAAAGTTGGACAAAGTAGTTGCGGCACCAGTTTTGGCATAAACTTCTGCAAGAACAGCACCAGGCAGAAGCAGAGGAATCATAGTAGCCAACATGTTGGCGCCACCAGTGATCATAGTGGAGGTAATGGTTTCTACGGGATCAAAGCCATTGAATACCACCAGGATTATAACGCAGATAATTGCAGAGTAGACTGGCTCAAAGTCAAAATAATACAGAACCATTAGGGCGACACAGGCTAGAATAACGCTTAAAATGCTAAGTGTCATACGAAGACCTCCATTTCTCTTTTTGAGATTTTAGTAACTTCGGGCGAGAATAGGTTTGTTATCAGTCTTTGTTATAAGGTGAGAGCCAGCTCATAGGCGGCTTTCATGGCGTCACCTACTTTACCGGGAGTGAGACAATCACCGATTACATAGATTGGGATATTGCCTGCAGCCTGTTTTAGCTGATGAGAATCGTTGGGGCGCATCCCCAAGGCGTACAATACAGTGTCGGCTTCCAGTTTCCTGAGTGCACCGTTCTGTGCAATGATAGCGCCATCCTCACAGATCTCTTTGCATGTGGCATTGACTAAATAAGATACCCCGCATTTCTCCATCTCCAACAAAAGCGCCTCGCGATACATACCATAGCTGTCCTTGGCGATACGGTCAAGCATTTCTACCACCAAGACGTTGTAACCGGTTTTTTGCAGATGAAGGGCTGTCTCACAGCCTACCAGGCCACCACCAATCATCAAAATATTCTTGCCGGGCAAAAAACCGGTATAAACATCAAAAGCATGGTGTGCAGATTCAATGCCAGGAATTGGGGGGACAACGGGGTGAGCACCTATGGCGGCGACAATACAATCAGGCTGAATTTCTTTGATCAGTGTTGCATCAACTCTGCTTTTCAGCAGAATGCAGGTACCGGACTCCATAACCTCACGGACGATTACATTTTTGACATTTCTTAAATCCTCTTTGTCCACATCTTTGTCGGTGAAGTTCAGTGTACCACCCAAACGGTCCTCTGTCTCGGCCAGAATGACTTTGTGGCCGCGCTGGCGCAGGGTGATGGCGGCCTGCATTCCGGCCACACCGCCGCCTGCTATTAAGATAGTTTTTTGCCAGGAAGCAGTCTGTACAGGAGGACGGCTTGCAGCGGGATTGATGGCGCAGTAGCCCACAGCTTTAATCCGACTACCGTCGTGGTCCGGGGGCAAGTCATCATAGCCCTCTTCGGGAGAGCCGGGAAAACAGGAATAGCATCGTACGCAACGGTGGATCATATCGGCCCTGCCTTGTGCAGTTTTGTTGACGAACTGGGGGTCGGCAATGCTCTGGCGTCCGATGATGATAAAATCGGCCTTTCCGTCAGCTAAGATTTCTTCCGCGTGTTCCGGACTGTTGATTCCACCAACTACACCTACCGGCTTGCTGACATATCTTTTGAGAATGGCTGCGTCATCAGCGTTGATGCCGTGAGGATGGAACATAGAACTAAACTGATGCGTTTTCACGGGATCATAATACAGTCCAGAGGACAGATGAAAGGAATCCACTTCAGCTTCGATCATTTGACAGAAGCGGGCGGTCTCCTCTGGAACCATACCACCGGGGATTCCCTCACGACCACTGATGCGAAAATCAAGAATATGGTCGGGGCCGATGGCCTCGCGTACGGCTCTTACAATTTGGATGGGGAATCTGGCGCGATTTTCCAAGGAGCCACCATAGTCATCGGTACGAGTATTGGTAACAGGGGAGAGAAATTGCGTGAAAAGAAAGCCGTGCCCACCGTGGATGGTTACGCCGTCAAAACCTGCTGCGATGAGAAACTTGGCCGTTGTGGCAAAATCCTGCACAACGAGGGCCATACCAGTCTCATCCAGACCAACTACTTGAACTCCATTTGGTTTTACAAAGCTGACTGGGCCCACTGGATTAGGTTGACCGGGGAACGGATTTTTTTCCGCGCCTGGATGAAGTAATTCAATGAGAGCCACCGCGCCATTTTCATGTATGAGATCGGAGAAATGCTTGATTTGTTGAAATGCATCAGTAGTATAATCGGTGAAATCACAAGGCGGGAAGGGAACACGATTGGCAGTGGTAAACCTGAATCCGTGAAGTTCAATTTTTCGTAGGAACCCAAAAGCCTGTAGTTTCAAGGTTTTCGAAGATTTTGGAGC
>CALWXG010000005.1 GCA_944385435.1 uncultured Oscillospiraceae bacterium
TCGGCAACCTTCAGATAGCTTTCTTCCTGAATCATACTGGCACCTCCTTCTTACTTCGCCTTCTCGATGATCTCAACCACGCGCCAGCGCTTGTCCTTGGACAGGGGGCGGGTCTCCATCACGCGCACGCGGTCGCCCACGCCGCACTGATTCAGCTCATCGTGGGCCTTCAGCTTATAGGTTCTCTTGACAATCTTCTTGTACAGAGGATGGGCCACGCGGTCGGCGATGGCGACCACAACGGTCTTATCCATCTTGTCCGAAACCACCAGGCCGACTCTGGTCTTACGAGAAGAGGTTCTCACTTCACTCATCGTTTAATCCTCCTTATCGGCTCTGCTGCTCACGCAGGATGGTCTTGACGCGGGCGATATCCTTCTTGACTTCCGCAATGCGGATGGGGTTATCCAGCTGGTTAGTGGCGTGCTGAAGACGGAGGTTGAACAGGTCCTTCTTCAGCTCCACCAGCTTGCTCTCCAGCTCGTTGGAGCTCATTTTACGGACTTCGTTAGCTTTCATCTTCATTCACCACCGTTCTCAACAGTCTCTTTCTTCACGATCTTGCACTTGACCGGCAGCTTGTGGCTGGCCAGACGCAGAGCCTCGCGGGCCACTTCTTCGGACACGCCGGCGATCTCAAACATGACACGGCCGGGCTTGACCACGGCCACCCAGTACTCAGGAGCGCCCTTACCGGAACCCATACGGGTACCCAGGGCCTTCTTGGTCACGGGCTTGTCGGGGAAGATCTTGATCCAGACCTTACCGCCACGCTTGGTGTAACGGGTCATGGCAACACGGGCAGCCTCGATCTGGTTGCCGGTGATCCAGGCGGGCTCAGTGGTGGCCAGGCCCCACTCGCCATAGGAAACGGTGTTGCCCCGGGTGGCGACGCCGGTCATGCGGCCGCGGTGGACGCGGCGGTATTTGACTCTCTTAGGCAGAAGCATTACTGAGCGCCTCCTTCCTTGGGAGCAGCACCACGGTTGCCCGCGGGACGGTTTCCGCCCTGGCGGTTGAAGCCGCCCTGACGACGGTCGCCGCCCTGCCGGTTGAACCCGCCCTGACGGCGGTCGCCATCCCGGCGGCGGGGACGCTGCTCACGCTCTTTATAGTTCTTGGTATCGATGGTGCGGGGAGTGGTGCGCAGGGTCTGGGTCAGCACTTCGCCCTTGTAGATCCACACCTTGATGCCGATGCGGCCATAGGTGGTGGCAGCCTCGGCGAAGCCGTACTCGATGTCGGCCCGGAGGGTCTGCAGGGGGATGGTGCCGTCATGATACTGCTCGGTGCGGGCGATCTCGGCGCCGTTGAGACGGCCGGAGGCCTGGACCTTGATGCCCAGGGCGCCCATACGCATGGCGCGGCCCATGGCGTTCTTCATGGCCCGGCGGAAGGCGATGCGCTTCTCCAGCTGCTGGGCGATGTTCTCCGCCACCAGCTGGGCGTCGATGTCGGGGTTCTTCACCTCAACGATGTTCAGCACCACGCTCTTGCCCAGCTTCTTCTCCAGCTCGGCGCGCAGCTTCTCGATCTCCTCGCCGCCCTTGCCGATGACGATGCCGGGACGGGCGCAGTGGACATAGATGCGGATCTTGGCGTTGTCCCGCTCGATCTCGATCTTGGGCACACCGGCGGCGTACAGACGCTTCTTCAGCTCACGGCGGAGCTTGTAGTCCTCAACCAGGAGGTCACCCACTTTTTCATTGCGGGCATACCAACGGGAGTCCCAGTCTTTGATGACACCCACGCGCAGACCGTGGGGATTCACTTTCTGTCCCATTACTTTTGACCTCCTTCTCTCAGCGCTCTTTGACCACAACGGTCACGTGGGAAGTTCTCTTGTTGATGCGGTAGGCGCGGCCCTGGGCCCGGGGCATAAAGCGCTTGATGATGGGGCCGGGGGTGGCGTAGGTCTCCGCGACGTAGAGCTTCTCGGGGTCCATGCCGTGGTTGTTCTCGGCGTTGGCGGCCGCGCTCTTGACCAGCTTGGCCAGGGGCTCAGCGGCGGCCTTGGGGGTCAGGGCCAGAATGGCGCTGGCCTGTGCCACACTCTTACCGCGGATCAGATCGCACAGAATGCTGACCTTACGGGGAGAGATGCGGATAAATCTCAGTGTTGCTTTCGCTTCCATTTTGCACTCTCCTCCTTACTTACCGGTCTTGCTGCCCGCATGGCCCTTGAAGGTGCGGGTGGGGGCGAACTCGCCCAGCTTGTGACCCACCATGTCCTCGGTGACGTAGACGGGCACATGCTTGCGGCCGTCGTGGACGGCGATGGTGTGACCCACGAAGGCGGGATAGATGGTGGAGGCGCGGCTCCAGGTCTTCAGGACCTTCTTCTCGTTCTTCTGGTTCATCTCGTTGACCCGCTTCAGCAGCTCAGGGGCGCAAAAGGGGCCTTTCTTGATACTTCTGCTCATCTTTCACTGCCTCCTTACTTCGCGTTGCGGCGCTTGACAATGAACTTGTCAGTGCGGTTCTTGGTCTTGCGGGTCTTGTAACCCATGGCGGGCTTGCCCCAGGGGGTCACGGGGCCGGGACGGCCCACAGGGCTCTTGCCCTCGCCGCCGCCGTGGGGGTGGTCATTGGGGTTCATGACAGAGCCGCGCACGGTGGGACGCCAACCCATGTGGCGCTTGCGGCCGGCCTTGCCGATGTGGATGTTGGCCCAGTCGGTGTTGCCCACCTGACCGATGGTGGCCTTGCAGTTCTCGGGAACCAGGCGGACCTCGCCGGAGGGCAGACGCACCTGAGCCATGCCGTTCTCCTTGGCCATGAGCTGAGCGGCGGCGCCGGCGGAGCGGACCAGCTGGGCGCCTTTGCCGGGATGCAGCTCAATGCAGTGGATCATTTCGCCCACGGGGATGTTGGCGATGGGCAGGCAGTTGCCGGGCAGAATGTCAGACTCGGGACCGGTCATGATGATGTGGCCGGCCTTCAGGCCCACGGGAGCCAGGATATAGCGGCGCTCGCCGTCCTCGTACTCGATGAGGGCGATGTTGGCGGAGCGGTTGGGGTCGTACTGCAGATTGATGACCGTGCTCTTGCCCTCTTTGTCCCGCTTGAAGTCGATGATGCGGTACTTACGCTTGTTGCCGCCGCCGCGGTGGCGGACGGTGATGCGGCCGTAGCTGTTGCGGCCGGCGCTCTTCTTCAGGGTCTCCAGCAGGGAGCGCTCGGGCTTGGCCTTCTTGTCGATGCCCTCAAAGGCAGACACAGTCATGTGGCGGCGGGAGGGCGTTGTGGGCTTGTAAGTTTTAATCGCCATTTGTCGTTACCTCCTTACACCATGCCTTCGAAGAACTCGATGGACTTGGAATCCTCGGTCAGGGTGACCATGGCCTTCTTCCAGCTGGCGCGATGGCCGGCGGGATAGCGGCCCAGCCGCTTGGCCTTGCCGTACATATTCAGGGTGTTCACCTTTGCCACCTTCACGCCGAAGATCTCCTCAACGGCCTTGGCGATCTCAATCTTGTTGGCGTCCTTGGCCACCTCAAAGGTGTACTTCTTATAGGTGGCGGACTCCATGGACTGTTCGGTGACGATGGGGCGCTTGATGATGTCGTACGCGGTCTTCATTAGGCGAACACCTCCTCGATGGTGGCCAGTGCAGCCTTGTCCACGATCAGCTGGTTGGCGTTGACAATGTCATATACATTGATCAGGTTGGCGGGAGTGGTCACCACGCCGGGAATGTTCCGGGCGGACTTGACCACGTTGGGGCAGCTGGTGACCACCACGGCCTTGCCGGCGCCCACGTTGTTCAGGAAGCCCTGGAAGGTCTTGGTCTTGATCTCATCCATGCTCAGGCCGTCCACCACCAGCACGCTGCCGGCGGCAGCCTTGGCGGACAGGGCGGACTTCAGGGCCAGACGGCGGACCTTCTTGTTCAGGGTGTAGCTGTAGGAGCGGGGCTTGGGGGCAAACACGATGCCGCCGTGGGTCCACTGGGGAGCCCGGGTGGAACCCTGGCGGGCGTGGCCGGTGCCCTTCTGTCTCCAGGGCTTGCGGCCGCCGCCGGATACCTCGGCGCGGGTCAGAGCGGACTGAGTGCCCTGACGGCAGTTGGCCAGGTGGTTCTTGACCACGTCATGGACCACATACTGGTTGGGCTCAATGCCGAAAACAGCCTCGGAGAGCTCGACCTCGCCGATCTGCTTACCGGCCATATCAAAAAGGTTAGCTTTAGGCATTTGTCATTCTCTCCTTTCTCACTTGTTACGCGCAGAGGCCTTCTGGGGATTGACACGGGCAGAAGCCTTCTGCGGGTTGACGCGGCCGGAGCCCTCGGGGCCCTTCTTCTCGGCCAGCTTCTTCACGCTGGAGCGCAGGGCGACCACGCCGCCCTTGGGGCCGGGAACCGCGCCGCGCACGGCGATGACGCCCAGCTCCTCATCCACCTGGATCACGTCCAGGTTCATCACGGTCACCTGCTCGTTGCCCATCTGACCGGCGCCGATGTGTCCTTTGAACACGCGGGAGGGGTCAGTGCTGGAACCCAGAGAACCGGGGTGGCGGGCCACAGGACCGCTGCCGTGAGTTTCCTTCAGACGGTGAGCTCCGCAGCGCTTGATGGCGCCCTGGTAGCCCTTGCCTTTGCTGATGCCGGTGATGTCCACCCGGTCGCCGGCGGCGAACACGGTGGCGGTGATCTCGTCGCCCACGTTCAGGTCGGCGGCGTTATCCAGCTTGAACTCCTTCAGGATGCGCAGCACCTTGCCGGACTTCTTGCTGTGGCCCACTTCGGGCTTGCTGAGCTTGCGCTCGGGGACTTCCTCAAATCCCAGCTGAACGGCGGTGTAGCCGTCCTTTTCCTCGGTCTTCTTCTGCACCACGGTGCAGGGACCCGCCTGGATGACGGTGACCGGGATGACCTTGCCGGCTTCATCGAAGACCTGGGTCATACCCACCTTCTTGCCGATAATGGCCTTTTCCATGTGTATTCCTCCTTATAAGGTTATTGGTCGGGAGAGTTACCCATTGGGCTGGTATTGCTCTCGCGACTTGACCCGTCCGCCTCAAAACGCGGCGGACTGCGGTACTGACAAAGTTGTCTTGCAGACCTTGGTCTCAGTCTGCTCCTGTTCTCACGCCTCGCCTGTTGGCAACGCGCGGCTCACGGGGGATCGTCGGGATCTTTTCGTCAGGCGAGGCGGGGCGGCGCAGACAGTACCGTGTGTACGGCAAGGCGCCCCAGCGAGGCATGGCGGAAAGAGACGGGCGATCACAGTTTGATCTCGATCTCCACGCCGGCAGGAAGCTCCAGGCTCATCAGGGCCTCCACGGTCTTGGCGGAGGGCTTGACCACGTCGATCAGGCGCTTGTGGGTGCGGCGCTCAAACTGCTCACGGCTGTCCTTGTATTTGTGGACGGCGCGAAGGATGGTGACGACCTCCTTCTTGGTGGGCAGGGGAATGGGACCGGAGACGGCGGCGCCGCTGCGCTTGGCGGTGTCGACGATCTTCTCGGCGGCCTGGTCAATGAGCTGATGGTCATAGGCCTTCAGACGGATGCGGATCATTTCTTTCTGTGCTGCCATGTTGGATTTCCTCCTTAAGTCATACGAAGTTGACGATTGGTGGACCGGGGGCCGGTCCGCTGTCCTGTCACGCAGGGGCTGCTGCTTGCCGCAATCTTGCTCCTGCGGTTCTTCGTACGGTGAGAGATTTTCAGTACACGCTTTCGTGCGTATCACTCCCCGGCATGAAGAAAACCGGCGCAAAGCTGGCCGGTTCTGCCCATTCGCGGCGATATACGCCGTGCCTGAGTCTCTCAGCCGCCCGATTGTCGGACATACTCCGCGGAAGTTACCTCGTTTCCGAGCAATCTCCCGCATCATCGCACTGCGCCCATGCAGGCGCTCGATTATTGTACAACAAACCGGCACTGAAAGTCAAGCACTTTTTCTCTGCGCAACTCACGTTTTTTCCACGGTTTTGCGCCGCCACAACCCCTTGTGGTTGTACGTTTTCCACAGCACAAATCTGTCTGTCTTTTTTGGCGTTCTCTCGCTTTTCTCTTGACGGCGCCGCCGTTTTCAGGCACAATCGAACTATCCATCCCTCAACAGAGAAAGGAGTCTTCCCATGAAACAACCTGTCGCCATCCGGGATTTCCTGTCCTTTGCCTTTGTCAGCAATCCCTCCTGGTCCCCGGACGGAACCCTGTGCGCCTTTGTGGTGCAGCAGGCGGACGAGGCAGAAAACCGCTACACCGGTGACCTTTATTTATATGAGGCCGCCTCCGGCGCCGTGCGCCGGCTCACCGCCCTGGGCGACGCAAAAAGCTACTGCTGGACCAGCCGGAACACCCTGCTCTTCCCCGCCGCCCGGGACAAAGCGGACCGGGCGGCCATGGAGGCCGGTGAGCTGCGCACCGTCTACTACGAGATCAGCCCCACCGGCGGCGAGGCGGTGAAATCGTTCACCCTGCCTGTCACCGCCACCGGCCTGAAGGAGCTGGAGGACGGGCGCTTCGTAGTGTCCGTCTCCCACGATCTGAACTACCCGGATCTGGACGGCCTGTCCGGAGCGGAACGGGCCGAGGCTCTGAAGGAGTACAAGTCCCCCGCCGTCCAGGTGTTTGAGGAACTGCCCTTCTGGGGCAACGGACAGGGCTATACCGGCGGCAAGCGCAGCCGGCTGTACCTCTATGACCGGGAAAAGGACAAACTCACCCCCATCACCAAGCCCAGCTGGGATGCGATGCTGACCCACGCCGCCCAGGGAAAGCTGGTGTTCAAAGGCGGTCCCCGGAAGGATGTGGCCCCCTTCTACAGCGGGGTGTATGTCTATGACCTCGCCTCGAAAAAGACCGTCTGCATCCTCAAGCCGGGCAAGCTGAAAACCGGCCCTGCGGTGCTGCTGGACGGGGACACCCTGCTCCTGGCCGCCTCCTACGGAAAATTCTACGGCACGGAGGAATACTGTCAATTCTACACCGCGGACATCGCCACCGGCCAGCTCACCCCGCTGGCTGATTACGAGGCCTCCATCGGCTACTCCACCGTGGGCAGCGACGCCCGGCTGGGCGGCGGCCAGGGCTGCAAGCTGGAGGGGGACAAGTTCTGGTTCCTCTCCACCGTAGGGGATCAGGGCAACCTGGTCTGCATGGACCGCCAGGGCAATCTCTCCACCGCCTTCGGCAAGGGCGGCAGCGTGGACAGCTTTGACGTGCAGGACGGGAAGGTGATCTTCGCCGGCTTCCAGGGTCAGGGCCTCACCGAGCTGTTTGACGGGGAGGGCAACCAGCTCACTCACTTCAACGACGCCTATCTGGCGGATCACGAGGTCTGCGTCCCGGAATACCACACCTTCACCGCCTCCGACGGCTTCGAGATCCACGGCTGGGCCATGAAGCCCCACGGCTGCCGCAAGGGCAAGACATATCCCGCCATCCTCCACATCCACGGCGGACCCCGCACCGTATTCGGAGACGTATTCCACCACGAGATGCAGATGTGGGCGGGCGCGGGCTACTTCGTCTTCTACTGCAACCCCCGGGGCAGCGACGGCCGGGGCAATGAATTCGGCGACATCTCCGGAAAATACGGCACGGTGGACTACCAGAACCTGATGGAGTTCACCGACGAGATGCTCAAAGCCTATCCCCAGGCGGACCCCAGCCGGGTGGCCGTGGTGGGGGGCAGCTACGGCGGCTTCATGACCAACTGGGTCATCGGACACACCCACCGCTTTGCCGCCGCCTGCGCCCAGCGCTCCATCGCCAACTGGGTGAGCTTCGAGCACACCACCGACATCGGCTACTTCTTCACCCCCTCCCAGATGAAAGCCACCACCCGCACCGATGTGGAAAAACTCTGGTTCCACTCCCCTCTGCAATACGCCCCCAAGGCCAAGACCCCCACCCTGTTCATCCACTCCGAGCAGGACTATCGGTGCTGGATGAGTGAGGGGCTCAGCATGTTCTCCGCCCTGAAACTCAACGGCACCCCCACCCGTCTGGTGCTCTTCCACGGGGAAAACCACGAGCTGTCCCGCTCCGGCCGGCCTCAGAACCGTATCCGCCGAATGGAGGAGATTCTGAACTGGTTCAACCGCTATCTGAAATAACCTCCGTTCTCCTCTCCCGCGCCCCGCCTGCTCCAAGCCGGAGCAGACGGGGCGCTTTCTTCCGGCCTTCCGTCTCATCTCGCTCATAACAAAACAAATATTTATCGAATTACAATAAATATTTATTGACGAATTCATTTCGGCGTGCTATAGTGGAGCCAGCCCAATCGAAGGAGGCCTGATAACATGAATCAGAAAAGTCTTGCCAACTGGTTGAAATGCATCCTGGCCGTGGCCGGCCTGTGCGCCCTGGCCGCCTGCGCGGCGTTGCTCCCCCTGGAGGGGCAGCGTCTGTGCGCACAGTACCCGGAATTCTCCAGCTGGTTTCTTCCCTGGCTGATCTTCCTGTGGCTGTCCAGTCTGCCCTGCTTCGCCGTGCTGGTACTGGGCTGGAAGATCGCCTCCAACATCGGGGCGGACCGGTCTTTTTCCCACGACAACGCCCGTCTGCTCCGGTGGATCTCCGCCCTGGCCGCCGGAGACGCCGTCTTCTTTTTCGCGGGAAACGTCCTGCTGTTCCTGCTGGGCATGAGCCATCCCAGCGTGGCCATCGCCTCCCTGGCAGTGGTGTTTGTGGGGGTGGCTGTGGCCGTGGGGTCGGCGTTGCTGTCCCATCTGGTTAAAAAAGCGGCCGCCCTGCAGGAGCAGAGCGACCTGACCATCTGAAGGAGGCCGGCATATGGACGGAGAGATCATTTTCAACATCGATGTGATGCTGGCCAAACGGAAGATGAGCGTGACCGAGCTGGCCCAGCGGGTGGGCATCACCATCGCCAACATTTCCATTCTGAAAAACGGCAAGGCGAAGGCATTGAAGATCACAACCCTGGCCAAATTGTGCCAGGCCCTGGATTGCCAGCCGGGGGACATTTTAGAGTACAGGAGGGCACAGCAAGATGAAGAGACCGCTTAATTCCGTCCTGCCCGCAGTTGCCCTGACGCTCCTGCTCGCCCTGTGCCTGGGCGCCTGCACGCCGAAACGGGCTGTGGACCGGGTGGCGGAGGACCTGAATCTCTCTCTGTCCAACGCCCGGGAAATCGCGGGTACAGACAGCCACGGCGGGCCCCTCGGGGACGGCACGACCTATTTCATCCTGAACTGTCCGGACGGCGCCCCTCTGGAGCAAATCAAGGCCGACCACCGGTGGCATCCCCTCCCCATGGACGAGACCACCCAGATCCTGGCCTACGGGTACGACGATGGCACAACCAGCATTGGCCCGTATCTGGGCGAGGTGGAGCTGCCCGTAGTCCGGCGCGGATACTACTGCCTCATTGACCGGAGCAGTGAGACGCAGACGGATCTTCTGGATCGGAATTCCTTCAACTTCACCCTGGGGATCTATGATTCCGACACCAATATGCTGTACTACTGTAAAGTAGACACCTGAACCACGACAGGCCGCCCTGCGTCCCGACACCGCCCAAACATGAAAACACAAGCCCTCCGGGTCCGGGAGACGGGCCCCGGAGGGCTTGCCCTGTTCCGCCCGCAGGCGGAATTCCAGCCGCCCCCGGCGTTCCCGGGCGTCCCGAAACGCCCCGCCTGCACCCAAGCCTTGACAAGAGACCCGGCGGTACTATATGATGAGGGCGCCAATCCATCCATCAGAGAAACCGGAAAGAGAGAGAATGACCGATGAAATACAGAAAACGGCTGGCCCTGTTGGCCCTGACCCTGGCGGCGGCCCTCACCGCCTGTGCCCCGGCGGCAGGGGATGAGGCTCCCCTGCCCAACCCGGCAGAGAGCCAGACATCCGCCCCGGCGGAGCATCCCACCGTCACCCCGGCGGAGACCGCCCACACCCTGCAGGGTATCGTGTCCGATGCCAGCGCGAATACCCTCACCGTGGAGACAGAGGACGGTACCGTCTATCTTTTCAGCATCTCCGGGGCAGAGATTGACGCCGGCGCAGACGGACTGCTCCTGGGCAGCACCGTAGCGGTGACCTATCTGGGGACGCTTTCCCCTGGCAGCGAGGTGCAGACCGGCGCGCAGGTGACGCAGCTCACCGTGGTGGCGCCCGCCCCCCAGCCCACCCCGGAGCCGGAGCCCACGGCGGAAGAGCTGGCCCGGGACCTCCTGGCCGGCCTGAGTGTGGAGGAAAAGGTGGGCCAGCTCTTCATCGCCCGCTATCCCGGCGCCGCCGCTGCGGAAAAGGCGGCGCAGTACCACCTGGGGGGCTACATCCTCTTCGGCCGGGACTTCAAGGACAAGAGCCGGGAAGAGGTGGAAGCCGCCATCCTCAGCTGCCAGCGGGCATCGTCCCTCCCCATGCTCATGGGGGTGGACGAGGAGGGAGGCACCGTCAACCGGGTGAGTCTCAACCCCGCCCTCCGGGCCGCGCCCTTCCTCTCCCCGCAGGCTCTCTACGCCGCAGGGGGCTTTGATCTGATCCGCTCCGACACGCAGGAGAAGTGCGCCCTGCTCCTGGGCCTGGGCATCAACGTGAACTTTGCCCCGGTGTGCGACGTGAGCACCAATCCCGGCGACTTCATGTATGACCGGGCCTTCGGCCAGGATGCTCAGGCCACCGCCCGCTATGTGGACACGGTGGTGTCCGCCATGGAGGCCGGCGGGCTGGGCTCAGTACTCAAACACTTCCCCGGCTATGGGAACAACTCCGACACCCACACCGGCATCGCCCATGACCCACGGCCCCTGGAACAGTTCGAGACCTCCGACTTTCTGCCTTTCTCGGCGGGCATCGCCGCCGGGGCGGACGCCGTGCTGGTGAGCCACAACATTGTGGCCTGCATGGACCCGAACGCCCCCGCCTCCCTCTCCCGGAGGTCCACCGCATTCTCCGGGAGGAACTGGGCTTTACCGGGGTAATCATCACCGACGACCTGGCCATGGACGGGGTGCGGGACTTCACCGGCGATGAGCAGGCCGCAGTGCTGGCGGTACTGGCGGGCAACGACCTGCTGTGCTGCACCAACTTCGAGACCCAGTACCCAGCCGTTCTCAACGCGGTCCGCTCCGGAGAGATCCCCCAGGAGCGGCTGGACCAGGCAGTGCTGCGGGTCCTGCTGTGGAAAATGGAGCTGGGACTGCTCTGAAAACAGAAGACAGCCTGTATGCGCAGACCGTCAAAAAAACCGCACGCCCTCCCAGCCCTGAACGCAGGGCCCGGAGGGCGTGTTTTCTTTTGACTCAGTGGGTACTGTCCGGGCGGAACACGTCCGCCACCTCAGACACCGAGATATAGGCCTTTGGGTCAATGCTGTGGACGGTCTCCCGCATTTTACTGATCTGAAAGCGGTTGAGCACCACATAGAGGATGGTCTTGGGCTCCCCGGAGTAAAATCCCTTGGCCTGGGTCACGGTGATGCCGCACTCAAACAGCTGGGACAGGGCGCCGCCCACCTGATCCGGCCGGGTGGTGACGATGGTGGCTGCCTTGGACCGGTCCAGGCCCTCCACTACAAAGTCCACCGTCTTCAGCGCGGCGGCATAGGTGACGATAGAATACAGGGGCAGGATCCAGCTCTGGAGCAGGAAGCCGCACACCACATACAGGGCCAGGTTATAGCCCATGACAAACGTACCCACCGAAAGGTTCAGCCGCCGGGCAAAAATCACCGCCAGTACCTCGATGCCGTCCATGGCCCCGCCGAAGCGGATGGCCAGGCCGCTGCCCAGCCCGGAGATGAGCCCGCCGAAGATGGCGCACAGCAGCAGGTCGGAGCCGGCCAGGGGAGAGGCAAGGCTCACATCCACGGGAAACACGTCGTTGATGAGCCAGGCAAACAGGGAGTAGACCGTCACGGCGTAGATGGCGCACAGGGTGAACGCCCCGCCCTGCCGGCGCAGGCCGTAGAGAAACAGGGGAATGTTCAACACCATCAGGAAGATGGAGATGGTCCAGGCCTCCGGCGTGAGTTGGGACAGAAGGATGGAGGTGCCGGAGATCCCGCTGTCGTACAGGTTCACCGGGGCGATAAAGCAGGTGACGCCAAAGGCATTGATGATGCCCGCCACGGTGAGCATCACAAACTGCTTCCAGCTCAACTGGGCCAGCAGGGCCCTGCCCTGCTCCAGCATTGCGCCCTTTCCGGGCAGATGAAGTCGTTTCATAGCGCTCCTTTCTCTCACGGGCGGGCGCCGGCACGGCGGACGCTCTGGGCGGAAGGGGTCTTGTTTTGATCCGGGAATGCATCACTCCTCATCCGATTTCAGCACAGCCATGTCGTCGAAGCAAAGTCCGCTCTGTTCGGAATGCCCTGCCGGGCATTCCTCACCCGCTCCCTTGCTTCTCCTCTCCAAACGGCACCCGCTGCGCTGGGCTGCCGTTTAGTTTTTCGGGGGTTGTTATTCTTCATCCAATTTGAGGACGGCCATGAAGGCCTCGGTGGGCATCTGGACAGTCCCCAAACTGCGCATCTTTTTCTTCCCTTCCTTCTGCTTTTCCAGCAGCTTTTTCTTCCGGGTGATGTCGCCGCCGTAGCACTTGGCCAGCACGTCCTTGCGCAGAGCCTTGATGGTCTCCCGGGCGATGATCTTGCCGCCGATGGCCGCCTGGATGGGCACCTCAAACATCTGGCGGGGAATGTTCTCCTTCAGCTTCTCGCAGATGCGCCGGGCCCGCTTGTAGGCCTTCTCCCGGTGGGCGATAAAGCTGAGGGCGTCCACCTGATCCCCGTTCAGCAGCAGGTCCACCTTCACCAGGTCAGAGGGGCGGTAGCCCTCCAGCTGGTAGTCCAGGGAGGCATATCCCTTGGTGCGGGCTTTCAGAGTGTCAAAAAAGTCATAGATGATCTCGTTGAGGGGCATGAGGTATTTGATCTCCACCAGGTTGGTGTCCAGATACTGCATGTCCTTGTACTCTCCCCGGCGGTCCTGGCACAGGGGCATGATGTTGCCCACATAGTCTGGCGGGGTGATGATGGACACGTCGGCGTAGGGCTCCTTGGCCTCTGCAATGGAGCCGGGGTCCGGGTAATTGTGGGGGTTATCCACCCTCACCACGCTGCCGTCTGTTTTTGTCACCTCATAAATAACAGAGGGTAATGTGGTGACCAGGTCCAGGTCAAACTCCCGCTCCAGCCGCTCCTGGATGATCTCCATGTGGAGCATACCCAGAAAGCCGCACCGGAAGCCAAAGCCCAGGGCGATGGAGGACTCGGGCTCAAAGGACAGGGAGGCGTCATTGAGCTGGAGCTTCTCCAGGGCGTCCCGCAGGTCGGGGTACTTGGAGCCGTCCTCGGTGTACACGCCGCAGTACACCATAGGCTGTACCGGCCGGTAGCCGGGCAGGGCCTCCGCCGTGGGGCGGGCTGCCTCGGTGATGGTGTCGCCCACCCGGGTATCTTTTACATTCTTGATGGAGGCGGTGAAGTAGCCCACCTCGCCGGCGGCCAGCTCCTGGGCGGCCTCCATGCCCAGCGGGCGCAGATAGCCCACCTCCAGCACGGTGTGCCGGCTGCCGGAGGCCATGAGCTGTACCTCCATACCGGGGCGGATGGTGCCCTCCATCACCCGGAAATAGACGATGACGCCCAGATAGGGGTCGTACTGACTGTCGAAAATCAGGGCCTTCAGGGGAGCCTTGGGGTCTCCCTGGGGGGCGGGGATATGGTGGACGATATCCTCCAGCACCGCCTCCACGTTGATGCCCATTTTGGCGGAGATCTCCGGGGCGTCCATGGCGGGCAGGCCGATCACGTCCTCGATCTCCTGCTTGGCCCGCGCCGGATCCGCGGCGGGCAGGTCGATCTTGTTGATCACCGGGCGGATCTCCAGATCGTGCTCCAGGGCCAGGTAGGTGTTGGCCAGGGTCTGGGCCTCCACCCCCTGGGCGGCGTCCACCACCAGCACCGCCCCCTCGCAGGCGGCCAGGGACCGGGACACTTCGTAGTTGAAGTCCACATGCCCCGGGGTGTCGATGAGGTTGAGGCAATAGATCTTGCCGTCCCGGGCCTTGTAGTCCATACGCACCGCCCGGGCCTTGATGGTAATGCCCCGCTCCCGCTCCAGGTCCATGTTGTCCAGCAGCTGGGACTCCATCTGCCGCTGTTCCACTGCGCCGCAGATCTCGATCATCCGGTCGGATAGGGTAGATTTGCCGTGGTCGATGTGGGCGATGATGGAAAAGTTTCTGATGTCAGATTGATTTGTCACAGGCAAAAACCTCCGTACAAAAATCCAGATTCCGCGGCCGCGTACCGTCCGGCACCGGAGTGGGCGTCCCCTATGCGTCTGGGATGCCCGGATACAGCGCGGCATAATCATATCCGGTCACAAATTCCCGCAGCTCCTCCAGGCGCTGACGATAATTCTCCTGCGTAAACCGCCAGTTTCCCGCCAGCAGGTTCTGTGCGGTATCGTAGGTGATGTCGCCGGAACAGTGGATATGATCGGTATAGTAATTCAGATTGCAAATCACATTATAATTATGAAGGAAGCAGTGCAGAGATACATTTTCGTATTCCAAAAGCCGCTGGGACACGTATTCCACTGCAGTCAGAATGGCATCCGCCGTCCCCTCCCGGATCATTTTGTCCCAGTAGAGGATGCTGTAGGGCGGGAACCAGATCACAAACCGGGTGTCCGGGTGCTCCTCCAGCCATCCGCAGATCACATCCAGGTTTTCCTCTGCCGCCTCCAGGTAGGCATCTTCCGGCAGAATGGTCTGGCTCACCTCCGGCCGGACATAGCCCCACAGGGCATTGGCCCAGGAAAAGACGTAATTCCCGTCCCAGATATAGGCCTCATCCAGCGGGACTGCCTGTCCCGCCTGCCTGGCCATCCAGTTTTTCAGAGCCAGGCGGAAGGTATCCGCATTGAGCAGATACTCCACGTCGTCCAGGGGATTCTGGTTGTAAAGATATTCCGGCAGCTCCACCGTGCGCTGGCTGTCCGGCCGGACCAGAATGTTGGGATCCAGGCAGAAAAACACATTGTGAAGTTCCCCATGGGTCCGGAACGCCAGGTCCAGCGCGGTGTCGAATTCCGCAATCCAGCCGTCCGGGAACGTGATCTTCAGCGTCTCCTCCCCCAGGCCCTCGGTAAACCAGGATGCGTGATAATTTGCCACCAGCGAAGTTCCCATCACCACACTGGAGTACTCCTGATGACGGATCAGCCCCGCCATCTCATAGCGCTGGTTTTCAAAGACCGCCGTCTCTCCTTCCTCCACGCCATGGAGCACGAAGAAGGGATCCTGGTTGGAAATCAGCGCCATCAGGATCCCCAGGCAAACCGCGGTTCCCGCCAGCGCGCCGATGAAAAAGCGCTTTGCCCTCACGTCCCCACCTCCTCAGAAATTGGCGTAGATAAAGGTATCCACACCGGAGAAAAACAGCAGCGAAATGACCAGGCAGGCCACCGACAACACCAGTCTGGCCCCGGTAAACCGCATGGTTTGCGCCTGAACCAGGGGATTTTTGCATGCGAGCAGCGCAAATCCGATGGGGATGGCCAACAGGGGCAGCCAATACGCCAGCACCGTTCCTCCCGGAGCCAGCACCTGCTGCAGCACCGTCAGGCCCTGCCCCACGGCTTCCAGGGGAAGCGCCGCGGCAAACTCCACGCTGGGCAGGCCCAGCCCTCCCAGCAGGAGATCTCCCAGCAGCGCCTTGGCCTGCCCCAGGCTCTCCGCCCGGAAGAAAACCCAGGCAAAGTTCACAAAGCCGAAGGTGAGCAGCCAGCACAGGGGTTTGGGCAAAAACTTCCGCTTCCCCCACAGCCGCTGTATCACCATCGCCCCGCCGTGGAGGCCGCCCCAGAGAACAAAGCCCCAGCCTGCCCCATGCCACAGGCCGGAGAGCAGGAAGATGATCATGATGTTCCGGCAGGTCGCCGCCATGCCCCGCCGGTTTCCCCCCAGGGGGATGTAGACGCAGCTGCGGAAAAACCGGGACAGGGTGATGTGCCACCGCCCCCAGAACTCCTTCACGGACAGCGCCTGATAGGGGCTGTTGAAGTTCACCGGCAGGTCGATTCCCATCATCCGGGCCATGCCGGCCGCCATGTCGCAGTAGCCGGAAAAGTCAAAGTAGATCTGGAACGTATAGCACAGGATGGTCAGTGCGCTGTCCACGCTGGACAGCGCGCCGGCATTTGCGTAGCCAAAATTCGCCCCGTTGGCAAACACCGAGGCCACCAGAACCTTTTTGGCCAGGCCCAGGGCGAAGCAGTACAGCCCCGCAGCCATGTCCTGCCAGTCCAGCGCCCGGGGGCTGCGCATCTGGGGCGCCAGTTCCCCCACTCGCGTGATGGGCCCGCAGGTGACCGTGGCAAAGAATGTGATGCAGCAGGCATAGTCCAGGGCGCTCTCCCGGCCCGCCTCGCCGAAGTAGCAGTCCCGCAGCCAGAACAGCTGCTGGAAGGTGACAAAGGACAGGCCCAGGGGCATCAGGCCCGCCGGCGGCGAAAACGTCCCCTCCAGGGGCGTGAGGGAGAGGAAAAAGCCGGTATATTTGAAGAAGGCCAGCACCGCCAGCAAAACCGCCGCCCCCACGGTGAGCAGCAGCCGCCTGGGCGCCCCCGGACGGAGCATCGCCCGGCCCAGCAGAAAACTGACCGCACCCTCTCCGCACAGCACCAGCAGCGACCAGGGCGACCCCCAGCCGCAAAACAGCAGCCCGGCACACAGCAGGAAAACCCGCGCGCCCCGGCCCGCCCTCCGGTTCAGAAGCCGCCACAGCAGCACCACCGCCGGCAGATAGACCAGCACAAACAGATGGCTTTGGACGTTCACGGCCGGGTGCTCCTTTCTTCCCGCCTCAGGGGCGCGTTCACTGGGTGTGCTCCGAATGGCTGGCCATTTCCTTGTTCAGCCGGTCACCGCACACATGGATGATCTGAAGCAGGGACTGATAGGTCCCGGGGTAGGTGCTGGACATGGCATCGTGGGACATCTCGGGGAAGTTCTGGGGCTCTTTGCGCTGGCCGCACAGGGATGCCACGTACTCCGCCTCACTGAGAATCATGTCCGCCCGGGGCAGCCCGCCCATAAAGTGCTCCCGGGGAACGGAGAAGAAGCCGTCATTCCCGTTGGGGCTGGCCTGGCGCAGGTGCCGGTACAGGGTGTAGAGTGCGGTAGACAGGTAATTGGATGCGGCTTTGATGGCCTTTTTGTTGCCCAGCCGGCCCAGCAGGTCAAACAGCACCCCCACGGAATTGACAATCAGCTTCTTGCTCAGGGTGGCCATGACGGACCCCTTGAGCACATTGTCCCGCTCCGTGGACACATCGTACAGCGTATCCGCGTCCAGAATCGTCGTGCCGTCCCGGCTGAGGGTCCTGCCCAAGAGGAAGTCCGCCGAGACATTGTAAAAATCACACGCCTTCACCACAAAATTCAGGCCCGGCTCCCGCACACCGTTTTCATAATGGGAGAGCAGCGCCTGAGAAATGCCAAGGGCCTGGGCGGCCTGGCGCTGGGAAATCCCCCGCTCCTGACGGAGCAGGGCCAAAGTGCGCGCAAAATCAGCGTTCATGTTCTCTTTCCCTCACATTTCCATTCTTTTCTCTTTCATTCAACAGGCATATCGTCAGGGTGAGCGTAGCCGCTCATCCGAAAAGGTAGACACTAAGTAATAGTATACCGTTGAAATTACTGAATGTAAAGGCGCTTTTCCCACGGAAACAGCCGGGCAATGCCTGTCTGTTTTTGTGAATTTGTCCATTTGCAATTACTTCTTGGTATCCCCTTGCAAAAGGGGAAAAAAGGTGCTACATTTAGCCTATCAGAACCTTCCCCGGCAGAATACACAATTACGGAGGTAGTATCTATATGTTTGGCAAACTGATTGAAAAGCTGAAGGCCGACCCCAAGCGCATCGTGTTCACCGAGGGCACCGATGCCCGTATCCTGGAGGCATCCGCCCGGCTGCTCTCCAGCAACTTCCTCACCCCCATCCTGGTGGGCAACCCCGATGAGGTGAAGGCCGCCGCCGAAAAGGCCGGCTTCAACATCCATGGCGCCGAGATCATCGACCCCGCCACTTACGACAAGATGGATGAGATGGTGAATACCATGGTGGAGCTGCGCAAGGGCAAGATGACTCCTGAGCAGTGCCGCGAGTCCCTGCAGCACGGCAACTACTTCGGCACCATGCTGGTGAAAATGGGCGTGGCCGACTGCCTGCTGGGCGGCGCCACCTACTCCACCGCCGACACCGTCCGCCCCGCTCTCCAGCTGATCAAGACCAAACCCGGCAACAAGATCGTCTCCTCCTGCTTCATCATGGTCCGTCCCAGCGCCTCCGGCGGCAACGAAGTGCTGGCCATGGGCGACTGCGCCATCAACATCGATCCCAATGAGGACGAGCTGGTGGAGATCGGCCTGGAGTGCGCCAAATGCGCCAAGACCTTCGGCGTGGATCCCAAGGTGGCCTATCTGAGCTACTCCACCCACGGCTCCGGCAAGGGCGATACCGTGGACAAGATGCGCAACGCCTGTGCCAAGGCCAAGGAGGCCGCCCCTGACCTGGACATCGACGGCGAGATGCAGTTCGACGCCGCCGTCTCCCCCACCGTGGGCCAGCTGAAGTTCCCCGGCTCCAAGGTGGCCGGCTACGCCAACACCTTTATCTTCCCCAACATCAACGCCGGCAACATCGGCTACAAGATTGCCCAGCGCCTGGGCAACTTCGACGCCTACGGCCCCATCCTGCTGGGCCTGAACGCCCCCATCAACGACCTGTCCCGGGGCTGCAACGCTATGGAGGTCTACTCCATGGCCATCATCACCGCCGCTCTGGCGTGACACGGTACATGTAAAGGGTTCGGAGCATCTGAGGCAGGTGCTCCGAACTTTTTATCGCCATGGGACGGCGCAAACCGATACCGTGCATCAACTTCGTCTCTTTTCGGCAGAAGTGCCCTCGCAAGAGGGCGCTTCTGCTTTTTTCGTTTCCCGTTTTGCAAACTGCCGCAGCCCGGCCCCCCGTCTTCTTTCCTTTAAAAAAACTTATAAATTTCTTATGCTTTTCCCTCTTCCTTTCTTATCCTCCCTGTGTTATATTAACTGTACCAACACGGTTAATACATTCGATTTGCCGACAGGCAGAGAGGAGTCCTGTATATGTCCATTCTGGAAGTCAGTCATCTGAAAAAGATCTACACCACCCGCTTCGGCGGCCAGCAGGTGGAGGCCCTGCGGGACGTGTCCTTCACCGTGGAGCAGGGGGAGTTCGTGGCCATCATGGGAGAGTCCGGTTCCGGCAAGACCACCCTGCTGAACATCCTGGCCGCCCTGGACCGGCCCACCGCCGGCACGGTGCTGCTCTCCGGCCGGGATCTGGCCGGCGTGAAGGAGCGGGACATGGCCGCCTTCCGCCGGGACAATCTGGGTTTTGTGTTCCAGGATTTCAACCTGCTGGACACCTTCTCCCTCCGGGACAACATTCTGCTGCCCCTGGTGCTGTCCGGGAAAAAGTACCCCGAAATGGAACAGCGCCTGTCTCCTCTGGCGGACACGCTGGGCATCACACAGCTGCTGGACAAATTCCCCTATGAGGTGTCCGGCGGGCAGAAACAGCGGTGCGCCGTGGCCCGGGCCCTCATCACCCGGCCGGAGATCGTCCTGGCCGACGAGCCCACCGGCGCCCTGGACTCCCGGGCCGCAGACAGCCTCATGGAGCTGTTCAGCCAGATCAACCGGGCGGGGCAGACGGTGCTCATGGTCACCCATTCCACCTCCGCCGCCAGCCACGCTGGCCGGGTGATGTTCATCCGGGACGGGGCGGTGTACCACCAGCTGTACCGGGAGAACCGGGGAGACGGGGAGATGTACCGGCTGATCGCCCACACTCTGACCCGGCTGGCCGCCGGAGGTGAGCGGGATGCGTAACGCCCTCTACCCCAGGCTGGCGGCCCAGAATCTGAAGCAGAACCGCCAGTTCTACGTCCCTTATCTGCTGGCCCTGGTGGGCCTGGCCGCCGCCTTCTACGTCATGTCCGCCCTGGTCTTCGACCCCGGCGTCCACCAGCTGCGGGGCGCGGAATATGTCCAGGTGATGATGGGTCTGGGCATGTTCATCGCCGGCATCTTCTCCGCCATTCTGGTGCTGTACATCAACAGTTTCCTCATGAAGCAGCGGAAAAAGGAGCTGGGTCTGTACAACATTCTGGGCATGGGAAAAAGCAATCTGGCCCTGCTCCAGTGCTGGGAGAGCCTGTACACCGCCCTCATCGGCATCGTGGGCGGCATCGCCTGCGGGGTGATTCTCCACGCCGCCGCCACCGTCCTGCTCACCCGGCTGCTGCGCTTTGCCATCCCCTTCTCCCTGGGGCTGTCCCTGCCTGCCGTGGCCCTCACCGCCGTCCTCTTCGGCGCGCTGCTGGTGCTGGCCCTGGTCATCAACCTGGGCCGGGTGTCCCTGGTCAGCCCCATCCAGCTGCTCCGGGGCGGCCAGGTGGGGGAGAAGGAGCCCAAAACCCGCTGGCTGCTGGCCGTGCTGGGCATCCTATGCCTGGGAGCGGGGTATGCCATCGCCATCACCACCGCTGACCCCATGAGCGCCATCGTCCTGTACTTCCTGGCGGTGCTGCTGGTCATCGTGGGCACCTACTGCCTGTTCACCGCCGGCTCCATCGCCCTGCTGAAGCTGCTGCGGAAGAACAAGGGCTTCTACTACCAGACCGGCCACTTCATCGGCGTGTCCGGCATGCTCTACCGCATGAAGCGCAACGCCGTGGGTCTGGCCAATATCTGCATCCTGTCCACCATGGTGATGGTGATGATCTCGGGCACCCTGTCCCTGTATCTGGGCACCGGGGACATCATCGCCGCCCAGTATCCCGCCGACTTCCAGATCGAGGTGCGCTATTCCCCGGATGTGGCGGCCGCCAACGGCGAGGAGCCCTTTGACGGCCAGGCCATGGACGAGCTGGCCCGGCAGTTCCTGGACAGCCAGGGCATCCCGGTGGAGGACGCCCGGTCCGTCATCTATCTGCGCCTCACCGCCCTGGCCAACACCGCCACCCGGCGCATGGAGATCGGCGGCAATGCCGACCGCACCACCGGGCGCACCCTCTATCTGCTCACCCGGGACAGCTACACGGCCCTCACCGGCCAGGCCGCCCCGGAGCTGGGGCCCGGCCAGGCCGCCCTGTGCGGCGCGCTGCCGGAGGAGCTGGGCCAGTCCGTCGTCTTCAAAGCCATCACCATGGGGGAGAACGGCCCGGAGGAGACCGGCCCCGACCTCACCGTGGAGATCGCCCGCACTCTGGAGCCCATCCCCTTCTTCTCCAGCACCTTCGACACCTTCGAGGCCGTGGCCCTGGTGCTGCCGGACAACGGGGCGCTGGCCGCCTTCGCCGCCCTGCAAGACGCCGTCTCCGGCATGCCCGCCACCTACTACTATCTGGATCTGCTGGACCTGGACTGCACCCGGGAGCAGTCCCTGGCGCTGGAGAACGCCTGGTACGACTACAACCTGGGGGAGTCCGCCTATGAGGACACCGGTTACTTCGACTACCTGTCCGTGTCCACCCGGGCCCGGATGGAGGTGGACGGCTACGGAATGGCCGGAGGCTTCCTCTTCCTGGGCATCCTGCTGGGCATTGTCTTTCTTCTGGCCACGGTGCTCATCATCTACTACAAGCAGGTGTCCGAGGGGTATGAGGACCAGGGCCGCTTTGAGATCATGCGCAAGGTGGGCCTAGACGAGGGGCAGGTGCGCGCCTCCATCCGCAGCCAGGTGCTCACCGTGTTCTCCCTGCCCATCCTGGCGGCGGCCGTCCACATCCTCTTCGACTTCAACTTAGTGGTGCAGCTGCTCACCCTGTTCTCCGTCCGGGGCGTCTTCACCACGGCGGTGTGTACCGCCGGCACCCTGCTGGTATTCTGCCTGGTGTACGGCGTGGTCTATCTGCTCACCGCCCGGACCTACTACAAAATCGTCCGATAACCTTCTCCCAGGAAAGGAGCATCCCATGAAACGGTTTTTGAAACTCTCCCTTCTGGCCGCCGTCCTGCTGGCCGGCCTGGCCGGGCTGCGCACCCTGCTGCGCCGGATCCGGTAAGCCCTTCCGCCGCCGGGCGGCGGGCGATTCCCGCCTCCCGCCCGACGGCAGATCCCGGCTCCGGCCCTGCGGATATGCAAAAGATTTGACAACCCCGCCCCACTGTCCGCCCCTCAGCGACGCACAGCGCCCTTTTTCGCCCCGGAGCCCCGTTCCCCCTCAATTTCTTTTCTCTTATATATTTCCAGACTTTTCTCTCTTTTTTCGCGCCATCTTTCTGTTTTTCCCGGGATTTATCAAAATTAAAATTCATTTTTCCCGTTGTTCATTTTTCTCCTCTGACGGTGAAGTTCTTACATTTCCGCTTGACAGAAAAGACACATACCTTTACAATAGGCGTAGATAATTTTGAAAGACCGGGCGGTTCTTGCCTGTTTGAGCGGTTGCAGCGTCTCGGACGCGTTTTCATATATTTCAAATTCATCACCAGCTGCTGATATATGACACTCAAATACCATGCCCAAGGGCGGGCGGTCTTTTCAATTATCGCGGTGTGCATTGTGCACATCGCGTCTTATTTTGCGATTTTATGAAATCCACTGTAACAGGAGGTGTGGAACCCGACATGATGCCCATTTTTTTGGCTGTGATTCTCATGGTCGTCCTGCTGGCCGCCGGCTTGATCATCGGCGCCGTCATTGGTTACAACCGGCGCAAGGCCTTTGCCGAGCGGGAGATCGGCTCTGCGGAAGAGGAAGCCCGCCGGGTCATCAACGAGGCCATCAAGAGTGCCGAAAACAAGAAACGGGAAGCCACCGTTGAAGCCAAAGAGGAGATCCTCAAGGCCCGCAACGAATTTGAAAAGGAAGTCAAGGACCGCCGCAGCGAACTCCAGCGCCAGGAAAATCGTCTGAACCAGAAAGAGGAAAACCTGGACCGCAAGACGGAAAACATGGAGCGCAAGGAGGAGACCCTCTCCGCCCGGGCTGCCGAGCTGGAGCAGGAAAAGGAAGAGATCGAAAAAATCAAGCAGAGCCAGGTGGAAGTGCTGGAGCGGATCTCCGGCCTGACCACAGAGGAGGCCAAACGCTACCTCATCGAGCAGCTGGAAGACGAGGTAACCCACGAGAAGGCCGTCAAGATCAAGGAGATTCAGGCCCGCTTCAAGGAAGAGGCCGATACCTACGCCCGGGAGCAGATCGCCCTGGCCATCCAGCGGTGTGCCGCCGACCACGTGTCCGAAGCCACCGTGTCTGTGGTGCCCCTGCCCAACGACGAGATGAAGGGCCGGATCATCGGCCGGGAAGGCCGCAACATCCGCACTCTGGAGACCCTTACCGGAGTGGATCTGATCATCGACGACACCCCCGAAGCCATCACCGTGTCCTGCTTTGACCCCGTGCGCCGGGAGATCGCCCGGCTGGCCCTGGAAAAGCTCATCCTGGATGGCCGCATCCATCCCACCCGCATTGAGGAGATGGTGGAGAAGGCCAAACGGGAGGTGGACGCCACCATCAAGGCCGAGGGCGAGCGGGCCGTGTTCGAGACCAACGTCCACGGCCTGAATCCCGAGCTCATCAAACTGCTGGGCCGTCAGCACTACCGCACCAGCTACGGCCAGAACGTGCTCAACCACTCCATCGAAGTGTCCCACCTGGCCGGGCTGCTGGCCGCCGAGATCGGCGCCAATGTGACCGAGGCCAAACGGGCCGGTCTGCTCCACGACCTGGGCAAGTCCATTGACCACGAGGTGGAGGGCTCCCACGTGCAGATCGGCGTGGAGCTGGCCCGGAAGTACCGGGAGAGCGAGAGCGTGGTTCACGCCATCGAGGCCCACCACGGAGACGTGGAGCCCCGGACCATCGTGGCCTGCCTGGTCCAGGCGGCCGATGCCATCTCCGCCGCCCGCCCCGGCGCCCGGAAGGAGAACGTGGAGTACTATATCAAGCGTCTGGAGAAGCTGGAGGAGATCTCCTCCTCCTTCCCCGGTGTGGATAAGGCCTACGCCATCCAGGCCGGCCGGGAAGTGCGCATCATGGTCAAGCCGGAGGAGGTGTCCGAGGACCGGATGGTCATCCTGGCCCGGGACATCGCCAAAAAGATCGAGGATGAACTGGAGTACCCCGGTCAGATCAAGGTCAACCTGATCCGGGAGACCAAAGCCATCGAGTACGCGAAATAAGCCCAGGGCCGCTGTCTGTTGGACGGCGGCCCTGTTTTTTCTGTTGCTTTTATCCTACAAACATGCTATGATAATTCCCATCCAAGCCCCAGCCCTGCCGGGGCGCCATTTTTCACAGAAAAGGATTTGAAATCATGGATACCTTCCGATGCCCGGACCCCGCTGACCGCCAGTGGGCCTTCCCTCTGCTGGCCGCCGAGGGGGACATGGGCTGCGAGTACAACTTTGACAACATCTACCTGTGGAGCCGGGCCTATCCCCAGAAGATCGCCCGGCTGGGAGACCGGCTGCTGGTGCAGATTCAGGGCAAGCTGGGCACCTGTTATCTCTATCCCGCCGGCAGCGGACCGCTGGAGCCCGCCCTGGACCTCCTGCAACAGGACGCTGCCGCCCACGGCGTCCCCCTCACCCTGGTGTGCGTCACGGCAGCCCAGCGGCAGGTGCTGGAAGACCAATGTCCCGGCCGGTTCGTCTGGGAGGAGGACCGGGACGGCTGGGACTACCTCTATGACGTAAACCGGCTGGCTGACCTGTCCGGGAAAAAACTCCACGCCAAGCGCAACCACATCCACCGTTTTGACGAACAGTTCCCGGACTGGATGTTTGAGCCTATCACCCCGGCCAGCATCCCCGAGTGTCTGGAGCTGGAGCGCTCCTGGTCCGCCCGTCGGGAGGAGACCGAACCGGCGGCGGGGGAGGAAACCCTGTCTGAGGAGACCATCGCCGTCATCGAGGCGCTGTACCAGATGGAACCCCTGGCTCTGGAGGGCGGGCTGATCCGGGCCGGCGGCAAGCCTGTGGCCTTCTCCCTGGGCAGCCTCACCACCCCGGAGTGCTTCGACGTCCACTTTGAAAAGGCGGACGGGGACATCCAGGGGGCCTACGCCGTCATCAATCGGGAGATGGCCCGGATGGTGCGCCAGCGCCATCCCCAGGTGAAATGGCTCAACCGGGAGGACGATCTGGGGCTGGAGGGCCTGCGAAAAGCCAAGCTCTCCTACTACCCCGATCTTTTGCTGGAGAAATTCACCGCACGGGAGGGATGAACACATGCTGGAGATGCACCAGGCCCGTCCGGAGGAACTGCCCCAGGCGCAAGCGCTCTGGACCAGGGTCTTTGAGGATGACGCCCCGCTGCAGCGGGACTTTTATGCCCTCACCGGCCTGACCGGCCCTCTGGTCCTTACGGAAGACGGGCAGGTCCAGGCCATGCTGGCCCTGCCGGAGGTAACCCTCACCTTTCCTGACGGCTGGAGCGTAAAGGGCGGCTACGTCTACGCCCTGGCCACCCACCCGGAGGTCCGGGGCCGGGGCTGCGCCTGGCAGCTGCTCAACTACGCCTGCGAGGTGCTGCGCAACCGCCGGGCGGACTGTATCCTCACCGTCCCCGCCCAGCCCTCCCTGTTCTCCTTCTTTGCCCGGAGCGGCTTCACCCCCGCCTTTTACCAGCGCCGGGTGGAGGCGCGGCCCGTTCCCGCCCCCGCCGCCCCCCTCACCGGGGCACAGTACAATGCCCTGCGGGAGATGCTGCTGGTGGGCAGGACCCACGTGACCCAGGACCCCGGACAGCTGGAATTCCAGCGCAGTCTGTGCCCCCATCCCGGCAGCGGGCTGTACCGGCTGGAGCTGCCCCACGGCCCGGGCTGCGCCGCGGTGGAGTGCTGGCCGGGTCAGCCGGTGGTGAAGGAGCTGCTGTGCGACCCCCGGGATGAGTCCCAGGGCGCGGCGGCTGCCGCCGCCCTGGGCGCCGCACCTGCCCAGGTGCGTCTGCCCGGCGGGCCGGAGGACACCCCCTTCGGCGCCATCCGCTGGCTGTACGGCGCCGCCCCCTCCCGGTGGAAGAAGGCCCCCGCCGGCTATCTGGGCCTCGCCTTTGACTGAATATCAGACAAACAATCTGCATAAAATTGCATATACATTCATCGTTTGCAGAATGCTTTTCCATAAAATGCAGGAGGATTCCCAAAATCCTCTTGCATTTTATTCATTGAGGAAGTATAATTACTCCATTCCAGATCATCTGGTCAATTTGATGTATGGATAGGAGATAGAAGAAAATGAAAACATGGAAGAAACTGCTTGCCATGCTGCTGGCTTTGGGCCTGGTGTGCTCCCTGGCCGCCTGCGGCAACGGCAATGACACGGAAGAGACTCCCAGCCAGGCCGGTACTGAGTCCACTGCCCCCGCCGACTCTGAGGAGCCCGCCGTCTCTGACGCCGGCACCGAGACCGGCGGCTACGGCGACTTTGCCGACGCCCTCATCGAGCCCGGCAAGCTCATCATGTGCACCAACGCCTCCTTCCCGCCCTATGAGATGACCGACGACGACAACAATATCATCGGCATCGATCCGGAGATTGCCCAGGCCATCGCCGACAAGCTGGGGCTGGAGCTGGTGATCGACAACATCGACTTTGACGCCGCCCTGCTCAGCGTGCAGGAGGGCCGGGCCGACGTGATGCTGGCCGGCCTGACCTACCGTGAGGACCGCGACCTGGTCATGGACTTCACCGACAGCTACGCCACCGGCGTGCAGGTGATCATCGTCCGGGAGGGCGACACCACCATCGCCGGCACCAACGACGATCTGCAGCTGATGGATGCCGACGGCAATGTGCTGGAGGACATCCAGATCGGCGTACAGCGGGGCACCACCGGTGAGATCTACTGCCAGGACGCCCACGGCACCGACCATGTGACCTCCCTGGACAACGGCTCCGTGGCGGTCCAGGCCCTGCTCAACGGCCAGGTGGACTGCGTGGTCATCGACAACGGCCCCGCCCAGGAATATGTGGCCGCCACCCCCGGTCTGGAGATTCTGGACGGCGCCTACGTGGTGGAGGATTACTGCGCCGCCGTGGACGAGGGCAATGAGGCTCTGCTCTACGCCGTCAACACCGCGCTGAACGAGCTCATTGACGACGGCACCGTCCAGGAGATCATGGACAAGTACATCGCCGCCGAATAATCCGCATTCGAACATGATTCCCGCAAAAGGAGCGGCCTGAGCCGCTCCTTTTGCGCCGTCTATTTCAGAAAGGGGGAGATTGCCCATGGATCTGGCCCAAACCGTTGCCCTGTGGCGGGAGCTGATGATGAGCGGGGATGCCACCTGGTGGCAGGAGTTCTTCGTCCGCTTCTACCAGGCCTTCATTGAAGCGGACCGCTGGCAATCGTACTTAGAGGGCGTCG
Source organism: uncultured Oscillospiraceae bacterium (assembly GCA_944385435.1). Lineage (GTDB taxonomy): Bacteria > Bacillota > Clostridia > Oscillospirales > Oscillospiraceae > Enterenecus. Next base: position 27,372 of record CALWXG010000005.1, read on the forward strand.
GCATCACGCTGCTGACCACCGCCCTGGCCCTGGCCATCGGCGTGGTGCTGGGCGTACTGGTGGCTATGGTGCGCACCGCCCACGACCAACAGCGCATTGGCCGCCGGAAAAACCCGCTGCTGGGCATCGTCAACTTCATCTTCAAAATCTACGTCACCGTCATCCGGGGCACTCCCATGATGGTGCAGGTCCTGATTATGGGCCTGGTCATCTTCAAGAGCAGCCGCAACTTCACCATGGTGGGCGCTCTCACCCTGGGCATCAACTCCGGCGCCTACGTGTCCGAGATCATCCGGGGCGGCCTGATGGCGGTGGACGGCGGTCAGATGGAGGCGGGGCGCTCCCTGGGCCTGAACTATCTGGACACCATGCGCTTTATTGTGGTCCCCCAGGCCATCAAGGCCATTCTCCCCTCCCTGGGCAATGAGTTCATCATCCTGCTCAAGGACACCTCTCTGATCTCCATCATCGGCGGACAGGAACTGGTCTACTTCGCCCGCAACATCCTCAACCGCACCTTTGACGCCATGTTCCCCCTCATCGGAGCTGCCGTCATCTACCTGATCCTGGTGATCATCTTCACCTGGCTGCTGGGCAAGCTGGAAAGGAGGCTGCGTCAAAGTGATCGACGTTGAACATCTGAGCAAGTCCTTTGGGGACAACCTGGTGCTGGACGACCTCACCGAGCACATCGCAGAGGGGGAAAAAGTGGTCATCATCGGTCCCTCCGGCTCGGGCAAGTCCACCTTCCTGCGCTGCCTGAACCTGCTGGAAATCCCCACCTCCGGCACCATCACCTTCGACGGCACCGTCATCACCGACCCCAGGGTGGATATCGACGGGGTGCGCCGGAAAATGGGCATGGTGTTCCAGCACTTCAACCTGTTTCCCAACATGACCATCCGGAAGAATATCACCCTGGCCCCGGTGCGCACCAAACTCATGAGCCAGCAGGAGGCGGACGACGCCGCCACCGCCCTGCTGCGCCGGGTGGGGCTGGAGGACAAGGCGGACGCCTATCCCGCCCAGCTCTCCGGCGGCCAGAAGCAGCGCATTGCCATCGTCCGGGCCATGGCCATGCGGCCCAAGGTGATGCTCTTTGACGAGCCCACCTCCGCCCTGGACCCGGAGATGGTGGGGGAAGTGCTGGAGGTCATGAAGGAACTGGCGGAAGAGGGTATGACCATGGTGGTGGTCACCCACGAGATGGGCTTTGCCCGGGAGGTGGGCACCCGGGTGCTGTTCATGGACGGGGGCCATATCCTGGAGCAGAACGAGCCCCATGAGTTTTTCGCCCATCCCAGGGAACAGCGCACCATCGACTTTCTCTCCAAAGTACTGTAATTTCCGCTCCAGATCCCGGCCCGACCTGCCGGGGTCTGGGGCGCAATGCGTTTTCCCTCCGGCTGCGCAGCAAAAAAGATCCTTTTTTATCCTTTCTCCGGTTGTTTTCCCCGCCCCGCCGCCGTATAATAGGAACAAGATTACCGAACAGCCGCGCGGCCCCTCCGCGCGGAGGACAGGAGGCAATTATGGAGCTTCACCCCATCGATGCCAAACCGGCGCAGCCCGGCCAGATTCCGCCGGGGCTGATCTTTTCCCGCCGGAAGTCCGTCACCGTCCAGGTCATGCTGGGGGGCCGGTCCGTCCGTATGGGCCGGGACAAGGCCCTGGTGGAACTGGGCGGGAAAACCCTGCTGGACCGGGCCATCCACACCTGGCAGGCCTATGGCGGCGGATTTCAGCTCTCGGTGGGGGACTCTTCCCGGCGGGTGCTGGCTCCCCGGGGCATCACCGCCGTGGCCGACGTCTACCCGGACCGGGGCCCTCTGGGCGGACTTCACGCCGGCCTGCGCGCCTGCTCCACCCCGCTGCTGCTGCTCACCGCGGTGGACTGCCCCTTCCTCACTCCCGCCCTGGCCGACGGCCTGCTGGAAGCCATCGGCACCGCAGACGCCTGCGTCTACACTCTGGAAGGGTATCCCCAGCCCCTGTTCGGCCTGTACCGGAAAAACTGCCTCACCCTGGCGGAGACCCTGCTTCTGGGCGGCGACAACCGGATGTCCACCCTGCTCAGCTGGGTACATACCATCGCTCTCCCCGCCCCGGATCCCGCCCTGTTCCGCAATCTGAACACCCCCTCCGACCTGGAGTCCGCGGAAAAAGAGGGTTGCAATTTCACCTGATCTGTTCTATACTGGTAATACCAATTTTGATCCGAGCCCCTGCGCCTACGGCATCTGCTACGGCGCCCGGGCCGGGGTGGCGCGGGAAACTGCACCGCCTTCCTTGTTGAAAAGGGTCAGGGTAGTGTCGGCGCATGTTCTGGCGGCCTTGTCTCCTGGGAGACAGGGCCGCTTTTTTGAAAACTGGAGGAATCAACCGTGAAGCTGGTGAGAACACAGGACGCTGTGGGCCATGTGCTGTGCCATGATATGACGCAGATCATCCCCGGTGTCATCAAGGATGCCCGGTTCCGCAAGGGGCACGTGGTGACAGAGGCGGACATCCCCGTGCTGCTGAGCATGGGCAAGGAACATCTCTATGTGTGGGAGAAAACCCCCGGGATACTCCACGAGGACGAGGGGGCACAGCGGCTGCGGGCCCTGTGCCAGGGGGCGCACATGACCGCCACCCAGCCCAGGGAGGGCAAGATCGAGCTGCGGGCCGACTGTGACGGCCTGTTCCGGGTGGATGTGGACCGACTGCGGACACTGAACAGCCAGGAGGAGCTGATGGTGGCCACCCGACACACCAACTCCCCGGTGAAGGCGGGGGCCAAGCTGGCGGGGATGCGGGTCATCCCCCTGGTCATCCCGGAGGAAAAGCTGGACGCCGCCCAGGCGGCGGTGGGGCCCGGCGGCCCCATTCTGTCCCTGCACCCCTATGTGCTGCGCTCCTGCGGCCTCATCGTCACCGGCAGCGAGGTGCAAAAGGGCATCATTCAGGATCAGTTCTCCCCGGTGGTTAAGGCCAAGCTGGCCCAATACGGCATCTCCGTCACCCTGGAGTGCACCCCCGGCGACGACCGGCAGGCCATCACCCGGGCCATTCTGGACTATCAGGCGGCGGGGGTGGACCTGGTGCTGTGCACCGGCGGGATGAGCGTGGATCCGGACGACCGCACCCCCGGCGCCATCCGGAACACCGGGGCGGAGATCATCACCTACGGGGCCCCTGTCCTCCCGGGGGCCATGTTCCTGCTCAGCTATCTGAAAGGCACCCCGGTGTGCGGCCTGCCCGGCTGCGTGATGTACGCCAGGGCCACCGTCTTTGACCTGGTGCTGCCCCGGCTGGCCGCCGGCCTGCGGGTCAGCCGGGCTGAGCTGGTGGAACTGGGCCACGGCGGGCTGTGTCTGGGCTGCGGGGAGTGCCGCTTCCCTGTGTGCCCCTTTGGGAAGGAGGGGTGAGGATGGAGACCGGCATCCCCCTGGAGCGGGCGCTGGAGCTCATCCGGCAGCACACCGCCCCCCTTTCCCCGGTGGAACTGGCCGGCCCCTGGCTGCTGGATCTCACCCTGGCCCGGGACGTGACCGCCCCCATGGATCAGCCCCCCTTTGACCGCTCCCCTCTGGACGGCTACGCCCTCCGGGCGGAGGACACCCGGAAGGCCAGCCCGGACCACCCCGTCCGGCTGGAGGTGGCGGACACCCTCTATGCCGGAAGCTGGCCCCAATCCCCTCTGCACTCCGGTCAGTGCGCCCGCATCATGACCGGGGCGCCCATCCCCCCCGGCGCGGACTGCGTGATCCGGCAGGAGGACACCGACCGGGGCTTCCCGGTGGTGGGGATTTTCCAACCTCTGGAGCGCCATGAGAACTACTGCTTTGCCGGGGAAGACTATCGGGCGGGTACGGTTCTGCTGCGTGCCGGCACCCGGATGGACGCCGCCGCCCTGGGCATTCTGGCCAGTGCGGGGCTGTGGGGACAGCCTCTGGCCGCCTATCCCAGGCCCAAGGTGCTGCTGGCAGGCACCGGGGACGAGCTGGCCCAGCCGGGCCAGGACCTGCGTCCCGGACAGATCTACAACTCCAATCTCCCCCAGCTGGCCGCCCGCTGCCGCCAGCTGGGCCTGGAGTACGACATCGCCTGGTGGCCGGACGACCCCCAGGCGGTGGCGGACGGCCTGAGAGAGGGGGTACGCCGGTTTGACTGCGTCATCACCACCGGCGGCGTGTCGGTGGGGGATAAGGATATCTTCCACCAGGCCCTGCCCCTGGCGGGGGCGGAGCGGCTGTTCTGGCGCGTCAGGCTCAAGCCGGGCACCCCCGCCATGTTCTCCCTGCTGGAGGGCAGGCCGGTGCTCTCCCTGTCCGGCAACCCCTTCGCCGCGGCGGCCACCTTCGAGCTGCTGGCCCGGCCGCTGCTTGCCGCCCTGAGCGGACAGCCCGGCTGGCAGCCCCTCACCCTCACCGCCCCTCTGGCCAACTCGTTTCCCAAGGCCAGCAAAGGGCGCAGGTTCCTGCGGGGCCGGTACGGCAACGGACAGATCTGGCTGCCGGAGGGGCACTCCTCCGGCCAGCTGCTCTCCCAGGTGGGCTGCAATTGCCTGGTGGACATCCCCGCGGGCTCCCCGGCCCTGGAGGCCGGGACAACGGTAAAGGCGGTGCTGTTATGAACGGACTGAATCATTTTGACGCCCAGGGCAAAGCCATCATGGTGGACGTGACAGACAAGGCCCCCACCCACCGTGTGGCGGTGGCCCGGGGGGAGATCCAGGTAAATGAGGCGGTGATGACCGCTATCCAAACCGGCACAGCCAAAAAGGGGGACGTGCTGGGAGTGGCCCGAGTGGCGGGCATCATGGCCGTGAAGCGCACCAGCGACCTCATCCCCATGTGTCATCCCCTGGCCGTGTCCGGCTGCTCGGTGGACTTTCAGCTGTTCCCGGAGGAGGGGCGGGTGGAGGCCTCCTGCACCGTCAAGGTGACCGGCAATACCGGGGTGGAGATGGAGGCCCTCACCGGAGTATCCACCGCCCTGCTCACCATCTACGACATGTGCAAGGCCCTGGACCGGGCCATGACCATCACCAACGTCCGTCTGATGCGGAAAGAGGGCGGAAAATCGGGGGTGTTCACCCGTGAAGGGTAAGCCCATTGTCGCCGCCGTCTCCGGGGTGAAGAACTCCGGCAAGACCACCCTGATGGAAAAGCTCATCCGGGAGCTCTCCCGCCGGGGCCTGCAGGTGGCCGCCATCAAACACGACGGCCATGACTTCACCCCCGATGTACCGGGCACCGACTCCTGGCGGTTCGGCCAGGCGGGGGCCTGCGGCTATGCCATCTACTCCCCCGTCCGCTGTCAGCTGGTGCGCCAGGCCCGGGGGCTGTGCGAGCGGGACTTCCTGGGCGCCTTTCCCGACGCGGATGTGATTTTGCTGGAGGGATTCAAGGACAGTTCCTACCCCAAGATCGAAGTGGTCCGCGCCGGCAACTCCGCCGCCCCGGTGTGCGACCCGGCCGCCCTGCTGGCGGTGGCCACTGACCTGACCCTGGACAACCTGACCGACGTGCCTGTGCTGGGACTGGAGGACATCCCCGCCATGGCCGATCTCATTCTATCCCTGCGGAGGTGACCCCCTTGCTGGACGGGTTTGGACGTACCATTCATTATCTGCGCATCTCAGTCACCGACCGGTGCAATCTGCGCTGCCGTTACTGTATGCCTGAGGAGGGCGTGGAGTGGCTGCCCCACGGACAGATCCTCCGCTACGAGGAAATTCTCCGGCTGGGGCGCATCTTTGCCCGGCTGGGCATCCGCCGGATCCGGCTCACCGGAGGCGAACCTCTGGTTCGACAGGGCCTGCCGGAGCTGGTGGCCGGCCTGCGGGCCATAGACGGCATCCGGGAGGTGGCCCTCACCACCAACGGCACTCTGCTGAAGGACCAGCTGCCCGCCCTGCTCAGGGCAGGCATCACCGGGGTGAACATCAGCCTGGACACCCTGAACGAGGACACCTTCCGGAAGATCACCCGGCGGGAGGGGGTGGCCCGCACCCTGGACGCCCTCGACGCCTGCCTGGCCGCCGGCCTGCCGGTGAAGGTCAACTGCGTCCCCGTCGCCCCGGAGGAGGAGCTGGTGGAGCTGGCCGGGTTGGCCAAGGACCGGCCCATTCCGGTGCGGTTCATCGAGTTGATGCCCATCGGCCTGGGCAGGGAACTTCACGGCCGGAGCGAAGACGAACTGCGCTCCCTGCTGCAGTCCGCCTACGGTCCCCTCTCCCCCTATTCCGGACACCTGGGCAGCGGCCCCAGCCAGTACTGGTCCCTGCCCGGCTTTCAGGGGCAGATCGGCTTCATCTCTGCCCTGAGCCACCAGTTCTGTCACAGTTGCAACCGGGTGCGCCTCACCGCCACCGGATTTCTGAAGACCTGCCTGCAATATGACACCGGTGTCGCGCTGCGCCCCCTGCTGGACGGTCCGGATGAGCCCCTGGAGCAGGCCATTCTCCGTGCCATTGCGGAAAAGCCCGCCTGCCATCAGTTCGCCCAGGGGTCTGTGGCGGGAGGAGAGCAGCACATCATGAGCCAGATCGGCGGGTAACCAGAAGCGCCTGAACCTCGTCGCCGCAAGCTGCATATCCCTCGCTTCCGCCGCTGGCGAAAGCTCGCTCATTCCGCTGCGGCTCCTCTCCCCACCGAAACCGCTGCGCTGGGTTTCGGCGGGGGCCCCAGAGGGCGAACAGGCGAAGCGTGATCCAGAAGCGCTGAGGCGTCGTGAGCAGCGCCCGAGTCACCTCCCGCAAGTTTGTGAAAATCATCGGTAAGAAACTCCTTGACATCCCTTATGTAAACCTTTGTTTTGCAGGATCTGTCCCACGTTGCCTTCCACAGGCCTGTTGAAAACTTTGTGGAAGCTGTGGAAGTTCTGAAAACACAGGATTCGTTAAAAACTGGAATTGCTCCTGTGTTGTATTTGGTGCAAGTTTTCCTGCCCGCCATGCAGAAAATTGCGTCAATAAAAATTATTTGTATCCTCTGTATATTCACTCTGTAAATTCAGCAGCCCCGCAGCCGGTATCCGAACCGGCCGGCGGGGCTGCTGTCATGCTTTCTGTTGGTCTTACCGAACCAGGGTGTTCTCCTGAACCGGTGCGGTCTGGGACCCCTCTGTGGAAAAATACTGGGCCAGAATGCCTGCGGCCACCTGGGCCAGGTTTCCGCCGGAGGAACCCTTCTCCGCCACCAGGTAGATCACCACCTCCGGGTCGTCATAGGGGGCGAAGCAGGTGAAGGTGGCGGTGGCGGTGCGGCCGGTGCCCACCTCGGCAGTGCCAGTCTTGCAGCCCACCTCCACAGGCAGGCTGCTGAAGTACCGGGCCATGGAGGCGGTCTTGGACAGGTCGTACATTCCCTGAAGCACCGTCGCCAGATCGCCGGGGGCAATCTCAATGGTATTGAGCAGCTCCGGCTCGTAATCGTACACCACCTGGCTGTAGTCGCTGGATTTGACCTGTTTGAGCAGGTGGGCCCGATAGTGGTTGCCCCCGTTCACCAGGGTGGCCACATAATTGGCCAGCTGGATGGGGGTGAACAGGCTCAGGCTCTGGCCGATGGCGGCGGAGAGCACCTCGCCGCCGTACCAGGTCTGTCCCATGGACTGGGCCGTCTCCGGTCCGGCCATCTGCCCCTTGCTTTCCGGGATCTCGATGCCGGTGTACTCCCCCAGCCCGAACTGCTTTGCGTAGTCCTGCAGGGTGGCAATACCCATCTTGGCGGCGGTATCGTAAAAGAAGACATTGCAGGAATCAGTAATTGCGTTCGTCACGTTCTCCAGTCCGTGGCTGCCGGGATAAATCCAGCATCGCTGGGTGATATCATAGTAGCGATAATAACCAGGGCAATTCACCAGAGAGGTGGTGGTAATTGCCCCGCTGGATAATCCCGCCACCGCCGACACCATTTTGAAGGTGGAGCCCGGGGCGTACAGTCCGTTGGTGGCCCGGTTCATCAGGGGATTGTTCTCTGCCTCCAGCAGCTCATTGTAATCCTGACGGTAAGTGGCCAGGTCATAGTCCGGGTAGGAGGCCATGGCCAGCACGCCGCCGGTGGTGTCCATCACCACCGCCGCGCCGCCGGCGGGCTCCTCCAGCGCCTGGATGAAATTGGCCAGGTACTCCTCCGTCACCGCCTGGAGGCTGGCGTCCAGGGTGAGCACCACGTTGTCCCCCGGTTCCGGTTCCTCCCGCCACTCCTGGCTGATGATCTTCCCGTTCTCATCCGTCTCGATCAGTCGGCGTCCGCTGGTGCCGTGGAGGTACTCCTCAAAGGCCAGCTCCACTCCGTCCCGGCCTACGGTGGCGTCCATGGGGTAGCCCAGCTCCTGATAGGTGGGCCACGCCTGCTCCGTGATGTCTCCGGTGGTCCCCAGCACGTGGGGCGCCACATCGGTATTGTACTGCCGGACGCTCTCCGTCTCAATGCGAACCCCGGTGAGGGCGCGCTCCTTCACCGCAGAAATAAACGTGATGTCCACATCCTCGGCAAAGAGATACTCCGTGTTGAGCACCTCATAGGCGCGCAGGTAAATCTCATACAGCACTCCGATCAGCTGCCGGTCCCCGGAGGTAATCGCCTGATGCTCCCCGATCTCCAGGCCGAAGGTGTCCGCCATGGCATACAGCAGCTCCTCCGCGGTGATGTCTGCGCTCCGGGCATCTTCAATCCACTTTCGGCTCACCGCCAGCCGGCCCAGGTTGGTGGAGGCCACTTTTGTGTTGCCCTCGTCGTCCTCGTATTCATAGCTGAACAGACTGTCCGTCCTGGTATACGTCCACGGCGCGCTCTCGCTGATGGGCAGGGAGTCATTCCACTCCACGCCCTGCTCTCGGCACAGCTCCAGCAGCTCCAAGAGAATCTGATTGCGGTCGCTCCCCATGATCGTGGTGTCCAGTGTGACATTGTAGCGGATGGCGTTGGTCACCAGCACCCGCCCGTAGCGGTCCAGCAATTCTCCCCGGACGCTGTCCACCGTCTCCGGTTCCCGGGCGCTGTAGTTGGCGCTGGCCAGATAGTCCGCCCCGTCCACGATCTGGGTCTGGTAAAGCACCACAAAAAACGCCACCAGGACAACGCAGAATATGCCCACAAGGCTTCCGGTCCGGATCTGCAGTTTCCGGCTCTCGTCCTCCGTGCGCACCTCTTGTTCCCTGTGGCTGTCATACGGTTTTTTACTCATGATAAATTCTCCCATAATATTTGCAGCAGAACCGGCCGATCCAGTACACCGGGAAGGAAAACATCACGGACCACAGCAGTTCCGGCCCTGCCACCTTCAGCAGCGGAATCAGCTCAGCCACACCTGTGACCAGCCGGCTGCCCACCTGGCACAGCTCCCACACCAGGAGCATCAGCAGTGTACACAGGAAATGACCCACCATGTCCCGGCGCAGCACGTGCTGGGTCATCAGACCAGAGGCCCAGCCCACCGCCGCCAGCGCAGGCACGCACAGCGGTGTGATGTGCCCCGCTGCGGACATCACCAGGCCGGCCGCCAGACCGTAGCCCGCGCCGAATTTTGCCCCTTCCAGGGTCCCCATGGCCACTGCGGCAACGGGAAGCATCAGCGGCAGCGAAATGGGCAGGGGCCCGATGATATAGTAGTTGATTACCGTAATGGCAAACAGCGCCACACCGTAGGCCACTACCTTTAAAATTGCGTCACGCTGAGTCATGGTGCCTCCTTTCCACTGGCTGTATGCGACGCCTCAGCCGCCTCTGGTTCACGCTTCGTCTGTTCGCCCCCCTGGGGCCCCCGCCGAAACCCAGCGCAGCGGTTTCGGTGGGGAGAGGAGCCGCAGCGGAATGAGCGAGCTTTCGCCAGCGGCGGCAGCGAGGGATGTGCAGCTTGCGGCGACGAGGCTCAGCGCTTCTCTCCGAACAGTGCCCAGGTGGAGCAGTCCACAATCTCCACGTCCACGAACTGCCCCACCAGCGACGCGTCCCCGCTGAGGTGGACCAGCCGGCCTCCGGGGGTGCGGGCATTCAGGTTGTTGCGGGGATCTTCGCTCACCCCGTCCACCAGGCAGTGCTGGACGGTGCCGATGTAGGCCCGGTGCTTTTCCAGGGAGATCCGGTTCTGGGCCTCCACCAGACGGTCAAAATTGGCGGACTTCTCCTCCTTGGACATGGGGTCGGGCAGCTGGGCCGCCGGCGTCCCCTTCCGGGGCGAGTAGATAAAGGTGAACAGCGCGTCAAAGCGCACCTCTTCGATGAGGGACAGGGTGTCCTCAAACTCCGCCGTGGTCTCCCCGGGAAAGCCCACGATCACATCGCTGGTGAGCACCACGTCCGGGATGCGCGCCCGCAGGGCATGTACCTTCTCCAGATACTGCTCCCGGGTATACCGGCGGTTCATGGCCGTCAGCACCCGGGTATTTCCGGACTGGAAGGGCAGGTGGATCACCGGCGCCACCTTCTCACACCGGGCCATCACATCAAAGAGCTTCTCCGTGGCGTCTTTGGGGTGGCTGGTCATGAAGCGCAGGAGAAACTCCCCCGGTATGGCCGCCGCCCGCTCCAGCAGGTCGGGAAAGTCGATGTCCTCCCCCAGGTCCTTGCCATAGGAGTTCACGTTCTGGCCCAGCAGGGTGATGTCCCTGTAGCCCTGCTCCACCAGCTGCCGGATCTCCGCCAGGATGGCCTCCGGCTCCCGGCTGCGCTCCCGCCCCCGGACGTAGGGGACAATGCAGTAGGTACAGAAGTTGTTGCACCCGTACATGATGGAGACCCAGGCCTTCACCTTGCCGGAACGGCGCACCGGCAGGCCTTCTGCAATGGCCCCGGGCACGTCCTGGGTCTCGAAGACCCGGCCCCGGCGCAGAATCACCCGGCGCAGCAGCTCCGGGAAGCGCCAGAGCACCTGGGGCCCGAACACCAGATCCACATGGCGGTAAGACTGGCGCAGCCGGTCCGCCACATGCTGCTCCCGGGCCATGCACCCGCACAGGCAGATGATCTGACTGGGCTTGCGCCGCTTGCCGTGGACCAGCGCCCCCACATTGCCCAGCACCCGCTGCTCGGCGTGCTCCCGGATGGCGCAGGTGTTGATGACAATCACATCGGCGCCTTGGTCCGTATCCACGATCTCATAGCCCATCTCGGTGAGCATCCCCCGCAGCAGCTCCGAATCCGCCTCGTTCTGCTGACAGCCGTAGGTGTCTACGTAGGCGGTGGGCACTGGCTCCCGCTGAGCGTTCAGCGCCCGGATTTCAGCGCAGTACGCCTGCTGCAAAGCGATGTCCTCCTGCGGTATCACTGGTGTGGTTCGATTCAAGTTCAAGTCCCTCCATAGAACAAGGCGGCATCGCCGCCGGTAAATTTCCATCACTATATCACGAAAATAGGAACAAAACAAGTCGCAGAGCGCACAGAAAAATGCCCCCGTTTCCCAGGGAAACAAGGGGCATCGCAGACACTAATGTTCCTCCGGCAGCCGTCCCAGAAGCAGCGCCGCTCCGGCCAGCACCAGGAACAGCTCCGGCGCTGTTCCGTCATAGGGCAGCACCAGCTCCTGCCGTTCCACAGCCCTGCCGTCCAGCGCGATAAACTCCCGCTGCACTGCCACCGCAGCCAGGCCCTCATGCAGGCTGGACAGCGTAAGGGTGTTCCGGTTGGCCGACCCGTAGCTCACCACCGTCTCCGCCGGCAGAGCCCGGGTCAGGGCGGCCAGGCCGCCGGGCAGCAGCGCCGTATGGCAGGACAGGGCCGGAGCTCCCGCCCAACCCAGGGCTCCGGGCGATACCACCAGCAAATCCAGTTTCAGCCCGGCCAGCAGTGCCGGATGCCGGCAGGCCCGCACCAGAGCTGTCCCCTCCGGGGCCAGCGCGGCCACCCGCTCGGCCAGGCCCTCGTTCTGTTCCCAAACCCCGATCTGCCACATGGCATCCGCCCCCTCACTATGATGGGGTTAGCTTGCCAGATTCCGGGGCGGTTTATGCGTCTGGACCTCATGGTTTGGAGCCGTCATCCTTATCCCCGCACCCTTTTCTGCCCCTGCTTCTTCTTCCTGCGGCAGTAGATCACATAGTTGACCACGTTGCCCATAATAATGATATTCCCGCACAGATACAGCCAGACAAGCAGGATAATCACGGAGGCCAAAGATCCGTACACCAGGGAGTACCGGGCGGAATTGCCCATAATGGCGGAAAAAATCATGGAGGCGACGGCCAGGGCGACGGATGCCCCCAGAGCGCCCGGAACCACCGGCGGTCTCGGTTTGTCCCAGGGGGCGGTAAACCGGTAGAGCAAAAGGATAAACAGGAACACCATGGCGATGAGCAGCACGTACTTCACCCACTGCCAGGTGCCGAACCGCTCCACCAGGCCCTCCAGCCCCAGCAGCTGGCCCAGCAGGTGGAAAAACCAGTTTCCTGTGACCACCACCGCCAGAGAGAGGTACACCGTCACCAGCAGCAGCGCAGAGAACAGCACGCTGGCCCCCAGCTGCCGCATGCCCCGGAAGGTTGCCCTCCCATAGATCTCATGCATGATATTCATCAGCCCCCGCATGGCGGCGGAGGCAAAGAGAATGGCCAGAAAAATTCCCGTAATGAACATAGCCAGCGACAAATTCCCGTCCAGATAACTCAGATAGTCCTGAAAAACGGCAATCACGCCCTCCGGCAGCAGATAATTGGTCTGCTCCAGGATAGACGCCAGGTCCAGATCCAGCTGCTCCACAAAGGCGGACAGACAGATGAAAATGGGAAAAAAGGTGAGCAGCAGAAAATAGGCCAGCTCAGCGGCGGCCCGGCTGACCCGCTTGCTGAAATAGAGTCCGGCCACCTCGGTGATGTAACCCACCGCCTTATTCTTTCCGGCTCTGTGCAGGGCGCGCTTCACGCTGCAGCCACCTCTCTTCCATCGGGCAAATTCAGGTGTTTTCAGTATACCAGAGCCTGAAACAAAGGACAACCGGAAGTTTTGTCGAACTCTGTCATGCGTCTGTTCCCATCCGGCAGCGCAGCGCCTGAAGCTGCCGTCTCACTCCAGGAGCATGGTCAGATCGTCCACACTCAGCTCCGGGTTGAGCGCCAGACTCACCCCGTATCCGATCACCCGGGCCAGATCCGCCACCCGGCTGTCCACCTCCCGGGGCGTGACAAACAGCTCCCTGCCCGGCAGATCCTCCCCCTCCTCTCTGCCCAGCAGATCCATAGCCAGCGTGGACGCCTCCACCACGGTGGGCACTCCCACCGCCAGCACCGGCACCCCCAGAGTCTGCCGGTTCAGCGCCATGCGGTGGTTGCCCACGCCGGATCCAGGAACGATTCCCGTATCCGAAATCTGTACCGTGCGGCACAGCCGCTCCACCGAACGGGACGCCAGCGCGTCCACAGCCACGATGCACCCCGGCCGCAGCCGCTCCGCCACCGCCTGGATCAGCTGCCCGCTCTCCACCCCCGTGGTGGCCAGCACGCCTGCGGCCAGCGCCGCCACCGGTCGCAGATGTGCAAACTCCTTCAGATGCGCCACCAGATGCCGGGTCACCAGCGTGTGATCCACGGCCAACGGCCCCACCAGGTCCGGTGTGATGGCCCGGTTGCCCAGACCCACCACCAAGGCCTCCCCCTGCTCCGGCACCATGGGCCGGAGCAGCTGTGCCACCGCCTGGACGCTGCGGCTGAAGGAGGCCTCCTCCCTCCGGAGCAGTCCGTCCAGCTCTACGGTCACGTACCGCCCCTCCGGTTTCCCCAGGGCCCGGGCTCCCTGCCCGTCCAGCACCTCCACCACATGGGTCTCAAACCCCATTACCCGGCTCGTCTCCGACCGGACTCCCCCCAGGCGCTCGCTCCCGCCCGCCCGCTCCCGCCAGAGCGCATGGGCCTCCGCCGCCAGATCCGTCCGTCTCTGTGTCATACTCTTCCGCTTCCCTTCCCCAAGATATTGTGGAATCCGCAAAATCCTGCTCTATTTTTTGCGTGAAGAAATTTTCTATGCGGGAAATGAAAAAAAGTGTTGCATTTTTCCCCTTTTGATGGTAGAATACATATCTGCTATGGAAAAACCAAGCGGAAGCTATATTTATCATCGGAGGAGGTGTTTGGTTTGCCCAATATCAAGTCTGCCAAGAAGCGTGTTCTGGTGAACGCCACCAAGGCCGCTCAGAACAAGGCTCAGAAGTCCGCGCTGAAGACCGATCTGAAAAAGTTCGAGTCCGCGGTGGCCGGTGGCAACCGCAGCGAGGCCGATGCCGCTTATAAGGTGGCCGTCAAGGCTGTGGATCAGGCTGCCGCCAAGGGTCTGCTGCACCGCAACAATGCGGCCAACAAGAAGAGCGCGATGACCCTGAAGCTGAACAAGCTGGCCTAACTACCCGCAAACCCGCCTGCCCGCGCAGGCGGGTTTTGTCTTGCCCACAGCGCCTCTGCATCCTCTTGACGGTTTTCCCGGCGGCCGTTATAATCAAGGCACGCCTCATCATTCTATTTCCGGAGGGAACAAACATGGGCAGAATTTATACATGTCTGGAGCAGCTGGTGGGCCGCACGCCGCTGCTGTCACTGGACCGGCTGGCCGAAAGCCGGGGGCTGTCCGCCCGGCTGCTGGCCAAGCTGGAGTGCCTCAACCCTGCCGGGTCCGTCAAAGACCGGGCCGCCCTGGCCATGATTCAGGACGCGGAGGACCGGGGCCTGCTGAAGCCTGGCGGGACCATCATCGAACCCACTTCCGGCAACACCGGCATCGGCCTGTCCTGGATCGCCTCCCTCCGCGGCTACCGGGCCATTATCGTCATGCCGGACAGCATGAGCGTGGAGCGCCGGCAGCTCATGGCCGCCTACGGCGCCCAGGTGGTGCTCACCCCCGGCGCATCGGGCATGCAGGGGGCAGTGGACCGGGCCAAGGAGCTGGCGCAGTCCATTCCCAACAGCTTTATCCCGGATCAATTCGGCAACCCCGCCAACCCTCAAGCCCACTGCGACAGTACCGGGCCGGAGATCTGGGAGGACACGGACGGCCACGTGGACGCCTTTGTGGCCGGTGTGGGCACCGGCGGCACCATCACCGGCGTGGGCCGCTACCTGAAGCAGCGCAACCCCTCCGCCCGCATCATCGCCGTGGAGCCGGCAGCTTCCCCGCTGCTCACCCAGGGCCGGACCGGTCCTCACGGCCTGCAGGGCATCGGCCCCAATTTTCTTCCAGGCGCGCTGGACTGCGCTGTTCTGGACGAAACAATCCCCGTCACCGAGGAGCAGGCCTACCACGCAGCCCGGCTGCTGCGCTCCAAAGAGGGCCTGCTGGCCGGCATCTCTTCCGGGGCAGCCCTCTGGGCCGCCATGGAGCTGGCCGCCCGGCCGGATTATCAGAGCAAGTCCATCGTGGTCCTTCTGCCTGACTCCGGAGAGCGCTATCTCTCCACCCCACTGTTTGCAGACCCTGTCTGATCACTCTGTCTATCAAAAGGAATCAACGCAATGGAGCAACATTTCGCACTGCTGGAGGCCGCCGTCTCCTGCGGCTCCCCCACCAGGGGCACCCAGCTGGCCTATGACGCCCTGGTACGGGCCGGTCTGGCCTCCATGCTGGACGCCGTCTGCTACCCCATGGAAAAGCTGGAGCCCTGCACCCAATATCCCCCCCACCTGCTGCACCTGGACACCGTGATGACCGTCAGCCGCCGCCTGCGGGCCAGTCTGCTCACTGCCCTGAACCGTGGCCAGCTCCCCATCGTGATCGGCGGGGACCACTCCATCGCCATGGGCTCCCTCGCCGCCATGGGCGAGTTCTACGGGGCGGAGCATCTGGCCGTCATCTACATCGACGGCCATGCGGATATCAACACGGAAAAAACCTCCGTCACCGGCTGTATCCACGGCATGGACCTGGCCGCCGCCTGCGGCCTGTGCTGTGACGAACTCACCGTCGGCCGGCAGAAGGTGAATCTTCTGGGAAAAAACCTGTACATCCTGGGCGGCCGCAGCATCGATCCCCCGGAATACGGAATCCTGGAATCCCAGGGTGCGCACCTCTATACCCCGGAGCAGCTGGCGGGAAACGGCCTGCGACGAGCCCTGGCGGAAATTCTCCCTCAGCTGGCCGATAAACAGGTCCATATCAGCTTCGATGTGGACAGCCTGGATCCCAGTCAGTTCTCCTCCACAGGCTACCTGCTCCCCAACGGCCTCACTCTGGGCCAGGCCAAAACCATCCTGGAGTCGGTCCTGGGCACAGGCCGGGTGCGCTGCTTTGAGTGCGTGGAGTACAACCCCACGCTGGACTGCGGCGGCCGGGATATCCGATCCCTGCTGGATGTGTTTGAGTTGGTCTCCCGGCTGTGGAAGGACTGTTGATTTCTTCAATTTCCCAGTTTGCCGCTCCATCTTTTTTTACAGATCCGTCAAAAACCGCCTGAAAGGCGGTTTTTTTTGCCTCCTTTTTTCAATGCATTGCATTTTCTCTTTCCCGTTGATATATTTGCATTATCCGTGTATCTTCCGGAAAGGAGCGTCCCCGTTATGAAACAGTATTTGCGTTGGAAACAGGTTCAGCAGCGGCTGACTGAGCATCACCGCGCAACCGGACAGACCTACAGCTTCTTCGAGGCCTCCCGGGAACTGTGGCTGGAGGGCGCCTTTCAGTCTGCCGAAGAACTGCCCACGGTTTCATTTGAGGACTGGGATCTTCACGATATTGACGAGCTGGCCCGTCTGATGGGAGAGACCCCGGTGGATCTGGACACCTTCTACAACGATTTTCGCAACGGCTCTTCCGTGCAGACCTCTACCCAGCATATTTTCAATCTGGATGTTTCCCCGATCTTTATAGCCGCTGACCAGAGCATGGGAGACCATGCCCACGACGCGTTTGAAGTTCTTGTGGTCCTCCGGGGACAGGCCCAGCTGGTGCTGAGTTCCGGCATCCGCACCCTGCCCTGCGGCAGCATCTGTGTGATCTCCCCTCATTTCCTCCACGACGCGCTGGCCATGCCGGGCTGCTGTCTGCTCTCCATTCCCCTGGCGGAACAGACCATCGAAACCACACTGGAAAAGCTGATGCGGGAGGAAAATGTGCTCTCCGACTTCTTCCGGTCCGGGCTGGGCGGCGCCCACTGCGGCTATCTGGTGTTCTCCCACCCCCGGCCCCAGCGGATTCTCCCTGTTCTGCGGGGCATTCTTCACGAATGCTATGCCCACGAAGAGTACTCCAAGGCGGTCAGCGCCAACTATATGGAAATTTTCTTTGCCCAGCTGCTGCGCTGCGGCACTGATTACGAGCGCTACGGGGAGTCTCACAGCCATCAGGGCGCGACCCCCATGCTGGCTGTTCTGAAGCACATTCAGGCCAATTACCGCACCACTTCTCTGCAGGAGACCGCTGAGCTGTTCCACTATGAACCCAGCTACCTGGGCAAGCAGATCAAAATCTACACAGGAAAAAACTACACCGCCCTGATCCATGAGCTGCGGGTCCAGCAGGCCAAGCGGCTGCTGGCGGAAACTCAGCTGCCGGTTGAAAAGGTGGGGGAGATCTGCGGCTTCGGCAGCCTGGTTCACTTCTCCCGCAGTTTCAAGGCCTCCGTCGGCATTCCGCCCAGCGTCTACCGCAAGCAGCTGGTGAAACTGGCCTGATTCGATTGCGTCATCGTCCGCTCGTCACCCTGTGGCCTGCATACGGTTTTCTGAGATCCGCATGCAGACCGCGGGGTGTTTTATGTTTAGACCGGAAATGTTAACTACCTGTCCGCTCTTGGTATATTTTTCTCTCCTCCGCGCCTGTATAATACACATAGAAGCTCCCATTTCATCTCCGTTTTTCATTCATTTTGTCGGTACAGAGGTGGTATTGTATCCGTTGGGGAACGGAGCTTGGGAGCACAGAAGAAGGAGGTATCTTTTATCATGAAG
Source organism: uncultured Oscillospiraceae bacterium (assembly GCA_944385435.1). GTDB lineage: Bacteria > Bacillota > Clostridia > Oscillospirales > Oscillospiraceae > Enterenecus. The sequence continues at coordinate 45,223 of CALWXG010000005.1, forward strand.
CGTAAGATCTTGTCCGCGCTGCTGTCCTGTGCTATGGTCGCCGGCCTTACCTGCGCCCCGGCTTTGGCGGCAGCCCCTCAGGCGGAAGTCACCGAGATGACCATCGGTGAGAACACCGTCTACGTCTATGCCCCGGAGAGTGATATGGTGGTGTCCTCCACCTGTACCGCCCCCTGCTTTATTCTCTTCGGCGATGAGGCTTACACAGCCGATACCGCACAGGCGGAAGCGGAGAGCTCCGGCCTGGCTCAGCTGGCGGCCCAGGAAGGCGCCACTGTGGTTCTGGTCAATCCCCAGGGCGACAGCTGGGCAGACGTTGACACCGCTGTTTATGCCGCACTGATCGGCATGTATTCCAACTCCTCCACCAGCACCTTTGTCAACGGCATTTCCAATGACGTCAACGCCATGACCGGACAGCAGGAGACCAAGATCCTGGGTGATACCGGCAAAATCTACCTCTACGGCGAAGGCAGCGGCGCTGATTTTGTGGCTGCGAACTTCATGAAGTCTGTCGTTCTGGACACCACTTATCCCGACGGTGTCACCATTTCCTTTGACCGCACTCCCACCAGCGTCACCCTGTTCAACCCCGCTGTAATTCCGGAAACCACAGCTCCTGCCGACATCGCAGTTGCCGTGGTCAACGGTCCCGACAACACGCAGGACAGCCTGGACGCACTGACTGAAAAAGCAGTGGTGGACACCTCCGCCGTCACCGACGGCATTGACAGCCAGTGGGTTGTGGACCACTACAAGGCCATCTCCGGCGCCTACCGCCGTCAGGCCGGTTTTATGATCCCTGTCCATGACTGGGCCGCCGAGGGCATCGTTGAAACAGTTGAAAGCTTCACTCTGGCCGACGGCAGCACCGTCAACTACGTAACCTATTACGGAAATGACCTGGATGTCACCGACACCTCCAGCGCTGTGCCTCTGGTGCTGATCTTCCACGGCGGCGGCAATACTGCTCTTTATGAGGCTCAGGCCTCCGAATGGCCCCTTATCGGCAAAGAATACGGCTTTATCACCGTGGCCGTTGACCTTCACTACCCCAACACCACTGCGGCCCAGACGGTGGAACTGCTGGACCACCTGAAGAGCGAATACTCCATCGACGCCTCCCGGGTCTATGCCTCCGGCTTCTCCATGGGCTCCATCAAGAGCTGGGATCTCTTTGAACAGTACCCCACTCTCTTTGCCGGTGTGGCTCCCATGGATGGTTCCAATAACGTGGGCATCGACAGCTACAATCAGCAAGTCGACTACAACACCGATGTGGTTATGCCCGTCTTCTATGTGGGCGGCCAGACCTCTCCGCTTCCCGAGCTGGCCAATCAGGATGCCAAGATCCAGGAGCGGATCGCCTATGCCTTCTCTGTCAACGGCGTGGAGCAGGAATACTCCTACAACGAGGCCGTCAACCCCTGGTGGGGCGTCAACGGTGAAATCAATTACGGTGTAACCGATCAGGTCTATTTCACCAACAGCACCCTGAACGTGCATCTGTTCCAGAGCGCGGATGGCCGGTACTATACCGCCCTGGCCGATGCCACCAATCAGAGCCACGAGGTCTACGGCCGCAACAGCTGGGCCGCCTGGGATTTCCTCAGTCAGTTCAGCCGCAATGCGGACGGTTCTCTCACCATCTCCGAGGTAACATACTCCCGTCCCTCCGATGACGGTTCTGTCACGAATAATTCCTACAACACAGCACCGATTCCTGAAGAACCTGATGTCCCCGATGTTCCGGACACTCCCGAAGAGCCCGAGGATCCCACCCCTGTGCCGGGTACCATCACCCACACCGTACTTCAGGGTGAGTGCCTGTGGACCATCGCCCGGGATTACCTGGGCTCCGGCACCCTCTGGGAGAATATCTACAACGCCAACCGGGACACCATCTCCAATCCCAACCTGATCTATGTGGGCCAGATCCTGAACATCCCCATGGCTCAGTGACAACCTCGCGGCCTGCAGGCAGCTGACTTCATCCTGACCGCGGACAGAAATCAGCTGTGCTGCTTACCCATACCACCTCATCCTGGAAACCCCTCCTGCGCAAAACGCAGGAGGGGTTTCCGTCTTTTCCTACAAAAAAAGCAAGCTGCTTTTGATGACCGATTATGTTAAACAGTACACTTCTTTTTCAATTGCGTTACCCCCCCCCCCCGTTGTATACTGTGCACAGATATAGCCGCTGCAGTCTGTCGTTTTTGTCAGTTTTACGCATGGTATAGGGTACTGCTCTCCGCAGAGTTTGAAGCGGGCTACTGAAACGAAAACACAGAATGGCGGCAGAGAAGAAAAAGGAGGTAAACTGTATGAAGAGAAAGCTTGTGTCCATCCTGCTCGTCATCGCGCTGTGCATGGGTCTGGCGGGGACTGCCCTGGCCGTCACCCTGACCGTCACCAGCGATCCGTCCATCAAGGTCGTAAAAGACGGCGAGGAAATCTCCCTGGAAAACGTCAACGGAACCCCAGTTGATCCCTTCAACCTGGATGGGACCATCTATCTGCCCATCCGCGCCATCTCCGAGGCCCTGGGCTTTGATGTGGACTGGCAGCGGGACGGCAATCAGGTGATCCTCACTTCCAACTGTCCCACCACGCCCGCCGAGACCGAACCTGCCGAGCAGGAGTTCCTGGTTCCCCAGTCCCAGGCCCAGACCTACATCAACCCCCTGCCCCTGGACTACCAGATGTCCTCTAGTGAGAACAAGGGCGTTGTCTCTGAAAACCCGTTCATGATCGGCCAGATGATTGGCAATGTGGCCATTCCCAACGATCCGCTGGAGAAGATCACCCATATGCGTTTCCAGGATATGTTCCGGGGCACCGCCTCCTACCTGACAGAGAACGACACCCGCTCTTCCGCCGACCCTGCGGCCTTCTACTACAATGACACCTGGTACATCTATGGTTCCAACGGCTCCATGTGGAAGTCCGCCGATTTCGTCAACTGGGAATTCTATGATCTCAGCTACGTTTATGGCATGGCTCCCAGCATTGCTGTGCGCACCGATGAGAACGGCAAGGACACCTTCTACCTGGCCGGTAACGGCACCCACCTGTGGAGTGCCGACAGCCCCGAGGGCCCCTTCACCGACCTGGGTGAATTCACCTACAACGGCAAGAGCTTCGTGGACAATCTGGAGGACGGCATCGTTATCACCAAGAACAACGACGTGAACATCTTTGTGGACGATGACGGCCGGATGTACCTGTACTGGGGCATGGGTCCCTACATCATGGGCGCTGAGATGAACGTGGACAACCCCACCGAGCTCATCACCGAGCCCAAGATCATCATCGAGTACGACAACAGCTACAAGTGGCAGAACTTCGGCCAGAACCACCAAGACTATGAGAACGGCTTCCCCGAGGGCGCCTGGATGGTGAAGATCGACGGCACCTACTACCTGACTTGGGCCACCTCCGGCACCCAGTATGACTCCTACACCATGGGCTGCTATCAGTCCACCACCGGCCCGCTGGACGGCTTCGAGCTCCAGGAGAAGGAGATCATCAACCAGACCGATTCCACCACTGGCGCGGTGCGCGGCGGCGGCCACGGCTCCATCGTGGTCGGCCCCAACGACACCCTGTGGTGCTTCTACACCGTAAACGTGGGCTATGAGGGCGACATGGAGCGCATGATCGGCTGCGATCCCGCCATGATCGACTCTCAGGGCAACCTGGTGGTACCCCACCTGTCCGAACTGCCCCAGTACGTTCCCGGTACGCTGGCCAACCCCGCTGAGGGCAATGAGTGCCGGGACGACCTGCTGACCCTGAAGCAGGGCTACGCCATCTCCAGCTACGCCGAGGGCCGTCACCCTGTGTACGCCAACGACGACTCCGGCATTACCTGGTGGCAGCCCGCCGACGACGACGAGGAGCCCTTCTATCTGGTCTCCTTCAAGGGCAACTACAATGTGGATTCCTTCCGCATCCTGTGGAAGGAGATCAACAAGGACCGCTCTGAGGTCCGCACAGAGCCCGCCTACATCAACTACAAGGTGGAGGTCTTCAACGGCACCAGCGATCCCACTGATCCTGCCAACGCCGACTGCTGGACCACCCTGTATGAGAAGACGGACAGCAGCGACACCAACACGGTTCAGTATTTCCGTACGGATGAGCCCATCCTGGGGCAGTTTGTCAAGATTACCATTACCGACTGGTCTGATAACATCTATCCCGGCCTGGTAGAGTTCAGCGTCTTTGGCAACAGCATTGCCAAACCCTGATCTGCTACCACATTGTCTGATCTGAATTCACGAACCGCTGTCATTTGACAGTCCCTATACCACCTTCTTCTTGCGGAACTCCCGGTGCGCTGCGGCGCACCGGGAGTTCCGCCTTTTATTTCCAGACCATTTGTGTTAAATTGCACACGTTTTTCTTTATTGTATTACCCACTCGTTGTATACTGTGCACAGAAACAACCGCCGCATTCTGGCGTTTTCGTTAATTTGCACATGGTATAGGGTGCATCTGCCGGCATAACTCGGGCCGGATCACAAAAGCGAAAATACAGATAAGCGGTAGAGAAGAAAAAGGAGGTAAACTGTATGAAGAGAAAGCTTGTGTCCGTCCTGCTCGTCTTAGCACTGTGTCTGGGCCTGGCTGGGACCGCGATGGCTGTCACCCTGACCGTTACCAGCGATCCGTCCATCAAGGTTGTGAAGGACGGTGAGGAAATTTCCCTGGAAAATGTCAACGGAACTCCGGTGAATCCCTTCAACCTGGACGGGACTATCTACCTGCCCATCCGTGCGATCTCCGAGGCCTTGGGCTTCGACGTAGAGTGGGAGCGGGACGGCAATCAGGTGATCCTAAACTCTGGCAGCGCAAGCGAAGACCCCAGCGGTCCTGTCGCGTCCACTCCCGTGGTGGATAAAAGCACTCAGCCCCGGGTCATCATCACCACCGATGTTGAAGTTGACGACATGAACGGCATCCTGCTCAGCCTGCTGTTCTCCTCCGATTACGACCTGGCAGGTATTGTTTGGACCGCCGGCCAACACCATTTCAGCGGCAACGGAACAGAGACTTTTGCCGAGGCTGCCGCTCAGTACCCCACCCTCTTTGCCGACGGTGTGCGGGTCCCGGATCCGAGCAAGGGCGAGGAGACCTATCCCCTCAAATGCGAGGCCACCACTGCCGGAGGTGCGGTTGAGAACCCCGGTCAGCTCATGGAATTCCGTCCCGCGGATCCCACTTTCCTGGAGCGTGCCATCGACGTTTGGTATCGTGCTGACTACGAGTACCTCAGCCAGAACAACCCCAACTACCCCACTCCTGACGAACTGCTGAGCATCACCAAGACCGGCAACGTCACGTTTGAAGGCGACTACCGTGAGGATACTGACGGTTCCAATCTGATTAAGGAATGCATCCTGGACGATGATCCCCGCCCGCTGTATATTCAGCACTGGGGCGGCATCAATACCACGGTCCGCGCCCTGTACAGCATCTACGAGGAATATCATGACACCGAGCAGTGGCCCGAAATTCAGGCAAAAGTGGTGGACAAGGTCCGCATCAGCGGCAATGGTGAGGACAACTGCCGCGCCTACAGTAAGATCGATGAAATGTACCCCGGTCTGAAGGACAGTGACTGGACCGGCTTCGGCGGCTTTACCAACTACTTTGCCATCTACGATGCTCCCGATGAACTGAAACCCTACTACCACGCCGAATGGCTGACCGACGCCTTCAAATTCGATCACGGCCGGCTCATGGAACACTTCCTGCTGATGGGCGACGGCCAGGTGATTTACGGCGATCCGTTCTGCTACCAGTACGGTCTGGTCAACTACATTGACTGGGCCCAGTGCGCCGAAGAAGGCTGGGCAAATCCGATGATCGGTCAGGAAGGCGGTCTGGACTTCTTCCCCCTGGGCCAGCGCTCTGCGTATGATACGTACGACTGGTGCGGCTGCCAATTCGGAATGAATGCGTACGTGGATCTGGGGCTGCGCCAAGGCATCACCAATTCTAACAACCATTACGTGGAAGTTCTGTTTGAGGAACTGGCTGCCCGGGCCGACTGGGCCGTCTCGGATCCCGCAGACTGCAACCACGCCCCCGTCATCACCACACTGCCTCAGGATGTCACTGCCCGCGCAGGCGAAAGCGTCACTCTGTCCGCTGCCGCCGCTGATCCTGACGGCGACGCCCTCAACGTCACATGGTGGGTGCCTGAAAACGCCTGCACCTATCAGGGTGCTCCCATTGACGGCAATGCCCCCGAATGGCAGATCTCCAGTCCCAACGCCATGTCCACCCAGTTTACCGTACCCGCCGACGCACAGTCCGGCGACAGCTTCGTGGTAAACCTGGAGGTACAGGATACCGACAGCGAGCGGCCTATGACCCGCTTTGCTCAGGTTATCATCACGGTGGCGTGATCTTTGCTTACCCCTATACCACCTTCTTCTTGCAGAACTCCCGGCGTGCCCAGGCTCGCCGGGAGTTCCATATATTCCCGGTCCCTCATCACCGAAAATGTTAAGGAATAGACCGTTTTGTCTATGTGCTTGTTCCAGCCCAAGATTGTAGAATATAAATATGTTCACCCCTTGCCTTAATTCTATTTTCGTTGATTTTGCTCATCTCTCCATTGCTTTCTGACGCTTTCCCACGTAACAGCATTTGGCCGTGAGCAGCCGTACGATTTTGGCATTATCCGCGGGGGGCATCGTGAACACCAGAAGAAGGAGGTATATTAATTATGAAGAGAAAGCTCGTATCCATCCTGCTCATTGTTGCACTGTGTATGGGGCTGGCCGGGACTGCTTTGGCTGTCACCCTGACCATCACCAGCGACCCCACCATCACCGTGGTCAAAGATGGTGAGAAAATCTCCCTAGAAAATGTCAACGGAACCCCAGTGGATCCCTTCAACCTGGACGGAACCATTTACCTTCCCATCCGCGCCATCTCCGAAGCCCTGGGCTTTGACGTGGAGTGGAAGCGGGACGGTAACCAGGTGATTCTCACTTCCGGCGAAGCGGAAGAGGACCCCACCGGCGTGGCCTATGCGGAAACCACCACCGGTGAAATTCTGGGCTATACCATGGAGGGCGTCAGCTACTTCTACGGCATTCCCTACGCCAAGGCCGAGCGGTTCCATATGCCCGAAGCCGCAGATTCCTGGACCGGCATTAAGCCCTGCATGATGCCCGGTGAAGTCGCTCCTCAGAACAAGACCACCATGGAGATGTTCGATGCGTTCCACTACTCCAACGAGATGGTGGAAAACGAAGACACCATGCTTAACCTGAACGTGATGACCGCCAATCTGAACGGCACGGAAGAAAAGCCCGTCATCGTGTGGCTCCACGGCGGCGGCATGACCACCGGTTCCTCCCTGGAGAAGACCTTCTATGACGGCGGCAATCTGGCCGACTACGGCGATGTGGTCTTCGTCAGCATCAACCACCGTCTCAACGCCCTGGGCTTCCTGGACCTGTCCGCCTACGGCGAAGAGTATAAGTACTCCGGCAATGCGGGCATGGCCGACATCGTGTTCGCTCTGGAGTGGGTTCAGGACAACATCGAAAACTTTGGCGGCGATCCCGACAATGTGACCATCGTCGGTCAGTCCGGCGGCGGCACCAAGGTCACCACTCTGATGGGCATGCCTGCCGCTCAGGGTCTGTTTGACAAGGCCGTTGCCATCTCCGGCGGCTCTGCTGAGATCACCCGCACCACTGAGCAGGCCCAGGCCGAGACCGAGAAGGTTCTGGACATCCTGGGCATTACCGCAGAGAACATCAAGGACATCGAGACCATCGACTACCGTGTGCTCTACGATGCTTGCACCGAAGTCGGCGTGAACTACGGCCCTGTGGTGGACGGCGACTACTACCCCACCGGCACCTATGAGATGTCCAAGGACATTCCGTTCATGTGCGGCAACGTGCTGGGCGAGTTCTCCACCAACTTCGGCAATCTGATCATTCCCGCCATGACCAGCAGCAAAGAGGCCATTGAAAGCGCTCTGCTGCCCAACATCACCGAGGCCGACGTGCTGGAGCGTCTGACCCAGACCTACGAGGGCGACGCTGAAAAAGCCGCCGCCGTGGTCGCAGCGTTCAAGGAAGCCTATCCCGACCACGCCATCGGCGAGGTTCTCTTCATCAACAACCGCGCTGCCGGTATGTCTGCCATGCCTCTGGCTGAGGCCATGGAGAGCTACGGCGGCACCGTGTATCAGTACATCCAGGCCGCCCCTTATCCCATGTTTGATGGCATCGTGCCCATTCATACCGCCGGCGATGTGCCTCTGTGGTTCCACAATGTGGAGATGATCCCCGGTTGGGTCAACGGCGACACCGCCACCTTCAACCGCATCTCTGACGAGATGGCCGGCGCTCTGGCCGCCTTTGCCTGGACCGGCGATCCCAGCGGAAACGGTCTGGACTGGTCTGAGTGGACTTCCGACGGCGACGGCATCATGGTCTTCGACCTGGCCGAAAGCACCATGCGTTATCATCACGAGGACAATCTGTTCGCCGCAATGCTGTCCTGATCCCTCCGCATTTTCTCAAGCCTGTCACATAGGCGTGTGTTCTTCTTACCCTCCTCTTGAGCGCCCGGGCAATCCCCTTTGCCCGGGCGCTCGCCCTGTCTGTGTGAAAACCCGGCTTTACATTTTCCTCTGATCCGGGTAAAATAACCTCAAATCATCCATTGATCCATCTTGATTGGAGGAGTCTCTATGAAATTGAACGTCATGCAGCTGGGTATGATCGGCACCAACTGCTACATCTTCTGGGACGAGGGGGACAACCGCTGCGGCATTGTGGACCCCGGCGACAGCGGGGAAAAGGTGGCCGCCTATCTCCAGGAGCAGGGGCTGGAGCCCCAGGCCATCCTCCTCACCCACTGCCATTTTGACCACATTCTGGGCATCCCAGGCCTGCGCAAGCAGTGGCCCCAACTGCCCGTCTGGTGCCACCCCGCCGACGTGGACGAATCCCAGAGCAGCATCCGTATGTTCGGCGCCACCTTCCCTTCCGTCAGCTCCTTCGGGAACCTGCACTACTATCGGGAGGGGGACCGGGTGAGCGTGGGCCCCATCACTCTGGAGGTACTGGAGACACCGGGCCACACCCCCGGTTCCGTGACGCTGAAGGCGGAAAATGTGCTCTTTACCGGGGACACCCTCTTCCAGGGCTCCATCGGCCGCACCGATTTCGAGGGAGGGAGCTATGAACAGATCATGCGCTCTCTAAAGAAACTGGGCTCTCTGCCCGGAGACTATCGGGTCTGTCCCGGCCATGAGGGTCTGTCCACCCTGAATGAGGAACGCCGGAGCAATTACTATATGCTTCAGGCCATGGCAGACTGATGGATCTGTATTTTCGCGGTCACGACTACCGCTATGCAGTAGAGCAGACCATGCTCACTCTTTTCCCGGACCAGCGCCCCCGCTATCCCGAGGGAGCGCCAGCGGGAATTTCACCCGCTGCGCTGGTAACCCTGGACGAAGCGTGCGGCACGCTCACCGCCCGGGCCACGCTCTGGTGGGACGGCCGGCAATATGAAGCCAGTGCCGCCGCCGATGCCGGGGAGTGCACCGACGAGCTCTCTGACCGCCGGGTGCGCCAGCGCATCGTCCGCCTGGCCTTTTATGATGCCGGTGTTCTGGCCCTGGGGCAGCAGCCCCCCTGGGGCGCCCTCACCGGAGTGCGGCCTGTCAAGCTGCCCACCCGGCGCCTGGCCGCCGGGGAGAGCCCGAAGCAGGTGCTGGACACGCTCACCGGGCTGTATCGGGTGCAGCCGGACCGGGCGAAGCTGGCCATGGACTGTGCCCAGGCCACCCTGGAGGTCCTCCAGGGACTGCGCCGGAATGCCCTGTCTCTCTATCTGGGCATCCCCTTCTGCCCCACCCGGTGCGCCTACTGCTCGTTTATCTCCTCTGACGTGCGGGGTGCGCTGGCCCTGGTGGAACCCTATGTAGACGCCCTGTGCCGGGACATCGCCCTGGCCGGGCAGGATCTGGCTGCCGCCGGACTGCACCTCTCCACCGCCTATATGGGGGGCGGCACCCCCACCACCCTGTCCGCCTCCCAGCTGGACCGGGTCCTGAGCGCTGTGGAAACCCATCTGCCCATGAGTCATTGTGCCGAATTCACAGTGGAAGCCGGCCGGCCGGACACCATTACAGCGGATAAACTCCAGGTCCTCCGGGCGCACGGCATCCAGCGCATCTCCATCAATCCCCAGACCATGGAGGACTCCGTTCTGAGGACCATGGGCCGCGCCCATACCGCCGCCCAGATTGAAGAGGCCATGGAACTGGCCCGGGCCCACTTCGGCGGTCTGGTGAACATGGACCTCATCGCCGGCCTGCCGGGAGACAGCCCGGAAGGATTTCAGCGCACCCTGGAAAAGGTGCTGGACATGGCTCCGGCCAACATCACCATCCACACGCTGGCCCTGAAGAAGGGCGCCCGGCTCATGGAGCAGCCGGAAAACCTGTGTTCCCCCGAAGCCGTGGAGGCCATGCTGAGCGCAGGCAAGGCGGCACTCTCCGCCGCGGGATATCAGCCCTATTACCTTTATCGGCAAAAATACATGTCCGGCTCCTTTGAGAATGTGGGCTGGTGCCTGCCGGGAACCCGATGCGACTACAACATCATCATGATGGAGGAACTCCAGAGCGTCCTGTCCCTGGGAGCGGGCGGCATCACCAAACTGGTGAACCCGGACACGGGGAAAATCACCCGGCTGTCCAATCCCAAATACCCCAAAGAGTACCTGGAGTCGGCGGACAAACGGATGGAGCACATCCGTCAGGCCGGGCAGTTCCAAAGCAAACTGAACCAGAGCTGACCAGACGGCTGTACTCTCCGCGGGAAACCTGGTTTTCCCGAACAAAACAGTCCGATTTTTTCAAAAATAGGCCTTGACTTTCCCCATCTTCCCTGATATACTATCAAAGCCGCTTTGAATGGGACGTCAGAAGCGCTGAGCCGTCGCAAGCCGGCACGGCGCGACGACACAAGTGGGTTTTTCCCCTCCCCCGACAGCGAGCCCGTAATAAAGGAAAGGCAGGTGCAAGCAATGCACGCAATCATCGAGACCGGCGGCAAGCAGTACAAGGTGACCGAGGGTGATGTCCTCTACATCGAGAAGCTGGACGCCGAGGCTGGCAGCTCCATCACCTTCGACAAGGTTCTGGCTGTTCTGGACGGCGAGTCCGCCAAGTTCGGCGCTCCCACCGTGGACGGCGCCTCCGTCTCCGCCAACGTGGTGAAGAACGGGAAGGGCAAGAAGGTGCTGGTGTTCAAGTACAAACCCAAGAAGAACTACCGCCGCCGTCAGGGCCATCGTCAGCCCTACACCAAGGTGGAGATCACCAAGGTCAACGCCTGAGGTTCCAGGTTATGACTACCGTTACGTTCCACAGTGCAGATGACCGTCTGGACGGCGTCACGGTGGAAGGACACAGCGGATATGCAAGCGAGGGAAGCGACATCGTCTGCGCGGCCATCTCCGCCTGCGTGGGTCTGGCCGAGTGCACCGTCAACGAGGTGCTGGGCCTGGCCGCGCCGGTAAAGGTACGGGAAAAGGACGGCTTCTTCTCTCTGAAACTCCCCGGCGGTCTGGGAACAACCAACGAGGCCACCTGTCAGAACCTTCTGACCGGCCTGATGGTATACCTCCAGGCGCTCAGCGAGGAATACCCCGAAAATCTCGCCGTCCGGCTGGACGACGATGACGAAGAGGCGTAAGGCCTCTGTTACCTTTGACAGAAAGGACGGAAAGGACTATGCTGAAGATCAACATCCAGCTCTTCGCTCATAAGAAGGGCGGCGGCTCCACCAAGAACGGCCGCGACTCCGAGGCCAAGCGTCTGGGCGTAAAGCGCGGCGACGGTCAGTTCGTGCTGGCCGGCAACATTCTGGTGCGCCAGCGCGGCAGCCACATTCACCCCGGCACCAACGTGGGCAAGGGCAGCGACGATACCCTGTTCGCCAAGGTGGACGGCACCGTGAAGTTCGAGCGCTTTGGCAAGGACCGCAAAAAGGTCTCCGTGTACGAAATCGCTCAGTAATGCCAAGGGCGTGCTGCTACTGCGCAGCACGCCCTGTTTTTTGTCATTTTTGCGCCGCGCTTTCCCACCTGCGCAGCCGTCCCGGCTCCTGCGGGATCCCTTTGACTGGAGGTAATTTATGGCCAATCAATTCATCGACACCGCCCGCATTCTGGTAAAGGCGGGCAACGGAGGCGGCGGCGCCGTCTCCTTCCACCGGGAGAAATACGTGGCTGCCGGCGGTCCCGACGGAGGCGACGGCGGCCGGGGCGGCAATGTCATCCTCCGGGTGGACCCCCATATGTCCACCCTCATGGACTTCCGGTACAAGCGCAAATACGTGGCGGAGAACGGTCAGGACGGCACGGGCAAGCGCTGCTCCGGCAAAGACGGCGTCGACCTGATCATCAAGGTTCCCCGGGGCACCGTGGTGCGGGATCTGGAGACAAAAGAGATCATCTGCGACATGTCCGGGGAGGAAGACTTCATCCTGGCCAAAGGGGGCAACGGCGGCTGGGGCAACAAGCACTTCGCCACCCCCACCCGGCAGGTCCCCCGCTTTGCCAAGGCAGGGCTGCCCGGCCAGAGCAGGGAAGTCCTGCTGGAGCTGAAGCTGCTGGCCGACGTGGGCCTGGTGGGCTTCCCCAACGTGGGCAAGTCCACCCTGCTCAGCGTGGTCACCCGGGCCCAGCCCAAGATCGCCAACTACCACTTCACCACCCTGTCTCCCAACCTGGGTGTGGTACCCATGGAAGAGGGCCAGTCCTTTGTGCTGGCGGACATCCCCGGCATCATTGAGGGCGCGGCGGACGGAGCCGGTCTGGGCCACGACTTCCTGCGCCACATCGACCGCTGCCGCCTGCTCATCCATGTGGTGGACGTGTCCGGCAGCGAGGGCCGGGACCCGGTGGCCGACTTTGATGCCGTCTGCACCGAGCTGGAGCGCTGGTCCCCGGAGCTGGTCAGCCGGACTATGCTGGTGGCCGCCAACAAGGTGGATATCATGGAAGACCCCTCTCTGCTGGACAAGCTGCGCACCCATGTGGAGGCAAAGGGCTGCACGCTGTATGAAATCTCCGCTGCCACCCACCAGGGCACCCGGGAACTGATGTACGCTGCGGCAGCCCTGCTGGCCCAGCTGCCTCCCATCCTGGTGTACGAACCCACCTATGTGGAGCGCCCCCCGGAGGTGGATACCTCCGCGCCTCTGGAGATCACCCGGGACGAGGACGGCACCTGGCTGGTGGACGGCACCTGGCTGCGTCAGCTCATGGCCAACGTCAACTTCTCCGACTACGAGAGCCGCAACTGGTTCGACAAGCGGCTGCGGGAGTCCGGCGCCTACCAGCAGATGGAGGAGCAGGGCGTCCAGGACGGCGATCTGGTGTGCCTGTACAACCTGGAGTTTGAATACAGGAAGTAATTTTCTTCATTCTAATTAAACTTTGTTATGAAAACCGCTCGTTCCACACATCCGGAACGAGCGGTTTTTTGCTTTCTTTCCTTTGTGCAAAGCCGTTTGATCCGGCTCAATCTCCATAGGGGGTCAGGCAGATGTTCAGATCCACGTTGCTGCTGATTCCGTCCACCTGGCCGCTGTCGGAGTACTGCCACATCTGGAAGTGGTAACGGAAGTTGGGGCGGCTGGCATACTCCGCATACCAGAACTCATAGTCGGTCAGATCCCGGAGGTCCATCTTGATGTACCCGCAGTAGGCATTGAAGTACACCATGCCGATGTACCCCTCCTCCTCCACCCGGGAACAGAACGCATCAATGCCCGCCGTGATATCCGCCGGCTCCACGCCGTAGGTCCGGGCAGTGCTTCCGCCCAGGTACTCCCAGTCACAGATCACCGGGTAGTCCAGCTCAGCCCCGTCCAGCAGGTCCAGTACAAACTCCGCCTCCTCCAGGCCCTCTTCCGCGTTGAGCGCCTGAGAGAAGAAGTAGACTCCCACTTTCAGTCCGGCGGCCTTTGCCCCCTCCAGGTTGGCCCGGAAGTACTTGTCCTCAAAAATGGTGCCCGACTGCATCAGCCGGCCTCCGATCCGGATGATGGCAAAATCCACCCCGTCGGCGGCCACCGCCTCCCAGTCAATCTCCTGCTTGTGCTCGGAAACATCCACGCCGATTTCACAGGCAACCGTCTCATCCCCGTAGGACATAAAGCCGTTTTCATCCAGCGTGAACAGCGCGCTGTCGTATCCGAAGGAGGCAACTTCCTCCTGGGCAAAGGGCTCCACCCAGTAGTTGTTGTGGCGGAACGTGCCTTCGCTGGCGTCAATGTTGTAAACCCGCCAGATGATGGCAGACATCTCCGCCCGGCTGATGGGCTCATCCGGGACAAAGACCAACTGCCCGTTCTCGTCGTATTCTCCCAGCAGGATTCCTTTTTCATACAGATGGGTCACATAGCCGTCGTCACAGTCGGCAAAGGGGCTCTCTCCCCGGGAAATGCTCAGCAGATCCAGCCCCCGGGCCACCATATGGGCCACCTGAAGCCGGGTGGGGCTGTCTTTCAGATACTCCTCATCAAAGGAATACACCAGCCGGTTGTCAACGGCCAGTTCGATGTACGGATAAGCCCAACTCTTCCCCGGCACGTGTTCCGGCTCTTCACAGCCGATGGCCAGGGTGATCAGCTTGAAGGCCTGGCCCCAGGTCATGGTGTCGTCCCCGGCAAAGGTCCCGTCCCCATTGCCCTCGATGATCCCCGCCTCATACAAGTCTTTTATGTAGTCGTAATACCAGATTCCCTCCGGCACATCGGTAAAATTCATCTCCCGTTCCGGCTGGGCTCCCATGCCGGGAAGGGTCATCAGCGATACTGCCAGCACGACCGTCAGCAGCAGGGCGAGTCCTCTTTTTTTCATGGCGTTCTCCTTTTCTGTTCTGGGTAAGGTAATACTTATTCAGTATACATAATGTCCACCGCTCTGACAACCCTTTTTCGCTTTCCTTTATTTTCCTCCCCCTTTCTCTTTCTTTTTACCGATAGCCTCTTGACAATTTCCTATGACAATGATATATTGCGTTATGACAAATATAGTTGTCATAATGACAAAGAAAGCTGTCAGAGGAGGAGTGGCCATGCCTGCCGCTGTCTGGATCGCTATGATCGCCATGTTCCTCATCTTCCGGTCCCTGGGAAGGCAGGGCCGGGATGAGGATGACCGGGAGGGAAAGGGATGAGAAGATGCCGCTGAAAAACCGTCTGAAGGAATTCCGCGCAGCGCTGAATGTGAACCAGCAGGAGCTGGGTCACCTGGCGGGGGTGTCCCGCCAGACCATCAGCCTCATCGAGCGGGGAGACTATTCTCCCTCGGTGACCCTTGCCCTGAAGCTGGCCAAAATCTGCCACGCCAACGTGGAGGACATCTTCATCTTAGAGGAGGACGAACCGTCATGAATCAGTCCAACGATGCAATCCGGCAGGCCAACCGGAAGGCCCTGCCAAAATTCCTGCTGATCCTGTTCTGCGCCACCCTTATCGGCGGTGTCTTCGGCTACTGCGCCGCCTACTTCGGCCTGGACGGACTGGCGGAGGGGCTGAGCCAGGCCGGCGAGTTCTTCTCCCTGCACATCGCCCCCTGGCTGCTGCTGTGCTGCGCCGTCCTCCTTCCTGCGGTGTGCCTGCCCCTGTACTTCGCCGCCAGGCGGCGGCTGGCCGGATGGGACGGGGAGGACGAGGCCGTCCCCGCCCGGGCGGAACACACTCTGTCCACGGCCATGATGGCCTGCGGCGTCCTGATGCTGGCTGCCATGTTCCTCATGGGAGCCTCCTATGCCGCGCCCCTCATGACCAGCGAGGAGCCCCACCTACTGGGCCTGCTGGGGGTGCCCGTCTTTTTCATCGTCACCATGGCGGAGGCCCTGCTCCTCCAGCAGCGGCTGGTGGACCTCAGCAAGCGGCTCAACCCGGAGAAGACCGTCTCTGTCTACGACATGAAGTTCCAGAAGAAGTGGTACGACAGCTGCGATGAGGCGGAAAAGCTTCTCATCGGCCAGTGCGCCTACAAGGCCTATCTGGCCATGAGCAAGGTGTGCTCCGTGCTCTGGCTCATCTTCACCCTGTCCGCCCTGTTTCTGGGCACCGGCTTCCTGCCCGTCCTGGCCGTGTGCGTCATCTGGGGGACGGGCCAGATCGCGTGCAGCTACTGGTCCCTCCGGCTGGACCGGCCGGGCGGGCTGGTGATGTAAGGAGGGGGAACACTATGCTGAACAACCGCTCTGTCCGGGCCGCCCAGGTGCTGACCGCACTGGGCAAAGCCCTGGCTTATCCGGTCCTGTTCTGGGGGTTTCAATTTCTGGTGAGCCTGGTCTTCGCCCTTATGGCGCTCACGGCGACGCTGCTGACCACCGGCAATCTGGACCCGCTCCAATTCCTCCAACAGGTGCAGTCCGTCGCCGACGTTCTCGTGCTCATCGCCAATCTGCTCACCCTGCTCTTCCTGCTGATCTTCTTCGCCGTCCGGAAAAAGCACCTTCTTGCGGAAGTGAATCTGCGCCCCGTTGCCCTCCGGGCGGCGGCAGCCGGAGCGGCTGTGGCTCCTCTGTTTTACGCTGCTGTCACTCTGATCATGTCCTTCCTGCCGGAGGCCTGGCTGTTGGGCTATGCCCAGGCCTCCGCCGGGCTGACCGGCGGGGGAGTCCTCTCCGCCATCTCCATCGCACTCGTCTCTCCCGTGGTGGAGGAGGTCATCTTCCGGGGCCTGGTCCAGTCCCGTCTGGCCCGGGCCATGCCCGGCTGGCCGGCGGTGCTCATCGCCTCCGCCCTCTTCGCCCTGGGCCACGGGCACCCGGTGTGGATGGGCTATGCCTTCTGCATCGGCCTGTTTCTGGGCATTATGGCCTGGCGCACCGGCTCCATCCTGCCCGGCCTGATCACTCACGTGATCTTCAACGCCATCGGCCAGATTCTCTCTCTGCCCCAGCTGATGGACGTGAGCGGCCTGGTCATTCTGGCCGTGCTGGCCATTGTGGGCATTCTCGCCTGTCTGGCAGCCCGGAAGGGGCTGGCCCTGCTCTTTTTCCCATCTCTCCAACAGGAGGCTGACGCTCATGACTGATCTCATTCTGGACGTGAAAGGTCTGCGCAAGACCTTCCAGCTGTCCGCCAAGCAGCAAAAGATCGAAAAAACGAAACAGAAGGTAAAGGTGGCCGTGGACAATCTGTCCTTCTGCGCCCATCGGGGGGAGATCTTCGGGCTGCTGGGCCCCAACGGGGCCGGCAAAACCACCACCTTGCGCATGCTGGCCACCCTCATCAAGCCCGACGCCGGGGACGCCCTGGTGGACGGCGCCAGCATCGTCAGGGAACCGGAACAGGTGCGTTCCCGCATTGGGTTTCTCACCAGCGAGCTGAAGCTGGAGGATTTTTTCACCCCCAACTACCTCTACGACTTCTTCTCTGACCTGCATCAGGTCCCTGATGAGGTGCGGAAAGCCCGGAAGCAGGCCCTCTTTTCCCGCTTCGGCATCGACCGGTTCGCCGAGGTGAAGGTGGCCGACCTGTCCACCGGCATGAAGCAGAAGGTGTCCCTGGTCATCTCCATCGTACACGACCCGGACATCATCATCTTTGACGAGCCCACCAACGGCCTGGATGTCATCACCGCCCGAGTGGTCACCGACTTCCTCCAGGAACTGCGCAGCCAGGGCAAGTCCATCCTGGTGTCCACCCACATCTTCTCCCTGGCGGAAAAGCTGTGCGACCGGGTGGGGGTCATCATCGACGGCGCCATGGCCCTGTGCGGCACCCTGGACGAGGTGTGCCAGGGCAAGAGCCTGGAGGACCGCTTCTTCGACCTCTATGTGGAAAGGATGGGTGAGGACGCATGAAAGGCGGAATGCTGACCATTTTTCGCAAGGAGCTGGCCCGGTTCTTCGGGGACAAGCGCACCGCCCTGGCCACCATCCTGCTCCCCGGCCTGCTCATCTTCGCGGTGTACACCTTCATGGGCTCCGCCCTGTCCAGCCAGTTCTCCGTGGACGAGGATTTCGTCCCCGCCGTCCAGGCGGTGAACCTGCCCGGCTCCGTCTCCGCCCTGGCCGGGCAGGCGGGGCTGGACATCCAGCCCGCCCAGGATGTGGAGGCGGCCAAGGCCCTGATTCAGGAGGAGGCGCTGGACCTGCTGGCGGTGTTCCCCCCGGACTTTGACGGCCAGGTGGCCGGCTACGACGTCACCTCCGGCGCCCCCGCCCCGGCGGTGGAGCTGTACTACAACTCCGCCAGCGTGAACTCCTCCGCGGCCTACGAGCAGATGGCCGCCCTGCTGGAGGGGTACGAGACCTCCCTGTCCAACAAATTCGACGTCAACCCCGGGGACGGCACCACCTATGACCTGGCCACCCAGGCGGACACCGCCGGCACCCTCATGTCCTCCATGATGCCCATGCTGCTGATGATCTTCCTGTTCTCCGGCTGCATGGCCGCCGCCCCGGAGTCCATCGCCGGTGAGAAGGAGCGGGGCACCATCGCCACCCTGCTCATCACCCCCCTGCGCCGCCGGGACCTGGCCCTGGGCAAGATCTGCGCGCTGTCCATCATCGCCCTGCTCTCCGGGCTGTCCAGCACCATCGGCACCCTGCTGTCCATGCCCACCCTGATGCAGATGGAGGGCGGCGTGGGGGCCGCCTATACCCCCGTCCACTATCTGGCCCTGTGCCTGATCATCCTGTCCACGGTGCTGTTCATCGTGGCCTGCATCTCCCTGATCTCCGCCTTTGCCAAGACCATCAAGGAGGCCCAGACCTACGTCACCCCCCTGATGATCCTGGCCATGGTGGTGGGGGTCACCGCCATGTTCGGCGGCGGGGCCAGCCCCCACCTGTGGGCCTACTTCATCCCCTTCTACAACAGCGTACAGGCCATGGCGGGCCTCTTTGCCCTGGAGCTGAACTGGACCCATCTGCTCCTCACCGTGGGGTGCAACCTGGCCTACACCGCCCTGGGGGTGTGGGGGCTGACCCGGATGTTCAACAGCGAGAAGGTCATGTTCCAGCGCTGAGGGGCAAATCTTCATGAAATCTTAACCCCGGGCCGCTTGACAGCGGCGGGGCGATCCGCTACCCTGAGACAGACCAAATTCCCCCACAAGGAGGCGTCTCCCATGAAACTCATCGTGCAGGACCTGGTAAAATCCTTCGGCACCAAGCAGGTGCTGAAGGGGGCCAGCTACACCTTTGCCAAAGAGGGCATCTACGGCCTGCTGGGCCGCAACGGCGCCGGCAAGACCACCCTGTTCAACTGCCTGTCCGCCGAGTACCCCCCGGACAGCGGCAGCGTGACCCTCTCCCGGAACGTGGAGGACCCCCGTCCTCTGGGTCAGGGCGATGTGGGCTATGTGCTGTCCACCCCGGTGGTGCCGGAATTTCTCACCGGGCGGGAGTTTGTGAAGTTTTTCCTGGAGATCACCGGTGACCCGGGCCGCACCGGCCGCACCGCCGACGACTGGCTGGCCCTGGTGGGCATCGAGAAGGACGACCGGGACCGGCTCATGCGGGGCTACTCCCACGGCATGAAGAACAAGGTGCAGATGCTCTGCTTCCTCATCGGCCGGCCGCCGGTGATCCTGCTGGACGAGCCGCTGACCTCCTTCGACGTGGTGGCCGCTCTGGAGATGAAAAATCTGCTGCGGGAGATGAAGGACGAGCACATCCTCATCTTCTCCACCCACATTCTCCAGCTGGCCACCGACCTGTGCGACGACATCGTGGTGCTCAACCACGGCCTGCTGGAGGAGGTGGACCCCGCCCTCATCCACACCCCGGAGTTTGAGCAGCGCATCGTGGACATCCTGCGGGACGGGGGGGAGGGGCAGCATGAGGAGTAACGCCTGGACCATCTTCCGCATCAACGCCAGCATCCGGGGCAACAAGCTGATCTACTGGCTGGGCCGCCTGCCCATGCTGCGCCGGCTGTTCACCGACCGGCTCTACGCCGCCGGGGAGGGCAAATTCGCCCTGTTCCTCCTCCAGAACCTCTGGTGGGCCCTGCGGGCCGTGGTGGGCAAAGCGATCTATCTGGCGGCGCTGCTGCTTATCGCCGCCTTCCTGGCCCTGGACGGGGCCGGGGACACCCTCTCTCCCGCCAACCTGGGTCCCTTCTGCTGGATCTTCCTGTGGATGAGCTTTTTCATCGGCACCCTGCTCCAGCCCCACGCCGTGGCCCCCTCCCAGCTGAAGTACATCTGCGTGCGCATGATGGCCATGGACGCCTGGCGCTACCAGATGATCACCGGCCTGGGCCATCACCTGGCCGCCTTTGCCGGGTTCACCCCCCTGCTCATGGTGGTCACCGCCCTGCTGGGGGCTGGGCCCTGGGCGGGGCTGGTGGTCAGCCTGGAGCTGGCCTTTGTCCGGCTGGCCGCCGAGGGCCTCCACCTGTTCCTGTACAGCCGCACCGGGGTGAACATCGGCGGTAAAGTGTGGTACATCATGCTGATGGCAGTCGCGGGTACGGCGGGATCCGCCGTCTGCCTGCTGGCCCTGCCCCAGAGCCGGCCCCAGGATGTGCTGCTCCACCCGGCAGTGATAGCCGCTCTGCTGGTGCTGGGGGTGCTGGGGGCGGCATATATGGTCCGCTTCCCCCACTACTACCGCCTGGTGCTGGACACCTGCAAGGCGGAGGCCGTCTCCCCGGAGCTGGCCAAGGAGAAGGCCAAGGGCTCCCAGTTCCGGGACGTACAGCTCAAGGACAGCGACCTGACGGCGGAGGGGGATTCCCGCCTCACCGGCTGGCCCTACCTCCAGGCCCTGTTTTTCCGCCGCCACCGGCGGATGCTGTACAAGCCGGTGAAGATCGTGCTGGCCATTCTCGCCGGAGTGACGGCGGTGGGGGCCGCCCTGCTGCTCATCTTCCGGGGGGAGGAGACGGCGGAGGTGTTCGACCTGGTGCCCCGCTGTCTGCCCTACTGCGTGTTTTTCCTGTATTTCATGGACAACAACGTGGGCACCCGCATCTGCAAGGCCATGTTCTACAACTGCGACCTGGCCCTGCTGAAATACCCCTGGTACCGCCGGGAGGACGTGGTGCTGAAAAACTTCCTGCTGCGCTTTACCCGGCTGGGCGGGACCATGCTGGCCCTGTCCGGGGCGGTGTGCCTCATGTTCACCGTGCTCACCTTGTGCGCCGGAGGCCGTCCCCCCGTGGGGGAGTATCTGGTCTTCCTGGCCGCCATTTTGTGCCTGGGGGTGTTCTTCGCCGTCCACTGCCTGGGCATGTACTACCTGTTCCAGCCCTACACCTCGGACTTACAGGTGAAGAACCCCTTCTTCTCCGGCATCAACTTCGCGGTGTACCTCGTGTGCTACGGCTGCATCCAGATCAAGAGCACCCCCTCCTGGTTTGCCCTGCTGGTGCTGGGCGTGACGGTGCTCTACAGCGCCGTCATCCTGGCCCTGGTCTACCGCCGGGCACCCCGGACCTTCCGTGTGAAATAAAGGGAGCGATTTCATGAGCCTGTTTCTCTGCCCCATCTGCGCCGCCCCTCTCACCCGGGAGGGACAAACCTACCGCTGTCCCAACCGACACAGCTATGATGTGGCCCGGGAGGGATATGTCCACCTGCTCCCCGCCAATCAGAAGCACTCCAGACACCCCGGGGATGACCGGGAGATGGCCGCCGCCCGTACCCGCTTTCTGGACGGTGGCTGGTACGCCCCCCTCCGGGAGGCCCTGTGCCGTCTGATTGCGGACCGGCTGCCCCAGGACGGCACCCTGCTGGACGCGGGCTGCGGGGAGGGATACTATACAGAGGGTATTTTTCAGGCGCTTCAAAACATCGGGAGATCATTTTCCCTGGCCGGAGTGGACCTGTCCAAGGCGGCGCTGAAAAAGGCCGCCCGGCGGGTGCCCGGCGGCGAGTTTGCCGTGGCCTCGGTGTACCATCTGCCGGTGGGAGATGGTACGGTGGATGTACTGCTGGACTGCTTTGCCCCCCTGGCCCTGGAGGAATACCGCCGGGTGCTGAGACCCGGCGGTCTGTTCCTCTATGTAGTCCCCGCCCCCCGGCATCTGCTGGAGCTGAAGTCGGTGCTCTATGAGCACCCCTATGAAAACCCGGAGGAGGCCATCCTCTACCAGGGCTTCGACTACCTGGACATCGTCCCCGTCACCGGTGTCATGGCCATCCGGGACAACCAGACCCTTACGGACCTGTTCCGCATGACTCCCTACGCCTGGAAAACGCCCCGGACCGGAGTGGAGCGGCTGGCCGCCCTGGGGAGGCTGGATGTGACGCTGGACTTCCGCATCCATCTGTTCCGCAAACAATCCTGACCTGCAGCAGGCACGGCCCCTCCGCCGGGAGGGGCCGTGCCTGCTGTGCGTTCCGGGCCTTGCGCAATTCCCCCCACCGTGCTATGATAAACAGCGATGTCAACACACACCACTACTACCTTTTTGGGAGGCACAACCATGGCAGAAGCAAAGAAAATTCCCCAGCGCAGCCAGATCCCGGTGGAGGCCACCTGGAACCTGGCGGACATCTATCCCTCTGACGAGGCCTGGCAGCAGGACCTGGAGGCCACCCAGGCCCTGACCCGGAAGCTGCCCGGCTACGCCGGCCGGCTGGGAGAGAGCGCCGCAACCCTCTATGAATTCGTGGAACTGGAGCAGCAGGTGATCGAGCACCTCACCGAACTGGTCAACTACGCCCAGCGCAAGGGCGATCAGGACACCCGGGTGGCGGAAAACCAGGCCCTGGTGGGCAAGGTGATGAGCCTGTATGTGGAGATCAGCAGCGCCACCGCCTTTGAGACCCCGGAGCTGCTGAAGATCGCCCCGGAGACCCTGGAGCAGTTCTACCGGGAGGAGCCCGGCCTGGAGCTCTATCGCCGGTACTTCCGGATCGTCCAGGACCAGAAGGAGCACATCCTGTCCGACGCGGAGGAGAAGCTGCTGGCCGCCGCCGGGGAGATGGCCCAGGCCCCGGAGGACATCTACGGCAAGCTCACCAACGCCGACCTGACCTTCCCCGACACGGTGGACGGGCAGGGCAATCCGGTACCCCTGTCCGTCGGCTCCTTCGG
>CALWXG010000006.1 GCA_944385435.1 uncultured Oscillospiraceae bacterium
ATACCGAACACGGCAGTTAAGCTCACTCGCGCCGAAAATACTTGGCTGGTGACGGCCTGGGAAGATAGGTAGTGCCGACACAAAAAAGCAGACAGTCGAAAGACTGTCTGCTTTTTTGTGTATGAAATCAAAAATTTTGTTAAAATCTATCCGGAAAGGACAAGCGAACGTACAATGGAGTAAAAAGCATAACCAACAACAAGTCAAAAGTCAAAGGCACGGAACCATGAAAATTCCGGTTCCGTGCCTTTAATACTATGGTAATTGAAACAGATGAGAAATACATCAGTCTTGGTAGCCCTTGGGGTTCTTGCTCTGCCAGTTCCAGGTATCCCGGCACATGTCGTCCAGATCGTGGGTGGCGGTCCAGTGGAGCACTTCGCGGCTCTTGGTGGGGTCCGCATAGCAGGTGGGCAGGTCGCCGGGACGGCGGGGGGTGATTTTGTAGGGAACCTTCACTCCGTTGGATCGCTCAAAGGCGTGGACCATGTCCAGCACACTGTAGCCGTGGCCGGTGCCCAAGTTGAAGACGCCCACGCCGGTGTGGCTCATCAGGTAGTCGATGGCGGCCACATGGCCCCGGGCCAGATCCACCACATGGATATAGTCCCGCACACCGGTGCCGTCAGAGGTGGGGTAGTCGTCGCCGAAAACGGACAGGCACTCCCGGCGGCCGATGGCGGTCTGGGAGATATAGGGCATCAGGTTGTTGGGGATATCCTTGGGGTCTTCCCCAATCTCTCCACTTTCGTGGGCGCCAACGGGGTTGAAGTACCGCAGCAACACTACAGACCACTCGGGATCGGACTTGGCCAGGTCCCGGAGAATCTGCTCGCCCATATATTTGGTCCAGCCGTAGGGGTTGGTGCAGTTGCCGGTCTTGGAGTTTTCGCTCAGGGGCATCTCGTTGTCGCCGGAGTACACGGTGGCGGAGGAGGAGAAGATGATGCGCTTCACGCCGTGGCTGCGCATGACATCGCACAGCACTAGGGTGGAGTTGAAGTTGTTGGAGTAGTACTCCAGGGGTTTGGCAACGGATTCACCCACTGCCTTCAAACCGGCGAAGTGAATCACACAGTCAATCTTGTGATCATCAAAGATGGCGGACAACTTCCCGCTGTCTTGCACGTCGCACTCGTAGAAGGAGATGGATTTTCCGGTGAGCTTCTCTACTCGCTGCAAGGCAACGGAGCTGCTGTTGCACAGATTGTCTACAACGACCACGTTGTAGCCCAGATTCAGAAGCTCCAGACAGGTGTGGCTACCGATGTAACCGCTTCCACCGGTGACTAATATCTTCATTTTTGATGCTTCTCCTTTGTCGTTTTATGCATGGCTTTCTGCTTACCATATCGGCTGCCTGCTTCAGCTGGATCGGGTAGCGACCCAGCTTGTGTCTCTCGTGGAGGAGTGCAAAATAGCTGTTGTCAGCCGGTCTGGAAGTGCATCCGCACTTCAAAGCTGTGGTCTTGGCACCCAGTGGAAAGCAGATCCCTTTCCACTGGATGAGGATGGGACACGCAATGAGAAAGTTCCGGCTATAGACGCAAAACAGTTCCAGGCTTATAGATGTGCTGGACAGGGTTTCCAGCCACTCGCTTCCGTGGCGGCAGCAGAGCCGAAAATAAGAATGTTCTTATAGGTGCCGGCGGTAGGCACTGCCGCTGAAGGAAGATACTGGATGTGATGCACCCGTACACCTGACAGTGCGTGTCTTCTTTGTCCGGGCAGAAGGGTTGACTGTCAGTGATGAGGATCAAGTGTATGGTCCTGAGAGGGGGCTCTGACTTGTTGGGGCAGAAAATCGGTCACTGCGGAGATGCTTTCTACCAGAGCTGGGATGCAGATAAGGGTATGGAGGTTGATGCGTCCGCAGAGCAAGGTGTTTCAGGCCGTTGCCTGTCATTCCGTCCACAGATTTTCAGGATAGATTCCTTCCTGCTTCATGCGCACAATGGCATTCCACACAGACTCGAGATCTTCACGGTAGGTGACCCCGTACCAAGTCTCATCCGTATGAAGAACCCGGATGCGGCCCAGACCTTCCTGAATTTGGGCATTGGCCACTGAAGGAAGGAAGTATTCGCACTTGATGGGATTCACCGGAAGGTTGGCATCCAAAAAGGCGGCAAAACGGCCGGTGAACTGGCTGAGCATCTCGTGGCTGAATCCCCACAGATTCATGGACACGATAGTGTCGTCTGCCAGGGGACAGAATGTGGTGCCGTCCTCGGTGTAGACAATGCCCTCGGGGCGCATTTCAATATGAGTGCGTTCCACGACATTGGTGAGATATCCGTTCTTGGTCTCGCAGATGCCGCGGGCCACATGGCCATTTTCCGTTACAGTATTCTTCAGAAGATAACCTACCATGGCCTGCTCATCGGAGGAGGGCTGCTGCTTCAGAAAGTTATAGATAGTCTGATATGCGGTGCGGCCATAGAAGTCGTCGGCATTGATGACGGCAAAGGGACCATCAATTACGTCGGCGGCGCAGGCAATAGCGTGGGCGGTGCCCCAGGGCTTTTCCCGGCCCTCAGGGACAGAGTATCCCTCGGGCAGACGATTCAGCTCCTGAAAGGCATAGCGGACATCAAAGAACTGTTCCATCCGGCTGCCGACCCGTGCCTTGAAATCATCTTCAATGACATGTTTGATGATAAATACCACCTTTTTGAAGCCGGCCCTGCGGGCGTCGAACAGAGAGAAGTCGATGATTTTGTGGCCCTGATCGTCCACTGGGGTGATTTGCTTGAGTCCGCCAAAGCGGCTGCCCATTCCGGCAGCCATGACAACTAATACTGGCTCGTTCATAATGCGATCCATCCTTTCTTTTTGTGCCGCAATGTATCAGAGTCCATTCCGGATAATTGTGGGGAACAGTGAGATCCGGTTACGGAAGTTCCGTCCTGATTTCTACTGCTATTTTACCCGATATGGCTTAAACCGATAGTAGAATAAGTTCAATTTTTAGCAGGATCGTCCGCAACAGAATTTTAATTTTCCAGGCGGCCAGGCCGGCGGAGCCGGGGCGGGTGCGGGGAAGTTTCCGGGCCGTCTATCTTCCCGGAGAACTGGCTGAAAAGGGCAGCCGGAACGTCCCCGCTTCCGGGTGAAACCGGGCGCAGTTCCCCTCTTCTCACGGCGGGTGGGATCTGCTATAATGAAGTAAATTTGAGAGACTGGGGGATCAGCACATGCGATATGTGACCCTGTTGGTGAAACCGGCTTCCGGCCGATGCAACCTGCGGTGCAGATACTGCTTTTACGAGGATGTATCCGGCCATCGCCAGGAATACGACCTGGGGCTGATGTCGGAAGAGACGCTGGAGCTGCTGGTGCGGCAGACCATGGATCTGGCCCAAGAGGGCGTGAACATCGGGTTCCAGGGCGGGGAGCCCATGCTCCGGGGCCTGCCCTTTTACCGGAAGCTGCTGGAACTGGAGCAGCGGTATCAGAAGCCGGGAGTGATTGTTTCCCATACCATTCAGACCAACGGGACCTTGATTACGCCGGAGTGGGCGGAATTTTTCGGGGAGAACCGCTTTCTGGTGGGCCTGTCCCTGGACGGGCTGCGGGAGATCCACAATGGTTTCCGGGTGGATCTCAGAGGAAAGGGGAGCTGGTCTGACGCGGTGCGCGGACTAGATCTGCTGAAAAAGGCCGGGGCAGAGGTGAATCTGCTTTGTGTGGTCACCGGGGCAGTGGCACGGCGCGGGCAGGCGGTGTACCAGAACCTGAAAAAACTGGAGGTGCCGTTTCTCCAGTTTATCCCCTGCCTGGACCCGATGGAGGGGCAGCGGGGGGAATGGCCTTTTTCTCTGACTCCCCAGCGGTACGAGACCTTCCTGAAGACGGTGTTCGACTTGTGGTATCAGGACTGGGCAGGGGGGCACTACGTCAGTGTGCGTCTGTTTGACGACTATGTCAATCTGCTGGCGGGGCGCGGAGCGGGCACCTGTGCGACGACAGGCAGCTGCGGGCAGTATTTTGTCATAGAGGGAGACGGCAGTGTCTATCCCTGTGACTTTTTTGTCCTGGATCATCTGCGGCTGGGAAAACTGGGGGAGCAGACCCTGGCAGAGATGGCCGTTTCTCCGGTGGCGCAGGAGTTCTGCATCCGAGGGCACGGGCATCCGGCTCAGTGTGAAGGCTGCCTCTGGCTGCCCCTGTGCCGGGGTGGGTGTCAGCGGGATTGGGACGGAGACCGCAACTACCAGTGTTCCGCGCTGAAGGGTTTTTTTGAATACGCATACCCGCGCCTGAACCAGATTGCGCAGATGGAACGGCAGGAAATGGAGCGGCGCAGAAGGTGAAGACAGGGCCGGGCGGTGTTTGCCCGGCCCTGTGCATTACAGGACAAAGTCCTCCTCTTTCAGGTGGGAAAAGTCCACTGAGATCGGTTTGGGGGGGATCCGTTTCAAGGGGTCATAGCGAAAGCGACGGCAGGCGCCGGCGGCGGGCACCACGCCATGCTTCACGCAGATCACGGTTTCCTCGTCCAAAGGTGAGCCGCGTTTGCAGTAAGCGCACCGGGGTTCGATATCTTTCTTGAAGAGCATGACGACTCCTTCTCTCTATGGGGTTGCTCTATCAGTATACACGATGGCAAGACATTTTTCCACACTTTTTTCGGGTGAGGACAGCGCACAGTGCAGTAAATATGAACCAGCAGCTGAATGCGGCACAGGTGGAAATGACAAGGGCAGTGGAGAAGTCCAGAGCGGCAATGGATTCTGTCTGCTGAATCAGGTAATGGGAGACGGTCTGAGAGATGGGAAAAATGCGGGTGGCTACCCAGGTGAGTGCGGCGGCGATCAGGCCGTGGCAGAGCTTTCCCGCCAGATAGACCCGGGCGGACAGCCCACTGTCAATGAGAAACGAGAGGACCTGGCAGTGGACGGATATGCCGGCCCAGCCCAGCATAAAGGCGGCCATGGATGCTCGGCCTGCCAGTCCGCTGCCGCCGCTGAGGGAGGACACGCCGGACGACAGTTCCAGAAGGCCGGCCACCAGACGGTGGGCCCACTGGGAACTGAGCCCCAGCATGCCCAGAAGCTCTGCCAGGGCGGAAATGGCGCCCCAGGCGGTGAGCAGCTGCAGTACCACGGAGAAAAACACCACAAAGGCGCAGATGTTCAGCGTGCTCTGGAAGGAGCGGGTGACCGCATTGGTAAATGCGGCGGGGATGGTGACCGTTTCAATGGGTTTAGGCTGCTGGCGGCTGCCGGAGCCTCGATGATGCACCGTGCCGTAAAAACGGAACAGCAGTCCCACAAAAAGAGAGGCCAGGGTGTGGGTGAGGTAGAGCATCAGGCCCACCCGGCTGTTGCCGAAGACGCCGGCGCCCACCACACCGAAAATAAAGGCCGGCCCGGAGTTGTTGCAGAAAGCCAGCAGGCGCTCTGCCTCTGTTTTGGAGCACAGGCCCTGCTGGTAGAGCTGCAGGGCGGTGCGGGCGCCCACGGGATAGCCTCCGATGAAGCCCAGCACCACGGCGGCGGAACAGCTGCCGCTCACCCGGAACAGCGGACGCATCAGTCCCTCCAGAGCCCGGCCCAGATAGGCAGCCAAGCCCAGGTCCACAATCAGGGAGGAGAGGACAAAGAAGGGGAACAGGGACGGCACAATGACATTGAAGCACAGAATCAGGCCGTTTTTTGCCCCTTCCACCGCCTGCTCCGGCGCGGCGACCAGGGCCGCACTGAAGGACAGGACGGCAATGGTGGCAAACAGATCCCGCAGCCATTTCTGGCGGAGAATATGAAGCACGGTTCTCACCTCCCACGCAAGAACTTATGCGGCAGGGGCGCACGGTTTGCCTGTCCGGTGGGAAATTGCCCAAAGAAGACCGGAAAAGCTATGGAACCAGGTGGATGGATGTGGTAAACTACCCAAAACAAGATGAGGGGGCGGCAGCTGTATGAGACGGGAGGAAATCCGGGTCCGGGATCCCTATATCCTGGTGCATGAGGAGAGGTATTACCTGTATGGAACCCGGAGCGAAACCTGCTGGGGTCCGGCAGATGGTTTTGATTGCTACATCAGCGCAGATCTGGAGCAGTGGGAGGGGCCTGTGGAGATCTTTCACCGGCCGGAGGGATTCTGGGCGGATCAATGCTACTGGGCGCCGGAATGTTACGCCTGGAAGGGGCGGTTCTGCCTGGTGACAACCCTGGCCGGCGGCCGGGTGAAGAAAGGGGTCCATACCCTGTGGGCGGACCGGCCGGAAGGGCCCTTTACCTATGGTGCCCGGCTGACTCCGGAAGGGTGGACCTGCATCGACGGGACCCTGTATCTGGAGGGAACCGCACCCTGGCTGATCTTCTCCCACTCCTTTGAGGATGCGGGATGCCGGGATATGTGCGCACTCCGGCTGAAGGACGACCTGAGCGGCCCGGCGGGGGATCCGGTTCCCATCTTCCAGGTCTCTGAGGCGCCCTGGTGTGTTCCGGTTCCGTTCGCGAAGGAAGAGTTCGGCATGGACGGGGAGATCTACTTTTCCGACGGTCCCTGCGCTGTGAAGCTGGGCGGCGGGGCGCTGTCCCTGCTGTGGTCCGGGTGGGGAGCCCAGGGCTATTGTGTGGGACAGGCGATCTCGGAGAGCGGAGCGGTGACCGGACCCTGGCGGCAGCTGGCGCAGCCGCTGTTTCCCAGGGACGGGGGACATGGCATGCTGTTTACGGCGCTGGATGGGCGGCGCTATTATGTGCTCCACGCTCCCAACACCAAGGGAGAGGAGCGCCCGGTGCTGTTTGAAGTGGAGGAGCGGGACGGCGTGCTCGCACTCAGACCGGACGGGCGGGACAGAACCTGATGCCCGGATTTGCATGATACAGGGCCCGGCTCCGCGGGGGAGCCGGGCCCTGTGACGTGCAGGGATCATTCCCAGGAGGGGGTCAGGCCAAGGGAAAACTCGGGGATAAACTGATGTGCGGGGATGAACGGGTCGGTGTTGTTTGCTTTACTGCGCTGGTATTGGATTGGAGTGACCCAGGGATAGCAGGCCCAGAATTCCTGGTGGGCATAGCGCACTTCGGCGTTGAAATGGTACAGCAGTCCGGGATGGGCGGCGTACATTCCATAGGTGACATACCCCCGGATGTGATCCCCCTGCCGGGGCAGGGAGAACTGGAAGGTGTAGGCCTGGTAGCTGCTGCTGACGAAAAAGATGCTGTGCCGGGTGTGGCTGCCGTAGCATCCCTCCAGCGGGGTTTGATACAGCTGAGCGCCGTTCTCCCACAGGACACGTCCCTGGACGGGGGCGGCATAGTTCATGGTGAGGGCATCGTGGTAGTCCGGAATGATCTCCAGCCCGTCCCGGAGACGGTGTTCCGGCGCCCGGTCCCAGCGGAACCAGAGAATATAGCGCACCGCGCCGCGCCGCCGGGCAGCTCCACCTGGATGAAGCGGAGGGTGAGGCCATCTAACTCATCGGGCCGATCGGGCCGGGTGTCATGGGGATTTACCTGGACGGTATAGGCGCCCTCCAGAAGGGCTACTTCCTCATCTGTCAGGTCGGTGAGCACATCTTCCGGGAAGCCCAGTTCCACCAGCTGGGAGCGCAGCTGCGCCTGACCGGTCTCCAGCTGGGCGGCGGAGACCTGCGCGGGAAAGCGGCTGAAGGCCAGCAGCAGGAGCAGAATTCCCGCCAGCAGCCCGGCCAGATAGAACAGGGCAATCCAACCGCTCTGCAAGCGTACCGGGGTGGGGGCGATGGCATATCCGGCCTGGTCCAGAATCTTGCTGGTCTTGAACAGGCCCGCCAGCAGACAGACCCACAGGAGGAGCAGGGGCCAGAGCAGGATGCTGGTGACGTTGCCCAGGGCCAGGAGAAAAAGGATGGTGTAGCATATCACCAGACCGCCGGCGGAGCGGGTCTTGGTTTTTTGGCCCGCCTGACGGAACACCTTCTTCAATCCGCGCCACAGGGCGAAAAAAATCAGCCAGGTGAGAACCGGCCCCCCAAAACTGAGCAGAACCGTTGCTCCGGAATTCTGAGTGAACGGTGTGGCATTGAGCAGAAGCACTGTGGCCCGGTACAGGGCCTGGATGGCAGACAGCCAGTAGCAGATCCCCAGGGCCCGGTTGGTTTTCCGCAGGGAACGAAACCCAAGATACAGCAGCACGCTGCCCAGCGCGGGCAGGATATGCTGGAGCGGGAGGACGCTCAAGGTCATGGAGATGAGGGCCAGGCCCCAGCAGATGAAGCCCAGAGCGCGGTGCCATGGGCCAGAGAGAGGTTCAGGAGACAGATCGGTCGCGCGCTGGTAGAGCAGCTTGTCAAACTCCTGATCGTTCATGCCGGTCACCCCTTTCTTTTGCTCTCATTTTATCATACACCGGCAGGAAAGAAAACCCACGGCAGTTGTGCTTGAAGATCAAAAAAACGCCGCCTGGTCCGTTCACCAAGCGGCGCTGCAAAAGGGAAGCACGGAATATCAGGATATGGTTTGGATGCAAGCCGCGGCCTCTTGGTCAGTGGCCCCAATCATGCGGTCGCTGGTGAGACGTACAGCGACGAGGCAGCCCGCTGCAATGACAGCGCAGGCGACGTACATTCCATTGTATCCCCAGGGGGATTTGAGAAAGACGGAGGCCAGCAGGAAGGCGGAGGAACTTACCGCCATGATGATGGGGGAGATCAGCCGGTTTGCTGCGGCGAAATCCCAGCGGCCGAACACAGTGCCGATCATGGAAGGGGCCAGATTGGCGATGCCGCCTACGCAGGCCATGATGCCGCAGGAGCTGATCCAGACAAAGAACATGCCGAACGGCTGGAGCAGGCCCATGATAAAGAAAAGGGCGATGGCTACGGCGTATATGGTGGTGGAAGTCTTGGTGGAGGTTCTGGTGTCAATCCAGCCGAAGAGCCAGCTGCCGAACAGACCAACAATGGAGGAAATCTGAAGCACCTGGACGGCAAAGCCGGCCTCATACCCCAGGGAGGTGCACCGGCGCACCAGCTGGCTGACGAAGGCAATGGCGATCATCCACAGCAGGCCCCAGGCAATCCCAATCTGCCACACCTGAGGGGTGCGCAGCAGACGCTTCCAGGTAAATTGGGTGCGGTAGGCCTTCATGGCAGCCTGGCTGGCAGCCAAGTCAGCCAGCTCTTCGCTGTTGTTGTCAGGGTAACAGCCCATCTCCTCCGGCATATTCTTGATTCGCAGAACGAAGAACAGAGCCAGCAGCAGAAACACCACACCCACGATGGCCATGGTGAGGGGCGCTCCAATGGCGGAGATGGCATCAGGAATGTATGGAGACCAGATGACGTCGGACAGGATGATACCCATGGTGGCCCAGCCCAGTACCACTCCTTTCTTCCGGGGAAACCAGTTGTTCAGCAGGGCAGTGCAGCCTGCCTGCTGATAGGCGCAGGAGAACACCCGGTTGCCAATGATGCAAAGCAGGAAAATGGGAAAGGACGTGGTATAGCCGTACAAGGCCAAACACACGCCGCCCAGAATCAGGCCTAGGACGGTGACGAATTTGGCATCTTTTTTCACCACCAGTTGGGCAAACAGGATGGTAGCCGCTGCGCCAATATAACCGCCGTAGCTCATAAAGGGCAGCGCATCTGCGTGGTTCCAGCCCCGCAGTTCACAGATGGCGGGCAGGATGGTGTTGGTCATGCCAGCGTTGACGCAGGCGCAGGCCAGGAAGAGCAGGCCGGCATAGATGGTCACCATTAAGTGTGTGGGGGAGACCCAGGATTTATCCTTTTTGATCATGATATCGTCCTCCCAAACAAAAACGATTCGGTGGGACGGTACCGGAGCATTGGCTGCTCCGGTACCGTCAGGACAGGGGGAGAAACAGGAAAGCCCGGAATCACACCGCGAAGATCATGATGGCGATCAGGGCCACCACGCCGCCGGCGATGGAGGGCAGCATGTTCCGCTTGGACACCGCGGTGGGCGGAGTGTTGGTGGCGCCGCTGATGAACAATGTGGCGGCGGAGATGGGGGTACAGGCCTGACCAATGGCCTGGGATACCACCAGGATGCACAGCATAGCGGGGATGAGCAGGTCGGTGTGCCCGGCGGTGGTGAGCAGGGTGTTGAGAATGGGCATCAGGGTGAAGATGCACACCGGGCCGCTGCCGGTGACATAGAACATCACCGCGTGGACCACCGTGAAAAGCACCAACACTGCAGCGATGGGTAGATTGGGGATGGAAGCCACTTTGGTAGCTAGTAGCTCGATACCGCCCACCATGGTCAGAGCGGTGGAGAACAGGGTACCGGCGATGCCCACGATGGTGGCAGTGCCGAAAGCGTTGCCCATGCCCTTGTAGAACACGGCGGCCTCAGCGAAGGTCTCGTGGGCCTTGCGCATGAAGATCAGTTCCAGGATGAATACGATGACGAAGGACAGGAAGGTGGCGCCCACCACAGTCATCACAACCACTTTGGCCACCATGGTGCTGAAGATGACCACAAAGATCAGGGGCAGCAGGGGGAGAATGGCATACCACTTGGGACGCTTGAAGGCGCTGATGTCAAATTCTTTGGTTTCTCCCTCGCCGGTGGTCAGGCCTTTTTTGGCATCCTTTTTGTCAGCGATGCGGGAGGTAAAGAAGAACACCACCATGGCCACCACGTAGTAAACGATCAGATAAGGCAGGCCGGTGAGGAACAGGGAGCCCATGTCTGTGCCATTGCCCAGCTGGCTGATAACCAGACCGGCAACCGGGTTAGCGGGGCCCAGATAGACTGCGCAGCCCAGAACAATGGCGGAAATGGAGGAGAGGGTGGACAGGCCCACAGCCTTCATGATGGGGTAGATGACGCCGAAAAGCAGGACCACGTTGGACACGCCGGAGGGCAGGGCAGAGACGAAGATCAGACCGATGAGAATGACCAGGGAGCCCACCAGATAGGGGCTCTTGACCTTCCTCAGAGGGCGGGACAGATAGTAGGCGAACAGGTCGGTGGCCTTCAGGTGATCCATCAGGGCCACATAGCCCAGTACGGTCATCACCGTCAGGCCGGTGCTGGAGATGTACTCCATACAGGCGTCCTTAAAGGACTCAAAGGCGTCCAGCCAATAGCTGCCGGAGGGGGTCTCCGCACTGGTGACCCCCATGATGCCGCCCCAGAGGAAGAGTACCACCACGCCCACCGCCAGCAGGACGGTGACGGGATGGAATTTCTTCTGGATGCCGATAAGAACCACAGCAAACATCAGAACAGAGACAATAATCTGTAATGCTGTCATGAAAAATTCTCCCTTCTCTTAGTCAGATAAAATGATGTGAGTACAGATGTACTCAGTCTTTATTTTTCAGATGGGGAGGCAGATTGTCGCAGATATGGGACCAGGTGCCGTCCGGATTCTGCTTGACCCGCAGGTCAAAGTGGACGTTCTGGTAGGGGTCGGGATGATCCTTCCAGATGGAGTACATCTGGGGCAGAAATTCCTTGAACCGCGCGGACTCATACAGAGCATGGTCCGGCGGACACTTTACCTTGTCCATGCCTTTGAGGAAGGTTTCCATCAGGTCCTTGCGGATGAAACGGGCGGTGACCCACTCCACGCCGTTTTCGATGGGACGGTACATGTGAATCAGCCACATACGCTCATCCTCCTTGCCTCCCTCGAAGGGCCGGTTGGACAGCCAGCAGTGGTCGTAGCACTGAGTAAAGGGATAGTTCTCCATGGACTGCCGGGTCATGCGGCCGGGCTTCTCCAGGTCAAACTCATAGATCATCTCGCAGGAGCCCACATAGCCCACCTCGGCGGGAGAGGGATCCCAGGCGAAGCCGGCGTGAGCGCCGGGCGCCCAGAGAAAATAGCACTTTTCCATATTGGCCCAGAACCAATCCAACATCTCCGGGGTGATGCCCTCCAGCTCCTCGATGACGGGCTCCCCGATCAGCGCGTAGTTGAAGTGGGCAAATTTGGGATGGATTTCCGGATTCCAGATCCCCTTGACCCGCTTGCAGGGAGTATAGGGGAGCGTGGGGACGTAGGGACGGTACTTGGGGGGATAATAGGTCTGCCCGCCGTTGGGAATGTAGCCGGTGTTGTTCATGCCTGCCATAAGATGACCTCCTTCAAAAGATAAAAAATAAGTTATGCTTCCGATGCACATGTTGACCTGTCATATCAGGCTGTTCAGAGATGAATTCGGCAGAAAGCCTAATATTCATGTCGTGTTTACATTTTAACGAAGAAGTGTTATCATGTAAAATATCAATTGTCAGAGAAGAATGGACAAATTCATAACAAATAGATTATATATGAAGGAGGGCAGGAGAATGGAATTACAGCATCTGCGCTACTTCCTGGACATCGCCAGGCTGGAGAGTATCTCCCGGGCGGCGGAGAAAAACCATGTGGCGCAGCCGGCCCTGAGCCGTGTGGTTTCCGTGCTGGAACGTGAGTTGGGGACCAGGTTGTTTGACCGGGTGGGACGGAATATCCGCCTCAACGAGAGCGGGAAGATTCTGTTTCAGGCAGCAGATCAGGCTCTGGCCCTGTTGGACGGGGTGAAGGAGAAGATCGACTACTGTAATGGCCAGATTACCGGTTCGGTGAAACTGTGCATGTACGCTCCGGTCTGGGAGTTTGCAAAGCTCTTCCAGGCGTTTGCCCAGGCATATCCCCTGGTGGAGTTGGACGCACAGCGGGCAGCGGATCCGGAAAAGGCGACCCTGAATACGGACTATGATCTGTTTTTCCACATGGGGCCCGCCCGGCGGGAGGGATATTACGAATCCTGCTGCCTGACCCGGCAGGAAATGGTGACCGTAGTGCACCAAAACAATCCGCTGGCCAAAGGCAAGTTCGTTCTTTTGCGGGATCTGGCCCATCAGGAGCTTATTCTGCCACGATATACGGTTTTACGGGATATGCTCACATCTTATTGCTATCAGGCGGGATTCATTCCCACCATCATCGGAGAGGTGAGTCTGCCTGCCGGGCAGCGCAACCTCATGGCATCCACACCGGAACGTCGGGCATTGGTGCTGCTGGAGGAAGATGAAATTACACCTTATTGGGGAGAGGAATACCGGATTCTCCCCATCCGGGAGCCAATCTGCAGCGTGGATCTGAATATGGCATGGAGCAGCAGTGCTCCCTTGCGGCCGTCTGTGGAGGCATTTCGTGATTTTGCCATGGCATATTACCGTGAGATGGGGATGGAGCAGGGGTGAGGCATTCTGCCTCACCCCTGCCGCTTTAGCGTGATAAAAATTTTCTTGCTCGAGGGGGTTGACAACTCTGGCCCGCTTGCGTATAATGACGTCAACAAGGAAATACTTCAAACCTGTGACGGAGAGAAGTAGCCGGTGCGGCAAACCTTCAGAGAGTCCCGGATGGTGGAATCGGGGCGGGGCGCGGCCGGTGAATGGACTCCGGAGGGCGGACCGAAAGGGAGACCGAGTAGGGACCGACGGGTATCCCACCCGTTATCCATCGGGGCGCATATGATGGTATGCGTAAGCGAGCGGACGTTTTGCAACGTCAATTTGGGTGGTATCGCAGAGACAGCAGTCTTTGTCCCATGGAGGGACAAAGGCTTTTTTGTTTGTCCAACCTCCTCCGGGCCCCTGGCAAGGCCCGGCTCATCTGCCATCCAAAATAAAAACATTTGGAGGAACCGAACATGAAAAAGCGCAACGTGATGAAGAAGTTCTTTGCCCTGGCCGCCGCGGCTGCCCTGTGCCTGTCCCTGGCTGCCTGTTCCGACTCTTCGGCCCAGAACACCCAGCAGTCCCAGGGTGGGGAGGGTAGCCAGCCCCCCGCCAGCTCTGCCGGAGAGGAGAATCCCTCCGCCGGAGGCGAGAGCTATAAAGTGGCCATCATCAAGCAGATGGACCACGCCTCCCTGGACGAGATCGCCGCCGCCATCGAGGCCCGGCTGGACGAGATCGCCGCCGAGAACGGCGTCACCATCGAGTACACCACCGACTCCGGCCAGGGGGATCAGACCATCCTGAAGCAGCTGGCCGACCAGGCCATCGCCGAGGGGGTGGACGCCATCATCCCCATCGCCACCACCGCCGCCCAGGTGGCCGCTGTCTCCGCCGAAGACACCCAGACCCCGGTGGTGTACGCCGCCATCTCCGACCCGGCCACCGCCAAGATGACCGGCATTGACTATGTCACCGGCACCAGCGACGCGCTGAACACCGCCTTTATCCTGGACATGATGCTGGCCGCCGACCCGGCGGTGGAGACCGTGGGCCTGCTCTACTCCCTGTCCGAGCCCAACTCTGAGACCCCCATCGCTGAGGCCAAGGAGTACCTGGACGGCAAGGGCATCGCCTACATCGAGCAGACCGCCGCCACCAACGACGAGGTCATCGCCGCCGCCTCCGCCCTCATCGCCTCCGGCGTGGACGCCATCTTCACCCCCACCGACAACATCATCATGGCCGCGGAGCTGGCCATCTACGAGGACCTGGCGGATGCCGGCATCCCCCACTACACCGGGGCCGACTCCTTTGTCCGCAACGGCGCCTTTGCCACCTGCGGTGTGAACTACACCGACCTGGGGGCCCGGACCGCCGATCTGGCCTATGAGGCCATCACCCAGGGCATGGATGGCATGGAGGACTACTATCTGATGGACGGCGGCATCATCACTGTCAACACCGAGACCGCCGCCGCCCTGGACATGGACTACTCGGTGTTCGCCGACATGGGCGAGCTGGTGGAGGTCACTACGACCAAGGAGTAAACCGCCGGAAGGAAATCGGTATTGCAAGGTTTAAACGAAAAAGGCCGCGCCCCGGTCCCTGGGGACCGGGGCGGCGGCGCGACTGTGTGCAGGCCCGGAAAAGCCGGGCTGTGAGGAGGAAGAAACACTATGCTGCTCATCACCCAGACAGCGCTGGAGCTGGGCTTCCTGTACGCTCTGGTGGCCATGGCCCTGTTTTTGAGCTACCGAATCCTGGATGTTGCCGACCTGACCACCGACGGCTGCTTCGTGCTGGGGGCGGCGGTGTCCGTCACCCTGACAGCGGCGGGCCATCCCTTCCTGGCCATCCCGGCGGCCATGGTCTCCGGGGCCTGCGCCGGTTTTGTCACCGCCTTTTTGCAGACCCGGCTGGGAGTGCCCTCCATCCTGGCGGGCATCGTCACCAACACGGGGCTGTACACCGTCAACCTCATGGCCATGGGCTGGAAATCCAACTCCAGCCTGCTGGGGGTGGATACCGTCTTTTCCCTTCTGGAGGACGCGGTGGAGGGGGCCGGCATTGACAGCACTTACTGCGACCTGCTGCTGGCGGCTGTGGTCACCATCCTGGCGGGGGTGGTGCTCTACTGGTTCCTGGGCACCCGGCTGGGATTGTCCATCCGGGCCACCGGAGATAACCGGGACATGGTGCGGGCCTCGTCGGTGAACCCCACCTTTACCATCACGGTGGGGCTGTGCATCTCCAACGCCCTCACCGCCCTGTCCGGGGCCATGGTGGGCCAGTATCAGAAGACGGTGGACATCAACGCCGGCACCGGCATTGTGGTCATCGGCCTGGCCTGCCTCATCATCGGCGAAACGGTGCTGGGCCGACGGACGGTGCTCAAGGGGGTCATCGCCGTCATGGTGGGCTCCATCATCTACCGCTTTATCTACGCCATCGTGTTCTACACCCGGGTGGTGCCGGTGGACTGCCTGAAGCTGCTCACCGCCGTCATCGTGGGCCTGGCCATTGCCGCCCCCAGCATCAAAAACTGGGCGGCCTTCCAGAAACGCAAGCTGGCCGCCAGCCGGAAGGGAGGCGTGTGACATGCTGGACATTCAGAAGATCTCCAAGACCTTCAACCCCGGAACGGTGAACGAGAAGAAGGCGCTGTCCGGCCTCTCTCTCCACCTGGACGAGGGGGATTTTGTCACCATCATCGGCTCCAACGGGGCGGGCAAGTCCACCCTGCTCAACGCGGTGGCAGGGGTGTTCTACGTGGATGAGGGCCGTATCACGTTGGGCGGCCAGGACATCACCTTCCAGCCGGAGCACCGGCGCAGCCAGGTCATCGGCCGCCTGTTTCAGGATCCCCTGAAGGGCACTGCCCCCAATATGACCATTGAGGAGAACCTGGCCCTGGCCTTCCTGCGCACCACAAAAAAGGGCAATCCCTTCAGCCGCATCTCCCGGAGGGACAAGGAGCTCTTCCGGGAGAAGCTGGCCCTGCTGGACATGGGGCTGGAGGACCGGATGAGCCAGCCGGTGGGTCTGCTCTCCGGCGGCCAGCGCCAGGCGCTGACCCTGCTCATGGCCACCCTCACCACGCCGGAGCTGCTGCTGCTGGACGAGCACACCGCCGCCCTGGACCCGGCCACCGCCGACAAGGTGCTGGAGCTCACCCGGCAGGTGGTGGCCCGGGAGCACATCACCTGCCTGATGGTCACCCACAACATGTCCCAGGCCCTGACCCTGGGGAACCGGACCCTGATGATGGCGGACGGGGGCATTGTGCTGGACGTGGCCGGGGCGGAGCGCGCGGCCATGACGGTGGACGATCTGCTGCACAGGTTCCGGGAGGGGACCGGGCAGAATCTGGACAACGACCGGATGCTGCTCTCAGATTGATTCAAATATAAGCAAAGGGCACCGCCGGTGGCGGTGCCCTTTGCTGTCTCGCAGAGTTCACAGCGCACCGCAAGGTGCGCCGTGAAAACCCTTTTTGGAAAGGCGCAGCCTTTCCAAAAGGTTTATTCCAGCTCGAAGGCGCCGGTATACAGCTGATAGTACTTGCCTTTCTTGGCAATGAGTTCCTCATGGCTACCGCGCTCAATGATCACGCCGTGCTCCAGAACCATGATGACATCGGAGTTCTTGACGGTGGACAGTCGATGGGCGATGACGAATACGGTGCGGTTGCACATCAACGCATCCATGCCCTGCTGTACAATGGCCTCAGTGCGGGTGTCGATGGAGGAGGTGGCCTCATCCAGGATCATCACCGGGGGATCGGCCACCGCAGCCCGGGCAATGGCCAGCAGCTGGCGCTGACCCTGGGACAGGTTGGTGCCGTTGCTGGTAAGCATGGTGTTGTAGCCGTCGGGCAGACGGGTGATAAAGTCGTGGGCGCCGGCCAGCTGAGCGGCGGCGATACACTCCTCGTCACAGGCAGCCAGATTGCCGTAGCGGATGTTGTCCATCACGGTACCGGTGAATAGGTTGGTATCCTGAAGAACAATGCCAAGGGAGCGGCGCAGATCCGCTTTTTTGATGTCCATAATGTTGATGCCGTCGTAGAGGATCTTGCCGTTGCTGATGTCATAGAAACGGTTGATCAGGTTGGTGATGGTGGTCTTGCCGGCACCGGTGGCACCCACAAAGGCTACCTTCTGGCCGGGTTTGGCAAACAAGGTGATGTCGTGGAGTACGGTCTTCTTGGGATCATAGCCGAAGTCCACATGTTCCATGCGCACGTCGCCGGCCAGACGGGTGAGGGTGACCGATCCGTTCGGATTGACCCGGCGCCAGGCCCACACGTTGGTGCGTTCGCTGCACTCCTGGAGCGTGCCGTCAGCCCCTTCCTTGGCGTTTACCAGAGTGATGGTGCCCTCATCCTTTTCCGCCTGCTGATCCATCAGCTCGAAGATGCGGTGGGCGCCGGCCATACCCATGACCACGGAGTTGACCTGCTGGGACACCTGGCCGATGTTGCCGGAGAACTGCTTGGTCATGTTCAGGAAGGGGACCACGATGCTGATGCTGATGGCCATGCCGGAGATGGAGAGGTTGGGCGCCTGCATCAGCAGGAGCAAACCGCCCACCATGGCTACCACCGCGTAAAGCACATTGCCCATGTTGTTCAGAATGGGCATCAGGGTATTGGCGTAGGTATTGGCCTTCTTGGAATCAGAGAAGAGTGCGTCGTTGACCCGGTCGAAGTCCTTGCCGGTCTCTTCCTCGTGGCAGAATACCTTGACCACCTTCTGGCCATTCATCAACTCTTCCACGAAGCCTTCCACTTTGCCCATGGAGATTTGCTGCCGGCGGAAGAACCGGGCGGATCCGCCGCCCACCTTTTTTGTGACCAGCAGCATGCACGTCACGCCCACGAGAATGACCAGGGTGAGCCAGACGCTGAAATAGAGCATGATGGCCAGACAGGTGCACACCACCACGCCGGAGCTGATGAGCTGGGGAATACTCTGGGACACCAGCTGACGCAGGGTGTCGATATCGTTGGTGTAGTAGCTCATGATGTCGCCGTGGTTATGGGTGTCGAAATACTTGATGGGCAGGTTCTGCATGCCGTTGAACATCTTGCAGCGCAGTTTCTTCAGCAGGCCCTGGGTCATGATGGCCATCAGGCGGGTCCAGGTGAACACGCTGACCAGGGAGATGACGTAAATCGCAACCAGGGTGCCCACCAGCCGGAGAATCTGGCCGGATACGGCAGCCCAGTCGCCAGCCTGCCAGCTCTCCTCAATGAGAGCGATGATTTGCTGCATGAACAGGGAGGGGAGAGCGTTGACGATGGCACTGAACAGGATGCACAGCAAGGTCAGGGGAGCCATCACAGGGTAGAATTCCAGAATGGTGCGCAGCAGGCGGCCCAAAGTGCCCTTGTTATTCATCCGTTTTCCCTCCCTTGTTCTGAGACTCGTAGATTTCCTGATAGATGGGATTGGTGGCCAGCAGTTCTTCATGGTTGCCGACGGCCACGATCTGGCCGCCGTCCATAATGAGGATGCGGTCGGCATCCTCCACGGAGGCCACCCGCTGAGCCACAATGATCTTGGTGGTTTCAGGCAGATACTCCCGGAAGGCCTTGCGGATGAGGGCATCGGTCTTGGTGTCCACAGCGGATGTGGAGTCGTCCAGGATCAGAATTTTGGGGTGCTTGAGCAGAGCCCGGGCGATACACAGACGCTGTTTCTGGCCGCCGGACACGTTGGTTCCGCCCTGCTCAATATAGGTGTCATAGCCATCAGGAAACTGCTGGATGAACTCATCTGCCTGGGCCAGTTTGCAGGCATGGACCAGTTCCTCGTCGGTGGCGTTCAAATCGCCCCAGCGCAGGTTTTCCTTGATAGTGCCGGAGAAGAGCACATTCTTCTGCAGCACCACGGCCACCTGGTTGCGCAGCACCTCCAGGTCGTAATCCCGCACATCCACGCCGCCCACCTTCACGCTGCCCTCGGTGACATCGTACAAACGGGGGATGAGCTGGATGAGAGAGGTCTTGGAGGAGCCGGTTCCGCCCAGAATGCCAATGGTCTCACCGGAGCGGATGTGCAGATCCACATTGGACAGAGCCATGCGCTCGGCATGTTCCGAATAACGGAAATTCACATGATCAAAGTCAATGGAGCCGTCCTTGACCTCGGTAACCGCATTGGGGGGAGAGACCAGGCTGCTCTTTTCCTGCAGCACTTCCGCGATACGGTGGGCAGACTCAAAGGCCATGGTGATCATGACGAAGACCATGGACAGGATCATCAGGCTCATGAGGATCTGGATGCTGTAGGTGAACAACGCGGACAGCTGGCCCACGTTCAGCTGGGCCCCCTGGGTGTTGATGATGACGTAGGAGCCCACGCCCATGATCAGGGTGGAGGCGGCGTACACGCAGAACTGCATCAAGGGGGAGTTGATGGCTAGGATTTTTTCCGCCTTGGTGAAGTCGTTGCACACGTCC
The DNA here is from genome assembly GCA_944385435.1 of uncultured Oscillospiraceae bacterium. GTDB lineage: Bacteria > Bacillota > Clostridia > Oscillospirales > Oscillospiraceae > Enterenecus. The sequence goes on from CALWXG010000006.1 coordinate 19,618, forward strand.
TGGGCGGCAGTTTCGAACTTCTGCTTTTCATACTCTTCCCGGACGTAGGATTTGACCACCCGCATGGCCTGTACGTTCTCTTGGATAGACTCATTCAGCCGGTCGTACTTCTTGAATACTTTGCGGAACAGGGGGACGGTTTTCCAGATGACCAGGGCCAGGCCGATGGTGAGCACCGGGATGGTGAACAGGAAGATATAGGCCATGGAGCCAGCCATCATATACGAGACCGTGAACGCGAAGATCAGCATCAGCGGGCAGCGGATGGCGGCCCGGAGGATCATCATGAAGGCGAACTGAACATTGGTCACGTCTGTAGTAAGACGGGTGACCAGGGAGGAAGTAGAAAATTTGTCGATGTTGGCGAAAGAGTAGTCCTGAATGGCGTAGAACATGTTCCTGCGCAGGTTGCGGGCAAAGCCGGTGGATGCGGCGGAGCAGGTAACACCTGCACCCCAGCCCAGCAGCAAGGCAATGCCTGCCATAATAATGAGCAGGCCGCTGTACTGCATGATGACAGACAGCTCACAGCCGGCCTGTATCTGGTCAACTAACCGTGAGATGACAAAGGGGATAAAACATTCCACCACTACCTCACCGGTGACCAGCACCGGAGTCATGATGGTGACTTTCCGGTATTCGCCGATGGATCGCATGAGTGTTTTGAGCATATCTTTCCGTTCTCCTCCAATCAACTTCTTCTGTGCGCGAGCGCATACAATAGCAAGCATAAGTATACACATTTCAAAAGCGAAATGGAATGGGTAAATCCACAAAAAGAGAAAAAAGTGCAAAGAAATCACGGGACATTTTGCATCAAAGGCGGTTGGAGAAAAAACTGAAACAGTTAAAATTTCAAGGTTCAATTCAAGCAAAGGGAGACGCCCGCACCGTTGCCGGCGCGGGCGTCTGCAGGTCCCTGGTTCAAAACATGGAAGGAGATTACATTGGAGGTTAGCCACAACTAACCCTGCTCACATATTAGCATATGCTAACCAGCGTGTCAAGAGGGTTTTCCGCTTTTTTTCGAGGGCCAGAAAGAAAAGGGTTCCCACCAGGTAGGCGGCGAAGTCCAGCGGGTCAAAGACGGCTCCCGGCTTCCACAGGGGGGCCAGTCCTTCCCACACCCCGCCGGCAGCCAGCGTCAGGATGAGAACGGCCAGAGGGGGGAGCGAAGGACGGCGGGCGGCCCGCAGGAGAAGGGCGGTCCATGCGGGAAGGACAGCCCCTGCCAGCACATCCGACAGCCAGCACCGACAGAACAGCCCCGCCGGGCCGGGGAGGACGTGGCGCAGCCACAGGCGGTTGAGCCAGTACAGCCCTGCCGCCCCGGCCAGTATGAGGACATAGGGACAGGTCAGAACAGGGCGAGGATCACGAGGGCGGCGATGACCCCCAACACCACCATGAGAAACACCATGCCCGGGCTCATGGGCTTCTTTTGGGAGGGGGGTGCAGGCACGAAAGGGGCGAACATAGGGACCTCCTGCCCCTGCCCGTCGACTCCCACGTCCTCGTCCCGGTAGATCTCTACCAGTGGGGCATAGGAGTTGATGATCCTGGCTCCCTCCCGGGCCTGTTCCAGGGTGAGCCCCCGGCAGAGGACCATGGGGACGGATTTGATTACGTCCAGGGCGCTTCTGGGGGGGACCTCATCCCCCGCCCAGGGGAAGGCGGGATGAGCGTAGGGCTGTTCAAACAGTTTGGTGATGCACAGGGCCAGCTCCGGGCTGTCATCCTGGCTGGTGAGGTAGAGACAGAAGGAGCCGCCGGTGGACAGATTGGCCCCGCAGGCTGGGCAGAAGGCGGCGGAAGGGCCTACCGGAGCGGAGCAGGCGGGGCACAGCCGTCCCGAGGTGGCTGTGTTGTTGGAAGCCGTCTTGCCCAACAGCAGCCAGTCGGCGGACACCCCCAGCAGGGTGCACATCCGGGTGAGGTAGTCCACGTCGGGATTGGCCTGGCCGGATTCCCATTTGGACACCGCCTGCCGGGAGACGCCCAGCTGCTCTCCCAACTGCTCCTGGGACAATCCGGCCTGTTTTCGGGCCTGGGCGATTCGGTCTTTCAATTCCATGGTGCCACATCCTTCCTGGTCTGAGTTACACCGTCAGTATAGCAAAAAGAGGTGCTTCAGACAAGAAAGAAGAGCTGTCACCCTGTCAACCTCAGGTTGACAGAGCGAAAAATAAAGGGAGAAGTGTCTTGGCGGTCAGAAGGGAAGGTCCTCTGCGGGCAGATCGGCAAAAGAGGTGGTGGTGAGCCCGTCCGCCTCCTGGGGGGTGAGCGTATACCCTGCTGCCGCGCGGCCCCGCAGGGTGAACTGGCGGGGAGTATCCAGCCGGGCCTCCCACTGGTAGTACACGGGGACAGGGATTTCCGTGCCGTCTTTGGTGACCACTGCCAGATACAGGCCAAAGGGAAAGCGCTCACCCTCCGGCGGATTGTCCGGATCAGGGGGCAGGGAGACGGGCACATCTTCCCCCAGGGTAAAAATCTTCAGGGGCTGGATGGCTTGACCTCCGGTAAGTATGCCGTCGATGGTGTACTCGCAGTGCAGGCCGGCCAATTTGTCTTCGGTTTCAACGGAAATCACAGCCATGACATCCTGGGCGTGCTTCTGAGACGGGGACGGATGATCCTGTTTGCCGGTTTGATCCGCACAGGCAGGCAGGGCCGCCAGGAACAGGGAACAGAGAAAGGCGGCGGAAATCAGAACTTTGTAAATGTGCTTCATACGAAACGCTCCCTCAAATCCGTATTAACTGTATTGGTACAGTTATCATAATGCCGGGGATAGGAAAAGTCAAGGGCTTGGAGATTAGGGTTTTATGAGGAAATGTTTAAGAAACAGGAAAGAAGGTCCATCTTGATTTTTTGCAGGGCGGAGGCTATGATGGAGAAAACTCAGGACCACCGCAGAGAGAAGAGAACGGAGGGAGGAACGGTGGAGTTGAAACTGCATTTGAATGAGGATGCACGTGCCGTTTTAAACGCAATGCGGGAAGGGGTCAACATCATTGATGCGGATGGACGGATTGTGTTTGGCAATCAGGCCTATCTGGATTTTCTCAACAAAGAGGCAGGCGGAGATATCGGGCCCATTGAAGGATACTCCCTGAAGGATCTCCGGCCGGGAGCGCATCTGCCGGATGTGCTGAAAGGCGGAAAGCCAGTTCTCCATATGACCCGGCAGGAAGTGGAGGAGTTCTATTTTGTCAACTTATATCCGATCTACAAGGATGGGAAGCTGAAGGGCGGAGTCTCTGTCATCACGTTCCTGGAGGATGCGTATCGGGCGAGACAGGAGTTGGAGGCGGCAGAAGCGCGCAGCAAGCAGGTGCTGCGCCGGATCAACAAGGCCAACGGAGCCCGCTATACGTTTGATGATATTGTAGCAGTGGCTCCAGCGGCGGTCCACGTGAAGGAACTGGCACAGCGGATTGCCGGGACCGATGCCACTGTACTGCTGGAATCGGAGAGCGGGACGGGAAAGGAACTGTATGCCCAGGCCATTCATAATGCGAGTCCTCGGTCGTCTGGTGTATTTGTGGCAATCAATTGCGCGAATTTCAACGCAAACATGTTGGAATCTGAACTCTTTGGCTATGCGGAGGGCGCATTTACCGGGGCGAAAAAAGGCGGGAAAATTGGATTGTTTGAGGCTGCTGCAGGCGGAACAATTTTTTTGGACGAAATATCTGAAATGGATGTGGGGCTCCAGGCCAAACTGTTGCGGGTCCTGCAGGAGCGGAGGTTCCGGCCCTTGGGGGCGATCAAGGAAATCGATATGGACGTACGTATCATTGCGGCCTGCAATGCCTCATTGCCGGACTATGTTGCAGAGGGAAAGTTCCGAAAGGATTTGTATTACCGGCTGAATACTTTCGCCATTCATATTCCGCCGCTGCGGGAACGTGCGGCGGATATCCCTGCACTGGCTCAATCCATTCTGGATGGATTCAGTAAAAAGTTGCGCCGTACGTTTACGCTGACTCAAGATGCAATCGATTGTCTCCAGGCCCACGACTGGCCTGGAAATGTTCGGGAACTGCGCAACGCTCTGGAGTTTTCAGCCTATCTTTCTTCTTCCGGAGTAATCAGTCGGGATTCCCTGCCCAGCGGACTGCTGAATGAGAAGGTGGATGCCGGGCTGACCTTGGCACAGCGCACCCGGGCATTTGAAAAACAGGAGATTCGCCGCATGCTGGAAAAGTACGGCTCGAATCTGGAAGGAAAGAAAAAGGCTGCAGCTCAGCTGGGGATTTCTCTGGCCAGTCTGTACAACAAATTGAACCAACCAGAGTTCTAATTTCTTAGAGTTGGCTTCTAAAATACTGGAAATGTTGGAGCTGCAGCGGATTGAGGCCGAAAGAGGTCCAATGAGAAAAAGTTAGTTCTAAAAAAATAGAATATATCCTGCACTGCATGCCGCGGCGGAGAACTTCGGAACAGCCCGAAAGTCCTTGCGCCGCGGCGTTTTTCTGTAAAAATCAATAATAAATTGAAAGTTGGCATAGTACTTGCACTTAATCAGGGCAGAGGAAGCTTGAAGTACGATGAGAATCTATCTTTGGAAGGAGTGACTGTCAGATGGCACTGAGATTGACTGCTTATGAGCAGGAGATGCTCGATGGAAAGCACGGAGAGGCGAAGCAGTTGGCCATGAAGATTATGGTCAAAATCGGAGAGCCTTTGGGTGCGGAGGAAATGGTGGAGGTTGTCTCTGTCCAGGCGATGGCCCACTTCGGGTCTCTGCATATCGCAGGCCGCGACTATCTGGGCAAGCTGGCGTGTATGGGCGGCAAATGCTGTGTGCCCACCACCCAGGACCCCGCCTCCATTCCCTTTGACACATGGGAGGAGATGGGCTATGACCGGGAGTATGCGGAGAACCAGATGAAACTGTGTGACTCTATCATGAAACTGGGTGAATACCACGCCTGGTCCTGCACGCCCTATGTTCAGGGCAGCGTGCCCCGCCTGGGACAGAATGTGGCGTGGGCGGAGTCCTCCGCAGTGAGCTACGCCAACTCTGTTTTGGGTGCCCGGACCAACCGTACGCCTGCCGGCCTTGCCATCTGCGCGGCGCTCACGGGACGGATCCCGAAGTTCGGCCTCTACTTCCCGGAGAATCGAAAAGCCCAGGTGAAGGTCAATGTGGATGCCGGTCCGCTGTCCGATCTGGACTACAACACCATCGGCATTATTATCGGTAAACGGGTGGGCAATTACATCCCTGCTATTTACGGAATTCCCCAGAGTGCGACCAACGATAATCTGAAATACCTGGGTGCCTGTGCGGCGTCCAGCGGATCGGTGGCGCTATGGCACGCAGTGGGTGTCACTCCCGAGGCACTATACGGGGATCCGTTTGAGGGCCGTGATCCGCTGAGTGAGTTCACGATTACCCGGGAAATGCTCACGGAGACGGAAAAATCCCTGTGCACAAAGAACCCCGGTGAAATTGACCTGTATGTGACCGGCTGTCCCCACAGCTCCACGCAGGAGGTTACGAAACTGGCCCACCTGATGGAGGGGAGACGGGTAAAGCCGGGCAAAGACATGTGGATCTTCACAACGGCGGAGACCAACAACATGCTGAAGCGGTCCGGTGTCATCCAGAAGATGGAGGCCGCCGGTGTGCGCATGATGGTGCAGACCTGCCTGGTCATCAGCCCTCTGGTGGGCAACGGGAAGTATAAGACGCTGATCACCGACTCCGGCAAAAACGCCAGTTATCTCCCCTCAGAGCACGGCATTGAACTGGTGTATGCCTCCATGGAGGACTGTGTGGCGGCGGTCACGGAAGCTGTGTAAGGAGGGAATGGAAATGGCGGAAAAGATCATTCTGAAGGGACGCGCGCTGGCTCCCGGCGTGGTGGAAGGAGAGGCCCTGGTCAGTAAGGAATCTCTGGTCTGGTCCCACGGCGTCAATCCTCCCACAGGTAAAATCGTGGACGTCCGGGTCGCGGTATGCGGGGAATGTGTCAAGGACAAGGTGCTGGTTTATCCTCTGGGAAAGGGGTCTACCGCTTCGGCCACTTGGATTTTGGAGAATACCCGCTGCGGCAATGCACCTAAAGCGTTTATCAACCGGGAGACAGAGCTGATTATTCTGGCGGGCGCGGTGCTGTCCACCGAGCTGTACGGCGTCACCATTCCGGTGGTGGACCGGCTGGACCAGGATCCCATCGAAGTGATTGAAACCGGTGATTGGGTCAAGGTGGACGGCGACAACGGGATTGTGGAAGTTACGAAGAAAAAATAACAGGACAGATGAATTCTGAAGAGAAATAGTGTATTATAGAAAGGAAGCGTACATTATGAGCAACAAACCGAAGGAACATATCAAGGTCAGTCTGAGCGAAGTCCCCGTTTACGAGCCCCCCGGCCATCATGATACCTTCAACCGGCGTTTGGCCGGCCCCTTCAACGGCAGCAATAATGTGGAATTTATCATCGGTGAGATGGGCAAGACCGGTGATGCCGATCCTCATACCCACCATGGTTTTGATCAGCTGATGTTCATCCTGGAAGGCGAACTGAGAATCACGTCTCCCGCTACGGGAAAAGAGGACGTGTTTGTCCCCGGAGACTTGGTAATTTTCCCTGACGGCGTGGAGCACAAAGTGGTCGTGGAGAGTGAAAAATCCCGCTTTGTGGTTGTATACGGTCCTCCTAAGCAGCATCAGGATGAGAATGGAAACTGGGTACACTGAGTGATCAGGGCAGGCGGCTGTGCCATCTGCGCGGCCGCCTGCATGATTCCGATTGCATGCAGAGCGAAGGAGGATTATTATGGAAAACTGGCCTGCTGTTTTAGCATTGGTTTTTCTGGTCGTAGCAATTGCATTGGGATTTGCCAAAGGTATGAACACTGGTGTCGTCTCCATGGCTTTGGCGCTGATTGCCTGCATGGTGTGTGGCCTGACAGACAGTCAGTTGCAGGCGGGATTCCCCACCAACATGTTCCTGATCCTGTTTGGCACCATGTTCCTGTTTGGTATCGCAGAAAAAACAGGAACCATGGCCCTGCTGGCCCGGAAGGTGATCGCACTGACCGGACGGACGGCATGGCTGCTTCCTTGGGCTATTTTTCTGCTGACCTTTGCGGTGTCTGCTCTGGGTGCCGGCCCCGCTCCGTCCATTGCCATCGTGGCACTTCCTGCCCTGTCCCTGGCTGTGGAGCTTGGGGTCTCGCCCTTCCTGTTCGGTGTCATGTGCTCCATCGGCGGCTGCGGCGGCGCGGCGTCTCCCATTTCCACTGCCGGCATTGTGGCCCAGGGCCTGATCGGGGATTACGGATGGGCATCTCTGCAGCCCACCTATTTCATCAATGCGTTCATCGGCCACTTCATCGTGGCCCTGGCTGCGTATCTGATTCTGCGGGGTTGGCGCATCAAGCCGCAGAAGACCATTGCATCAAAAGACGTTCCTGGGTTTGACAAGAAGCAGATTATTACCCTGATTGGAATTGCGGCATTTATTGTGCTTGTGGCGGTGTTTGGCCGGAATGTGGGCTTGACTGCTCTGATCGTGGGTTTGGTTTTGGTCATGATCAAGGTAGTCCCCAGCGACAAAAGCGTTATCAAAGATATTGCATGGAATACGTTGCTGCTCATCTGCGGCGTCAGTGTGCTGATGAATATCGTGGTGGAGACTGGCGGCATTGACTTGATGGTGGCATTCCTTTCCACATTTATGAACGAGTGGACCGCACAGCCTGTGATGTCCCTTACTGCCGGCATCATGTCCTGGTTCAGTACTACTACCAGTGTGGTTATGCCCACCTTGATCCCAACCATCCCCGGTATTCTGGAGAACATCGGAGATGTGGTCAGCCCCATCAGTTTGCTCAGTGCGCTCTGCAACGGCTCCTTCAGCGCGGCGGTCAGCCCGCTGTCTGCCGGAGGTGGCATTATCCTGGCAACCTATGTACAGCTGACCAAGTGCGATGAGGCGGAACAGACCAGAATGTTCCGCAATCTATTCCTGATTGCCGTGTTCTGCGTGATTGTCATGATGCTTGTCGCTGCTACAGGAATCTATCTCTAACGAAAAGAAACACAACGAGAAAGCGATTTTGGAAAGGAGCCTGCCTATAATGAAGACGATCCGCATCGGTAGCGGCGCAGGCTACGCCGGCGACCGGCTGGAGCCCTCTCTGGAGCTGATTGAAAAAGGGAATCTGGATTATATCAGCTATGAGTGTCTGGCCGAGCGCACCATTGCCATTGGTCAGCAGGCAAAACTGAAGGATCCCACCAAGGGGTACAACAGCCTGTTGGAGTACCGGATGAAAAGGGCGCTTCCCCTGTGCTGGAAGTACGGAGTGAAGCTTATCACCAACATGGGTGCGGCCAATCCCCAGGCGGCAGCCAGAAAGTGTGTGGAGATTGCCCGGAAGCACGGTCTGATCGGTATGAAGATTGCCTGCGTCACCGGCGATGATCTGCTGCCTGTCATAGAAAAATACATGGATACGGAAGTATGGGAGACCCATGCACCTTTGTCTGAACTGCCTGGAGAGATTGTCTCCGCCAATGCGTATATGGGAGTAGAAGGCATTTTACAAGCCTTGAAGCAGGGCGCAGATGTGGTGATCACTGGTCGTGTGGCCGATCCGGCGATCTTTATGGCTCCGGTGATTCATGAGTTCGGATGGGACCTGGACGACTGGGATAAGCTGGGGAAAGGAACGATGATGGGGCATCTGTTGGAGTGCGGCGGACAGGTGACTGGCGGCTATTTCGCAGAGCCCGGCAAAAAGGACGTGCCTGGTCTGGGACATCTGGGATTCCCCATTGTAGAGATTGCGGAGGACGGCTCCTTCTTCGTCACAAAAGTTCCGGAGGCAGGAGGCATGGTGACAAAAGAGACCTGCTCCGAACAGATCTGCTATGAAATCCACGATCCCGAGAATTACCTTACCCCCGATGTGATTGCCAACTTTAAGCAGGTCAGATTCACTGAGGTGGGAAAAGACAAGGTGAAAGTGGAAGGTGCCACCGGAAAGCCAAAAACAGGGACATTAAAGTGTTCCATTGGTTATAAAGACTGCTTTATCGGAGATGGCGAGATCAGTTATGGCGGACCTGGTTGCCTGAATCGTGCCAAGCTGGCGCTGGATATTTTGAAGGAACGGTTGGAGCTGGTTGCCCCTGGACAGTTTGATGAGATGAAGTATGATCTGATCGGCTGCAACAGCCTATACTGGAACCCGAATTATCGTTATGAGGAACCCAGTGAGGTGCGCGTCCGGATCGCAGGACGGGCCAGGACAAAGGAAATTGCCGACCTGATTCCCAATGAAGTGGAGGCGCTGTATACCAACGGCCCTGCGGGCGGTTGCGGAGCAGTAAAGCGGACCCGGGAGATCGTGTCCGTGGCGTCTATCCTGGTGGACCGCAATGACGTGAAACCTGTGGTGGAGCTTTTAGAGGTCTGAAAAGGAGGCGAACAGTATGAAGCTCTGGGAAATTGCCCATTCCCGCACAGGGGACAAAGGAAATATCTCCAATATATCTCTGATCGCCTATGATCCAAAGGACTTCGATCTGCTGCGGGAAAAGGTGACGGCAGAACGGGTAAAGGCCCATTTTGCCGGCATTGTAAAGGGAAATGTAGTGCGCTACGAGCTGCCCAATATCCAGGCGCTGAACTTTGTGCTCTATGACGCGCTGGGGGGCGGCGTGACCCGTTCCCTCTCCCTGGATATGCACGGGAAAGGCCTGAGTTCCTATCTGCTGGATATGGAAATCTGATTCCACCCCAGAATTTTACGCAGGGCGCACTCCATGGCAGAGCGCGCCCTGCGCCGTTATTTGAAGGATTGCGCGACCTTGACACCATCCATTGGGTATGATAATATACTGGGGTATCAAACGAATATCGCGGGGAACGCGAAGAGTAGCATGGGCGGACGCTGGCAGAGAGGCCCCGTCACCGGCTGAAAGCGGGGCTGAGAAGAACCCCATGTGAAGTGCACGCGGGAGCGAGGGGGACGCAGGTGCCCTCCGTCTGGCCACGTCACGGCCATAGAGTGAAAAACGAGAGTGGAACCGCGGAATTTATTTCGCCTCTCATGTCCTTGGGACATGGGAGGCGTTTTTTCGTCCGGTGGAATAGGCTGCGCCGGTTCCACCGGGAAGCTGAATTGCTTCGCGCCTGCGGGCGCGAACACTGCGAGGTTTTTTGAAGGAGGAGGCATTCTATGACCAGATTGGGGGAGACCCTGAGGGCCTATCAGGCCCGGGACCCGGCGGCCCGCAGCCGCCTGGAGATTTTCCTGCTCTACCCCGGCGTTCACGCCACCCTGTACCATCGGCTGGCCCATTTTTTCTACCGGCACGGCTTGAAGTTCCTGGCCCGGTTCGTGTCCCAGTGGAGCCGGTTCTGGACGGGAATCGAGATCCATCCCGGGGCCAAGATCGGCCGCCGGCTGGTCATCGACCACGGCATGGGCATCGTCATCGGCGAAACTGCCGAGGTGGGGGACGACTGCCTCATTTATCACGGCGTCACCCTGGGCGGTACCGGAAAGGACCAGGGGAAACGCCATCCCACCATCGGAAACAACGTGCTCATCTCCACCGGAGCCAAGGTGCTGGGTCCCTTCACCGTGGGAGACGGCGCCCGTATCGCCGCCAACGCAGTGGTGCTCACGGAGATTCCGGCGGGAGCCACCGCGGTGGGAGTACCTGCCCAGGTGGTGCGGGTGCACGGAAAGAAAGTGAACTACGCCGCCGAGGTGGACCAGACCAGTGTGAACAACCCCACGCTGGAGGAGATTGCCGCCCTTGCCCGCCGGGTAGAGGCATTGGAACAAAAGCTGCACGAAGAGGAAAAGGAGTAATCTGACATGTACCTGTACAATTCTGCCACCCATAAAAAAGATGAATTCCACACCCATACCCCCGGCCATGTGGAGATGTACACCTGCGGCCCCACGGTGTACCACTACGCCCACATCGGCAACCTGCGCTCCTACATCATGGAGGACGTGCTGGAGAAGTACCTGCGCTACGAGGGGTACGACGTGAACCGGGTGATGAACATCACCGACGTGGGCCACCTGGCCTCCGATGCGGACACCGGCGAGGACAAGATGCTCAAGGGAGCCAAGCGGGAGCACAAGAGCGTCATGGAGATCGCCAAGTTCTATACCGACGCCTTCTTCGACGACTGCCGGGAGCTGAACATCAAGACCCCCGATGTGGTCCAGCCCGCCACCGGCCTCATCGACGAGTATATCAAGATCGTCTCAACCCTCATGGACAAGGGCTACGCCTACTTCGCCGGTGGCAACGTGTACTTCGACACCTCCAAGCTGGACCACTACTATGTGTTCCACGACCACGACGAGGAGGACCTGGCGGTGGGCGTCCGGGAGGGCGTGGAGGAGGACCAGAACAAGCGCAACAAGAACGACTTTGTGCTCTGGTTCACCAAGTCCAAATTTGAGGATCAGGCCCTGAAGTGGGATTCCCCCTGGGGGGTGGGCTACCCCGGCTGGCACATCGAGTGCTCCGGCATCTCCATGAAGTACAACGGGGAGTATCTGGACCTGCACTGCGGCGGCATCGACAACGCCTTCCCCCACCACACCAACGAGATCGCCCAGAGCGAGGCCTATCTGGGTCACCCCTGGTGCGAGCAGTGGTTCCACGTCCACCATCTGAACACCAACTCCGGCAAGATGAGCAAGAGCAAGGGGGAGTTTCTCACCGTCTCCCTGCTGAAGGAGAAGGGGTATGACCCCCTGGCCTACCGGTTCTTCTGCCTCCAGAGCCACTACCGCAAGGCCCTGGTGTTCACCTGGGAGAACCTGGACAACGCCGCCACCGCCTACCAGAAGCTCATCCGCCGCATCGCCGCCCTGAAGCCGGAGGACGGGCCGGTAGACGAGGCAGTGGTGAAGGAATATCGGGAGAAATTCATCCAGCAGGTGGGCAACGACCTGAACACCGCCCAGGGGGTCACCCTGCTGTACGACGCCCTGAAGGCCAAGACCAACGACGCCACCCGCCTGGCCATCCTGGCCGACTTCGACCAGGTGCTGGGGCTGTCATTGCTTCCCAAGGCCGCGGCGGAGCGGGAGAAGGCCGCCCAGGCCCAGACCGCCAGCGCCGGCGGCATCACCATCCAGGGGGAGGGCGACCCGGCCATCGATGCGCTGGTGCTCCAGCGGGCCCAGGCCAAGAAGGCGAAAAACTTCGCCGAGGCCGACCGCATCCGGGAGGAGCTCAGGCAGCAGGGCATCGAGGTCACCGATGTGCCCGGCGGCGCGGTGTGGAAGAGAGTGTAAAGAGATGACAAAAGGGGGCGGCCCGATGGGCCACCCCCTGAAAACTTCGCTCAGTTTGACTAAAAAAGCAGGTTCGGTGGGGATGGTTCCGTACCACCCCCGCCGGGCTCTGTTTGGGGCCGGGATGGGCTCGTCGCATTTGCGACGACATAGTCATATTTCATTTCTGCCCATTCCAATATAGTATCGTATGCCACGCCGTCTTCCGGCTGATAGAGCACCCCGTCGATGGACATGGAGGTTTTCCCGAACAGGACGACGATCTTGTGACCGTTGATCACCTTTTCCCTGGGGTTATAGGTAAACCGATAAACCCATTCCTCGGTAAATTCGCCCTCAGCCGGCTGTATCATCATGTTTGGCCATTCCCACATCATAATGGGGTCCCAGGAAAGGATCGGTTTACCGTCCTCCTGCCCGGAATACTCCAGCTTCACCACTGGAGCGGACCCAATTTTCTCCAGGATGCCGCTGTCCTCTGCCGGATCTGCGCCGCATGAGGAAAGCAGAAGGCAAAAAGCGCATATTAGTAGTATTCCAAATCGTTTTCTCATTTCAAACACTTCTCTTCACTGTTTGTATGAGAGCTTTTTCGTAAGGCCATCATAGCATATATCTGCCGCCTTCGCAAGTGGACTCATCGATCAAAAGGGGCGAGCCCCATATATAGAGCTCGCCCCTTTTCTCTCACAAAAACCCCTTCATCTCCTCGATGTTGGCCTCCTGGGTTTTCAGCAGCCGGTTGGCCAGATCCCGCACGCCCTCGTCCTTCAGGTCGCAGTCCCGGATGGTGCGCAGGCTCTTGCTCACCCCCATGGTGGAACCCTGGATCATCATCTCCGCAAGGTTGGTGGCGGAGTGGTCGGTGAGGGACTTCATGGCGGTCATGGCCTCGGAGGACAGCTTGGCCATGGGGCCGATTCCCTTGGGCGGCTCGCCCCTGGCGTGGAGCATGGCCCCGGCGGAGTTTTGCAGCTTCTGGTACTCCTCCAGCTGGCTGTTCAGCGCGTGCACCAGGCCGGGCTCCTGGGCGTATTTCAGCACGGTGCGGATGCCGTCCTGCCCCATTTCGGCGGTCTGGTAGATGTGGTTGAGCAGCTGGGTTTCACTGAGCATGTTCATCACCTCAGGGTTAGTATGCCCGGATCAGGAGAAAATAGCCGGACAGTTGCAGTCAGGAGAGGAAAATACAGGGAAAATATTTGGAAAGTACGGATTTCTCGTTGCCATGGAAGAAAAATTGTGGTATCATGAAACGAATGTTTGTACATGGAGGATCCGGTATGTCAGAGGAAAGAAACCTTCAGGCGGAGCGGCACCATGTGGAGGGTACGGTATCCGCACTGCTGTTCCGCAACGAGGAAAACGGGTATACGGTGCTGAAGCTCAACTGCGGGGAGCGCGGAGATGTCACCGCGGTAGGTTGCATGCCGGGGGTGACACCGGGGGAGATCCTGGAGTTGGAGGGCAGCTGGGGCCGTCATCCAGCCTATGGAGAGCAGTTTAAGGCGGATGTGATTGTGCGCCGGATGCCCGTGGGAGAACGTGCGATTTACGAGTATCTGGCCTCCGGGGCGGTCAAAGGCATCCGAGCCGGTCTGGCCCGTCAGATTGTGACGAAATTCGGCGCGGACGCCCTGGAGATCATAGAAAAAGAGCCGGAGAAGCTCATCCAGCTGCGGGGAGTGTCGCCCAAACGGGCCAAGGCCATCGGCGAGGCCTTCCGGGAGCAGATGGGGATGCGCCGGCTCACTGATTTTTTGGGAGAGCACCAGCTGCCGCTGTCGGCGGCGGCGCCGCTGTACCGCCGGTTCGGGGATCTGACCGTACAGGTGATTGAGGACAACCCCTATGTGCTGGCGGACCGGAGTCTGGACATCTCCTTTGATCAGGTGGATGCCCTGGCAATTCAGCTGGGTGTGCCGGGGGACGACCCCCAGCGCATCGAAGCGGCGCTGATGTTTGAGCTGGACCACAATTCGGACAACGGCCATGTGTTTTTGCCCCAGAACAAGCTGTTGGCGGCCACGTCCGCCCTGATCCATGTGGAGGGCGACTGCCTGGAGAAGGGGCTGGATACTCTGATCGAACGGGGAGAGGTGGTCCGGGAGGCGATCGCCGGTGTGACGGCCTGCTATCCCGCCGGGCTGTACGGGGCAGAGTGCTACGTGGCCATGCGCATCGGGGAGATGTGCCGTTCGGAGCTGATGCCTCCGAAAAACCTGGATGCCCTGGTGGACCGGATTCAGCGGGAGCAGGGGATTGTCTATGCCCAGCAGCAGCGCCGCGCGGTGGAGCTGGCGGCCAGCCGGCAGGTGATGCTGCTCACCGGGGGCCCGGGCACCGGAAAAACCACCTCCCTGCGGGGGGTGCTGGCTCTGTTTGAATACCTGGGCCTGGAGACATCCCTGGCCGCGCCCACCGGGCGGGCGGCCAAGCGGATGTCGGAGACCTGCGGCAAGGAGGCCCAGACCATCCATCGTCTGCTGGAGACCAAGCTGGACCCGTTTACCGGACAGCTGGCATTCACGAGAAATCAGGATGATCCCCTGGCGGCGGACGCGGTGATTGTGGACGAGACCTCCATGGTGGATGTGTCCCTGATGGCGGCGCTGCTGGCCGCCCTGAGAGGGGACTGCCGCCTGGTGCTGGTGGGGGATCCGGATCAGCTGCCCTCCGTGGGACCGGGCAACGTGCTGGACCATCTGCTGCGCAGCGGTGTGGTGCCCGCCGTCACCCTGACGGAGATTTTCCGGCAGGCCCGGCAGAGCGCCATTGTGATGAATGCCCACGGCGTGAATCAGGGCAGGACGCCGGAGCTCACCAACCAGGGGAAAGATTTCTTCTACATGCGGCGGAAGGATCCGGCCCGGGCGGTGGAGACCATTGTGGAGCTGTGCCAGACCCGCCTGCCCAAGGGGATGGGGATCCCTTCCGATCAGATTCAGGTGCTCTCCCCCACCAGGCGGCGGGGCGCGGGAACCGCCACACTGAACCGGGCCCTTCAGGCCGCCCTCAATCCCCCTGCCCCGGATAAGAAGGAGCGGGTCTTCGGACAGTTCGTATTCCGGGAGGGGGACCGGGTGATGCAGGTGAAGAACAACTACGATCTGTTCTGGGAAAACCCGGAGACGGGGGAGACGGATCTGGGGGTATTCAACGGGGACATTGGCATCGTCCTGGAAGTGGAGGCCGGAGGGATTACCGTCTCCTTTGACGGGAGGCTGGTGGTCTACCCGCCCGAGCTGCTCTCCGAGCTGGAACTGGCCTATGCCGTCACCGTACACAAGGCCCAGGGAAGCGAATACCGGGGGGTGGTGCTGTCTGTGTGCGACGTGCCTCCCACACTGCTCACCCGGGGGGTACTGTACACCGCCATCACCCGGGCCCGGGAGCTGTTCGTGGTGGTGGGGGACGGGGACCTGCTGGCGAAGATGACGTCCAACGACCGTCAGACCCGGAGGTATTCCGCCCTGCGCACCCGCCTGCTGCAGGAGCTGGGGGCGGGATGAGACAGGCGTGAAGCGTGAAGAAGCGTCCCGGCGGGGCGGGAAATCCTATACCGGGCACTCCAGCTGGCAGTCAAAGGGCTCTGCCGCCACGTGTTCCGGGTGCTGCCACGCCGCCTCCGTGCAGCCCATGCTCCGGTAAAAGGCCTGGCTTTCCACCGCGGAGTGGGCGGAGATATAGAGCTTTTTGGCCCCGTGCGCTCCGGCCCACTGTTTGGCGGTCAGGAAGAGGGCGCGGCCAATGCCCTGTCCGCGCAGTTCCTGGGAGACATGGATGGCGGCCAGGTCCAGGTACTCCTGGTCCGGGCCCAGGGGCTCCGGAGTCACTGCGGCAAAGCCTTTCAGCGCACCGTTGGAAAAAGCTGCGCAAACCAGCCCGCCTCCGGCAACGGTGCGCTGCAGACAGGAGACGAGAAACTGATAATCGGATTCCGACCAGTCGTCCACGAAGGGATCATCCCGGACGACCCAGGCATCTCCCTCCCGGCGCCAGCAGGCGGTTACCACCTGGCGGCGGGTGAACTGCCGGAAGAGCTCCCGGGTGATCTCGTGTTGGGCCAGGGCGCGGTATTGGAACATATGTGACCACCTCTGATGCGGTATGTGATATCGAGACGATGATACCACAGGCAGACCGGATCTGTACAGCGGCTTCCCGAACCCAGTCCTTGACAAAGGGCGGAATTTGCCCTATCCTGAACAAAGTTACCACCGCAATGGGGCGGCAGAAGGAGAGAAAAATATGAAGCGACCGTTCCTCACCCTGGAGCAGGCCAGAGAGATCAGAAAGAGCTATCCCACTCCATTTCACATTTACGATGAGAAGGGCATCCGGGCCACCGCCCGGTCTCTGAACAGTGCCTTTGGCTGGAATCCCGGGTTCCGGGAGTATTTTGCCGTCAAGGCCACACCTACGCCCGGTATTCTGAAGATCCTGAAGCAGGAGGGCTGCGGGGTGGACTGCTCCTCCCTCACCGAACTGATGATGGCCCAAAAGTGCGGGTTTTCCGGTCGGGAGATCATGTTTTCCTCCAATGAGACTCCGGCGGAGGAGTTCCGCCTGGCGGACCAGCTGGGGGCGATCATCAACCTGGATGACCTGACCCACGTGGATTTCCTCCGAGAGACCCTGGGCCATGTGCCGGAAACCATCTGCTGCCGGTACAACCCCGGCGGCACCTTCACCCTGGGGGAGAGCAAGGAGGGCTTTCAGGTGATGGACAACCCGGGCCAGGCGAAATACGGTATGACCCGGCCCCAGCTCACCCAAGCCTACACCAGACTGAAAGAACTGGGGGCAAAGGAGTTTGGTCTGCACGCCTTCCTGGCCTCCAACACCATCTCCAATGAGTACTACCCCGCCCTGGCCCGGATTCTCTTTGAGACCGCGGTGGAGCTGTCCCGGGAGACGGGGTGCCACATCACCTTCATCAATCTGTCCGGCGGAGTGGGCATTCCCTACCGCCCGGAGCAGAGCGCCAATGACATTGCGGTCATCGGCCAGGGGGTGCGGAAGGCATATGAGGACATCCTGGTGCCCGCCGGGATGGATGACGTGGCCATCTTCACCGAGCTGGGGCGCTTCATGCTGGCCCCCAACGGGCACCTGGTGACCACCGCCGTGCATGAAAAGCACATTTATAAGGAGTATATCGGGGTGGACGCCTGCGCTGCCAACCTGATGCGTCCGGCCATTTACGGCGCCTACCACCACATTACCGTGCTGGGCAAGGAGGACGCCCCCTGCGACCACGTGTATGACGTGGTGGGGTCCCTGTGTGAGAACAGCGACAAATTTGCCATTGACCGCCCCCTGCCCAAAATCGAGATGGGGGATATCCTGGTGATCCACGACACCGGAGCCCACGGTTTCTCCATGGGCTACAACTACAACGGAAAGCTGCGCTCGGCGGAACTGCTCCTGAAAGAGGACGGCAGCGTGGCGCTGATGAGAAGAGCCGAAACACCGGAGGACTATTTTGCGACGCTGGTATGGTGAGCCGAACCCCGGAGCAGACACCATGCGCCGGCTGAGGCAATTCTGGCAACAGACCGACAACAACACCCCCCGATGCAGGAACCGCAAGACTGCGTCAGGGGGTGTTTTCCTGCCCGCGTGCAGGGACAGCACAGGGGGCACATGCTGCAAGCTCAGCGCAGGGTGACGCCGGTGAAAGACGGGCAGAACGCTATGTCCCGGAACTGCCGTGGTATCAAATGCCCCATCCTTCCGGACCAAAAGTTCCGCCAGCTCCGCTGCAGACTCCCGCATGCCCCGCAGGAACCACACCTCCACCCAGCCATACAGGCTGTACGCCGCGAAGGCGGAGGCGTAGGCAGACTTGGCCTCCCGTTCCGGGTGAAATCCGGAGACGGACAAGATCACATCCTTTAGAAGCCAGACCAGACCGTGCTTTTGAATGGGAGTGTTCAACGCCATCAGCGAGCAGCCCCGCGGCGGCCTCTACACCTGCGCGGTGAGCCTTTCTCCGACCCGGGAGGATCTGGCGCAGGCGCTGAAAATTCCCTACGACCCGTCGAAGACGACGATTTCCACCCTGGTGCTGGCGGGGACGAAGAACGATGTGATCACGCCCGAAGGGATGGAGATTCTGTACGGAAAGCTGGGCGGGCCCAAGGTTATGGCCCTGCGGGATGGGACGGATCATGGGCAGAGGCGCTACAGCGGGGATGGATATGTCACAGCCTGGTTCCTGTACTGGCTCCAGGGAGATGAGGAGGCCGGCAAGGCGTTCTTCGGAGAGCCGGGAGAGCTGAGCCAGAACTTCCTGTGGCAGAACGTGCGGATGGACCGGGAAACACAAACCGAACTGTGCTCTGACGCATAGCGGGCAATCGTCTCACGGTCAAAGCGGACAGGCTTTGCGCACAATGCGGGAGCCTCAATTTCCTGATATTTTTGGCAGCTCATGCGCAGAAATCGGATATTCTGTGAACAAATTGTGCTGCCTCTGTGAATTTTAGCACTCTCGCATTGACAGTGCTAATCTGCGGTGCTATAACAGAGTCGATCCAAGAGAGGGGGCACGAAGAGGTCCTCCGAAGGGCAAAAGATAAGTGTATGAAATGGAGGAATGACTTATGTTGCCCAGCATTTTTGGTGAAAATCTGTTCGATGATTTCTTTGATGATTTTGATGATATGTTCCGCACCTGGAATGGCCGCAATCCCTTGTACGGAAAGCGGGCCAGGAATCTGATGAAAACCGATGTCCGGGAGACGGACAGCGCCTATGAGGTGGACATTGACCTGCCCGGCTTTAAGAAGGACGAGGTCAGTGTGAATTTGAAGAATGGTTACCTGACCATCAGCGCCGCAAAGGGGCTGGACAGGGACGAGCAGGATAAGAAGGGCAAGTACATCCGGAAGGAGCGGTACGCCGGTGCCTGCAGCCGCAGTTTCTATGTCGGCGAAATGGATCCCAGTCGGATTACCGCGAAGTACGAGCACGGTGTTCTGAAGGTCACAGTGCCCAAGCAGGAGAAGCAGGAACTGCCTGCAGGCAGCGCGATTGCCATTGAGTGATCCACCAGGGGCGCTCTTGCGGAAGTGAGAGCGCCCCTTCTCATGCAGAACAAGCGCAGAAATGTGGAGGTGTATGATATGACGCAGAAGATGTCAAGAGTGCTGTGGATCATCGCAGGGGCTGTACTGATGATAGCCGGTGTGATCTGCCTGCTTTCTCCCGCTGCGGCGCTTGCCGGCCTTTCCTTTTTCCTGGGGACTGCCATGCTTGTATCTGGCATCGTTGATCTTCTGATTTTTGCGCTCTGCTACAGATCTGTGGCGGGGGCGGGATGGTTCCTGGTGGATGGGATTCTCACGGTGCTGCTCTCCATGTTCGTTCTATGTGATCAGTGGTTCACGGCCCTGACAATTCCCTTCATCTTCGGAATGTGGCTGCTCTGCACCGGAGTAAGCAAGGTTGCGAATTCGTTTGAATTGCGGCGGCTTGGCATCCGTGGATGGGGCTGGTTTACGGCAATCGGGATTCTCATGACGGCGGCAGGATTCTTCTCTTTTCTGGATCCGCTGTCCGGCATAGCGGCAATTTCTGCCGTGTCCGGCTGCTTTCTGATTCTGGAAGGGCTGGCATCTATCTTGCGTGGCTGTTTTGCATTCCGATTCTGGCTGTGATCAGGGTTCCCCAGTAACTGAATCCCTTTGACAGGCCTGCCAGGAAAAAGACAATCGGAGGAGGACACCGTCTTGTGCGGCGTCCTCCTCCGATTGCCTGAAGGGTTCGATTCGGGTGAAGTCAGTCGGGAATGTAGGACTGAAAACTGTTTTTGGTCTCGAAGCCGATGGCCTCCCGCAGTGCGGCGGTGACGTCAAAGGCCCCATGGATCTTCCGGGTCTGGGCGGAGTAGTCCCCGGCCTCGAAGGCCCGGTCATAGTCCATGCGGAAGCTCTTATAGTAGTTGAGCTCCGCACCGAAGGTGGGGTTGGGCTGGAGGAGCAGGCTGTTGTAGGCGCGGAGGATGCCGGAGATGGGCACACCGCAGGCGTTGTCATCCAGGGCAGACCAGTCCGCGCACTGGAATTTCCAGGTCTTCTGATATTCTGCTTTCACGGCGGCAAGGGCCTGCCGCTCTGCTTCCGTGAGGGGCTTGAAGTCCTGCATGTACCCGGTGTTGTCCTGCGTCTGTTCCAGGTTGCTCATGCCGGAGAGCACCACCAGCACTCCCTCCAGGGAGGCGGCGAAGCGCACGGCGAAGCTGGCGGGGGAGGCTTTGGGGTCCAGATCCCGGAAGATTTGTTCGGCGCCGGCGGGAACGTGGGCCAGGGTGCCTCCCTTCACCGGTTCCATGACGATGACCTGCTTGCCGTGCTTCCGGATGACCTCATAGCAGGCTTTGGCCTGGATGAAGGGCTCCTCCCAGTCGTAATAGTTCAGAGCGATCTGGACGGCATCCACCTCCGGGTGCTCGCTCAGGATCTGATCCAGGTGGGCTGCGTCATCGTGGTAGGAGAAGGCGATGTGCTGGATCTTTCCGGCCGCTTTCCACCCCTTCATGTGGTCAAAGAGGCGGGCATCCTGGACTTCCCCGGCGTAGAGCACCCGGTTCAGGTTGTGGAGCAGATAGTAGTCGAAGCAGTCCACCCCGCACTTCTCCAGCTGCTCGGCGAAAACGCCCTCCACCCGGTCCTCGGGCAGCATGGCAAAGGTGGGGAATTTGGAGGCCAGCAGGAAGCTCTCCCGGGGGTGACGTTTCACCAGCGCCTCCCGTATGGCAGTCTCCGAGGCCCCGTTGTGATACACATAGGACGTGTCAAAGTAGGTGAAACCCCGCTCCAGAAAGCGGTCCACCATCTGCTTGAGCTGTTCCAGGTCGATATCCGCAGGGTCCGCACTCTTCTGGGGCAGCCGCATCAGGCCGAAGCCCAGCTTTTTCATTTCACGCATAATCGGTTCCCCCTTCATTTCTCGTCCGCATGGACGTCAAAGGCGCTGATCAGCATCTCTGCCACGCCCGGTGCATCCGGGTTATGACAGCCCTTTCCCGTGTCCAGGGCGCGCATCTTCTCCATCTCCTCTGCGCTCAGGGAGAAGTCGAAGATCTCCAGGTTGCTCTTGATGCGGGCGGGGTTGGTGGACTTGGGGAAGATGACGACCCCCTCCTGGTACTCAAACCGCAGGATGATCTGCCCCGCATCTTTACCGTGGGCGGCCGCGATCTTCCGGATGACCGGGTCGGCCAGCATCGCTTTGTTGCCCTGGCCCAGGGGGCCCCAGCCCTCCAGCTGGACGTTGGCCTCCGCCATGATCGTTCGGAGTTCCCTCTGCTGATAGTAGGGATTGAACTCCACCTGATTGACCGAGGGCATGGTATCAAACAGGGGTACAAAGTGGTTCCAGATCTTCGGGGTCATGTTGCTCACGCCGATGGAGCGGATTTTGCCCTGGGCCCTGGCCTCCTCCATAGCCTTCCATGCGCCGGGCACATCCCCGTAAGGTTGATGGATCAGGTACAGATCCATGTAGTCCAGTCCCAGCTTCCGCAGGGAGGCCTCAATGCCCTTCTTTGCCGCCTCGTAGCCGTGATCCTGGAGCCAGAGTTTGCTGGTCAGGAAGATCTCCTCCCGGAGAATGCCGCTCTCCCGGATGGCCCGGCCCACCTCCTGCTCATTGAAATAGGCCGCGGCGGTGTCGATGTGGCGGATACCCAGATCCAGGGCTTCCCGGACCGCCTTGTAAGTGCTGCCGTCTGCTGGGATCAGATAGGTACCAAAGCCGTAGACGGGAATCTTCACGCCGTCATGTAATGTCACAGTGTTCCTGTCCATAATCGTCACGCATCCTTTCCGTTCAAATACAACTGCATCACTGCAGGCAAAAACAGGCCGCAGAATTCTCTTGTGCGTTCCGCAAAGCAGTACGCCCCGCCGGACATGTCCCAGCAGAGCATCTCCCCGTAGAGCACATCCACCAGGGTGTGGGCGAGGGTCTCGACGGGGGTGTCCTGCTTCAGCTCCCCCCTCTGGACGCCCCGCTCCAGCATCCCCTGCATGGAATCCAGGTCCATGTCCAGTTTGTTCCTGTCGTCCGGGTTTTCTACCAGGTCCGGGTCCACCGTGTTGCGCACCCACTCCTGGCAGAGTTTCAGGCCGCCCTTTTCGATGTAGTCGGAAAAATTCACCATGTACCAGGTCAGACGCTCCAGAAGCGGACCCTCGTGAGCCTGGGCCTTTTCGTAAATTTCCTGGTACATCTCCCGGCTCAGGGCAAACACCACGTCTTCCTTCCGCTTGAAGTAGGTGTAAAAGGTCCCGCTGGACACCCCGCAGGCCCGCGTGATCTCCTCAATGGACGTGTTGACCAGGCCCTTGTCGCAGATGATCGTCTTGGCCGCCTCCATCAGCTTCCGCCTGGTCTCCAGCGCGGCACGCTGCCGGTTGGTCATCTTCTCTGACATGCCGTCACCTCCTTGTGATTTTGAGTATATCACATTCAATGAATGAAAGTCAATGAATTTAATTCAAAAAAGTAGCCGCTTTGCGGTACCATGACAGATCCCGCACCCGAGGTTCCGGCGGCAGCGTCTCTGTCCGGGTGCGGGTGCGGGTGCCGGTTTTGATGGCAAAGCACCCCTGTGATGCAGGAACAACCTGCATCACAGGGGTGCTTTGGATGGTGTTTGCGGCTCGGACAGGCACGGCGGCTCAGGAATGCTTCAGCCTGTCCAGAATGGCCTGCTCAACTTTATCCCCGTACTTCATACCCAGCAGAAAGACGGCAATCCCCGCCAGCCCGATGACTGCCATGGCCCAGAGGGGAATGTCCAGAGCGGAGCCGCCGAAGGCGCAGGCCACCAGCAGTCCCCAGGGCCGGGCTGCCAGGCACAGGAACAGAAACCGCTTCCAGCTGATGTCGGTGAGGCCGGCCAGGATACAGAGGATATCATCGGGGAAAAAAGGGAAGAGGAAGGCCAGCAGGAGGAAGACATCCCGCTTGCGGCGGATGAGATCCAGATATTTCTCCGATACCTTCCGGCTTACCAGCCCTTCCACAAAGCGCTGTCCCAGGGAGCGGGCCAGAAAGAAGACAATGAGGGAGCCCAGCACCACTGCGCCCCAGGTGAGCAGGAAGGAGACCAGTGTGCCGAAGAGCAGTCCGCCCACCGCGGCGGTGAGATTGCTGGGGATGGGGGCCAGAATCACGGAAAAGAGCTGCACGGCGAAGTACACCAGGTGGGACCAGGGGGTAAAGGCCTCAATGTAGGCGGCCAGCGCCTCCTCGGATGTGACAGCCTGGAAGAACCCGGTGCGCCACAGTACCAGGACGATTCCGCCCAGAAGCAGGGCGGTGAAGATCCACAGCAGTATGGCGATACGCTTTTGCTTGTCCATAGTGGAGTGCCTCCGGAGATGCAGGATGGGTACAGTGTAGCAGAATTTTGCCGCAATGGAAAGAAAGACGGCACAAAGATTTCTTTAAGAAACGCGAAACGTCAGCCCAATGTGAAGGGATTGCCCAGGCTGCCGTCCCCGCCGGTCACCTCCGCTCCGGAGATTTCCACCACCGGGCGGACGGTCCGGGCGGCCTCTGCGGCGCCGAAGTAGATGTGTCCGTCCGGGGCGGCATACCGCACCAGATTGGAAGAGGGGCAGTAGGGGGTATCCAGCCAGTAGTCGGCTCCGGCAATGTTATGCCCGTCCCGGGCCAGAGAGGCGATGAGGTGGATGTCAGGCAGGGTGACGGTGTCTTCCAGGGTGATCTGGAACGTCCGCTCCCAGCCCCGGTCGGCGAGCATTGCGATGTGGCTGCAGCCAAAGTCCAGATAGCCCGTCTCGGCCTGGGACCGCAGATGATCCGGGAGGATGACCTGGTGATCCTGCACCGCCAGCAAGGACTGCTCCGACGGGCTGAAGCCATCCAGAAAGTCTCCGTTGAGCCAGGCGCGCAGCGAGCTGTCCTGCCAGTCGTTTTCTCCGGAGTCATCAAAGGGCAGTACGAGGGAGGTGTCCTGGCACAGTAAGGTGAATTGATCGCCCTCCTGCCCGGTCACCAGCCAGGTGAGCGCAGCGCCCTCATGGCTGCCCAGGGTGACGTAAGCTCCGGACTCCAGCTGGGCATGGCTCTGGCTACTGCGCCACAGGGTGCGGATCTGGCCTGAGAGGGCGGGCAGGACCAGAACCAGGACCAGAACGCCCCCCACCGCAGGGCAGAGCACCCCGCCAGGGCGGACCTTTCCCGCCCGGTCCAGCGCCAGGGCCAGGCAGGCCAGCAGGACCAGGTCCAGAAGTTCGATATAGGCGAACATGTGCTTGGAGAAGTCGCCTTCCCCGTTGAGCATCACCGGGAGCAGATAGGAATAGGCCAGCGCACCCCACAGAGCCAGCAGAAGCAGAACCAGAAACACCGGGCGCAGTCTTTTCCGGAAGGCCGCGGCGGCCAGAAGGGTGAAGGCGGCGGTCACGGCCAAATTGCCGCCCACGGTGTCCAGCGCCAGGGCGTCCCGCAGGGTGCTCCAGAGGGACATGCGCCCGGAGTAGGTCATCAGGGGGTGCCCCTGACCGCAGTTGGCCAGATAATAGGGGCGGACCATGCCGCAGTGGAGGGCGGTGATTTCCACCTGCTCCAGAAGACGGCCTGGATGGGTGAGATAGAACCGGATCAGTTCCAGTTTGGTGACCGATTCCGCCTCGTCCCGGAGACCGCGCTCCTCCAAAGAGGGCAGAAGCCCGTCGAGGTAGTAATTGGTGTCCCGGTAGTCGCTGAGTTCCTCCGGAAGACCCAGGTCGGCCAGATATTGTTTGGCGGTGTCTTCGTCCACGTTGCGCACGATCCCGTAGAAGACCGCGTTGTAGTTGGTCTCGATATCCATCCAGCTGGGGACCACGGACCAGACTGCCAGCAGCAGGGCCAGAGCGGCCCCGCCGAAGGCGAGGACCCGCTTTTTCTTCAGCCGGATGAGGACAATGCCCTCCATGACCAGTACCATCAGGCAGGCGATGGGAATGTTGAAGAACTTGGCCCAGCCGTAGGCCGCAGCGGCGACGGCGCACCACACCCCGTCCCAGGCCGTGGGGGTGCGGGTGAACACGCGAATCAGCATGGCGGCGCAGTAGACCAGGGCGATGTGCTCCGGGGCCTCTCCGTAGAACGAGTTGAAGTAGGCCACATAGCCGATGTCGCACAGCACCAGGAGGGCTGCGGCCTTGACCAGAAAATCCTGCCACAGGCGGCGCAGCCGGAACTGGGAGAGCAGCAGGCCGATGCCCACTGCGTACAGCAGGGTGTACATTGCCCCCAGGACAGTGATGTGGTAGGTGTCCATGGGCAGACCCAGCAGTTTGTTGAGCACCAGATTGAGCACCACAGAGATACGGACCAGCAGCACATGGACGGAGGGATACCGGCTCAGCCCCTCTGTGCCGAAGAGAATGGAGGCCACATTTTCCAGGGCGGAGTCATGGGAGAGTGTGATCCGGAAAGTGTCCACGTAGGTGTGGCTGGGCAGGGTGTCGCCGAAACCCAGGGAAGAGGCGGCCATGACCCGGCCGAAGTCCCCGTTGTTGGACAGGCCAATCCCGTCGCCGGCGAACAGCACGCAGGCCACGATGATCAGGGCCAGCGCGCCGAACAACAGCCCGCAGTATTTGCGATACCCCGTCTCCAGACGGCTTGTCCTGTGTGTCATGGTCATCTTCCTCCGATTGAATAGCGCTGAAAGGCGGGGCCCGGCTGGCGGAACGCACCGGCACATGTGCTCATTTTAAGGGATATCCCGGGGGATTGCAAGTCCCTCGTCCTCCAGGGGGGCCAGAAGGACAAAGGAACTGCGCTGGGTGCGCAGCAGGCCGTCCCGCTGCATTTTGGACAGCTCGTTGGACAGCGCGCTGCGGTCCACCTCCAGATAATCCGCCAGCTGCTGGCGGTTGAAGGGAATGGTGAACTGCCGGCTCCCGGCCTGGATCGCCTGCCCGGACAGATAGGACAGCAGCCGTCCCCGGATGGTCTTGGGGGAGGTGTGCAGCATCCGACGGGACAGCTCCAGGTTTTTGCGCAGGGAGACCCGGAGCAGATTGGAGCGAACCTGACTGAGGCGCGGATCCAGAGCGGCGCCGGACATCAGCTGCCCGGCGTCCAGGAAGAGAATCCGGCTGGGTTCCGCGGCAATGACGCTGACCAGCAGGGGCTCCTGCGGGAAAAAGGCATAGGTCTCCGCGAACATGCCGCCAGGGCCTATGTGGGAAAAGAGGCTTGTCCCGCCCCAGGCGTCGTTGTGCTCAATGCGCACGCCGCCGGACAGCACCAGTCCCATGGCAGGCGCCGTATCACCCGCATGGAGGATGGCAGCGTGCTTTTCATACGTCCGGGTTCGGGCGTTCAGCGCGGGCAGGATTGCCTGAATCTGTCCGGCGTCCAGCCCGTGGAACAGCGGGATCTGTTCTCCCAGAATTGGTTCCATCGTCGATTTCCTCCCTCCGCAGCAGGTGCGGTAAAAATTCTGGAAATGTTGTGAGAACAACATCATGTCCAGAGAGAGTATAGTATGATCCGGACGAAAGCACAAGATACCCGATGGGAGGAATTCATGATGATCCGTAAAATTATTCACATTGACGAAGAGAAGTGCAACGGCTGCGGAGCCTGTGCCCAGGCCTGCCACGAGGGGGCCATCGGCATGGTGGACGGCAAGGCAAAGCTGCTGCGGGACGACTACTGCGACGGGCTGGGGGACTGCCTGCCCGCCTGCCCCACCGGCGCCATCACCTTTGTGGAGCGGGAGGCGGCGGCCTATGACGAGGCGGCGGTACAGGCGGCCAAGCAGATGAAACACAACCGGCAGAATGAGACTCTGCCCTGCGGCTGTCCGGGAACCCAGTCCCGGCAGATCCGGCGGGAGGAGCAGGAGCAGAGCTGCGCGGTGAGCGCGGGGGTGAGCCGCCTGTCCCAGTGGCCGGTTCAGATCAAACTGGCCCCGGTGAACGCACCCTATTTCAACGGCGCCAAGCTGCTTATCGCCGCAGACTGCACCGCCTATGCCTATGGAAATTTCCATGAGCAGTTCATCAAAGGGCGGATCACCTTGGTGGGCTGCCCCAAACTGGACGGGGTGGATTATGCTGAGAAACTTACAGCTATTCTCCGGGACAACGAGATCCGGGAGGTCACCGTAGTGCGTATGGAGGTGCCCTGCTGCGGCGGCCTGGAGCAGGCGGCCAAAAAGGCGCTTCAGGAGAGCGGAAAGTTTATCCCCTGGCAGGTGATTACCATTTCCACAGACGGACGCATTCTGGATTGAGACAAAAGAAACACAGCTGCCTGCGGTTGCTTTTGAACCGCAGGCAGCTGTGTTTTCATTTGAAGCTATTTCCCGATGATAATCAGAAGTGTGGCAGGGACATTGGTGTTGTTGCGCAGGGATCTTCGGTCTTCCGGCCCGCACAGCGCACTGTCTCCGGCCTGGAGGAAAATGGCCTGGGTATCGGTGGTGAGGGTGATTTCGCCGTCCAGGACATAGTAAATCATCTCCGCGCTGCCAGCAGCCGGCGGACAGGTGTGTTCGGTTCCACCGCCGGGCAGAAAAATGGAGCGCACCAGGGTTAAATGGCCATCCGGGCCGGAACTTTGCAGCGGAAGAGCTTTCATATCGAAGTGTCCGGGAGGGGTAAAGGCACTTGCCTCGGATAAACGGGTTACTTTCACGTGGACAGCCTCCCTTCAGAGATCGGGCGGGGACAGAAGTCTGTGTGATCAGGATGCGCTCCAGCCGCCGTCTACCGTCAGATAAACGCCATTGAGGAACTTGGCCTCGTCACTGGCCAGGTAGAGGGCGGCGCAGGCAGCGTCGATGGGCTGTCCGATGCCGGGCATAGCGGCTTGGGCCACCTTGATGCGGTGTATGCAGTTCATGCTGGGCTGGCCGATGGAGGCGGAGATCTCTGTGGCCAGGGCGCCGATTGCGACTACATTGGTGCGGATTCCCTTGTCGGCATACATGAAGGCAGTATTCTTGGAGAGGGCCTCCAGTGCGGCCTTGGAGGCACAGTATACCGCACCGGCGCTGTTCTTCCGGGCACCCTCGGAGCCCATATTGATGATGCAGCCTCCGTTGCCCTGGGCCAGGAAGACGTTGACTGCTTTGCGCATAGCGCACATGGGGCCGTATACGTTGACTGCCATGAGCTGATCAAATTTTTCATCCAGCGCATCGCCTACTGCGGCCATGTTGTCCATGATACCAGCATTGTTTACCAAAACATCCAGCTTGCCGAACTTCTCCACGGCGAAGTCAATCATTTGCTCGTTGACTTCTTTTTTCGAGACGTCACCTGCGAAGATCTCAATCCGGCCGGGTGCACTTTTCAGGTCCTCCGCCAAAGCCTTCAGCCGCTCCTCACGCCGGGCGACAGCCACTACGCTGGCTCCTTCCTTTACGAAGAGCTCCACCATGCATTTGCCTGCGCCGGAAGAGGCGCCGGTGATGACCACGGACTTGTTTTCCAACCTCATGATGATTTCCTCCTTACAAAAATGTGCGAAGAATTTGATGACATCCCAGATCACTGGGAGAAAGACGGCATTCAGGGGCGGGAACGATAAACGGCTCGTTCCGTGAATGTCATATTCATGGGGTGATCCCAGGCATCGGTGGGGACGGCCGGGGCTTTCTGACATTCAAATGCCACCGAGGCAATGCAGGCGTCGGGCCGGCAGTGGGTGAGATAGCGGTCATAGAAGCCGGCGCCCATACCCATACGGTTGCATGATTCGTCAAATACCGTGCAGGGGCACAGCACCAGGTCCAGTTCTTCCGGCCGGATGAGCCGGGACTTTTCCATGATCGGCTCTTCGATGC
Organism: uncultured Oscillospiraceae bacterium; assembly: GCA_944385435.1. Taxonomy (GTDB): domain Bacteria; phylum Bacillota; class Clostridia; order Oscillospirales; family Oscillospiraceae; genus Enterenecus. Next base: position 48,765 of record CALWXG010000006.1, read on the forward strand.
CGTAATAGCCGCTTTTCCAGGACTCCGGTCCCTCCGGGACCAGGGCCACCATTTCTGTATCGCTGATGCACAGAGGGAATGCCAGCTGTTTTTCCCGGGCCTCCGGGGCATGTTCCAGCGCTTCCAACCGCACCTCGCCCCGGGTGGCGCGGTAGAGCAGCACGGTTTTGGCTGCCTGAAATTCCGGACTGGCGATCAGCTGCTTCACTACGTCCTGGGACAGCCGGGCGCGTTCTTCCGGTGTGTAGCTGTCCCGGGCCTTGATCTTCTGCTTCCGCAGCCATTTCCGGAAGGCCGGGTGGAAGGCGGTGCGGATGCCGCCGGCCATGTACAGGGAGCCGAAGGCCATCACCGGCCGGCCGGTGTCCAGGGCGGCGGGAATGGCCTTGGTCGTGCTCTCCTGCACCTGGATGGGCAGGCCGCATTTGCCTTGAATGACCTGGGCCAGATCTTCTCCGCCCAGGGCCCGGGGGCTGTCCGGAGTAATGCACACAAAACCTGCGGCATAGGGGAGCAGAAGATCCAGCATGGCGGAGTAATCCTTATCAGCCAATACGCCCATGAGGAAGGTGACCTTCTCTCCGGGCAGGTAGTCCTGCAGCAGTCCGGCCAGAGCCTGGGCGCACTGGGGGTTGTGTCCCCCGTCCAGAATGAACAGCGGCTCGTGTTCCAGCACCTCGAACCGGGCGGGCCAGCGCACCTGAGCCAGGCCGTCCCGGACTGCATTCCCGGAGATGGCCCAGCCTCTTCGGCGCAGGGCCAGCACCGTCTCCAGCACCACCGCGGCGTTGTGCAGCTGGTGTTCTCCCAGCAGGGGGAGCCGGCACTCCTGTTCCTGCCAGACAAACTGCTGCCCGTGCAGGTCGTGGCCCAGGGGCTGAAGCGCCCCAAACTGGGCCAGGTGCATGGGCGTCCCTTTTTCCCTGCACACCCGGCGGATTATTTGCGTGACCTCCGGGGCGCCGTCGTAGCACACCACATCGCAGCCCGGCTTGATGATGCCCGCCTTAGTGGCGGCAATCTCCTCCAGAGTGCTGCCCAGATACTCCGTGTGCTCCAGGCCGATGTTGCAGATCACGGCCGCCTCCGGCGCGTCAATGGCATTGGTGGAGTCCAGTGCGCCCCCCATGCCCACCTCCAGCACCACGATGTCGCAGTGTTCCTCCAGGAAATAGACCATGGCGATGGCGGTGACCAGCTCAAACTGGCTGGGGTGGTCGTCCATGGCGTCGGCAATGGTCTGCACCCGCTGGGTGATGGCGGCCAGCCGCTCCCCGGGGATATTCTCCCCATTGACTTGCATCCGCTCGCAGAAGTCCTGGATGTAGGGGGAGATATACAGACCTGTGCGGTACCCGGCCTGGCGCAGGATGGACTCCAGCATGGCGCAGGTGGAGCCCTTGCCGTTGCTGCCGGCCACATGGACAAACTTCAGCTGCTTCTGGGGGTCTCCCAGGGCGCGGAGCAATTCCTGGGTCCGCTCCAGTCCCAGCCGGGAGGCGCTCCAGGTATAATTTTCAATGTAGGCGATGGCCTGTTCAGCGGTCATGAGACATCCCTCCATGGGTGATGCGGAAGAGCCGGCTCTGATAGGAGAAGGCCTTGCTCAGGGCGAACATCACCACCACCTCCAGCACCGACAGGATGATGCACTGGGGGATGCGGGAGACCAGATTGGCCCAATACGGAGAACCGTACAGGATGGAAATCCACAGCGTGGTGACAAACAGGCTCAGGCCGAACTGGTTGAGAATGGTGGCGGCGATGACCCGGGGCAGGCTCTGCTGTCTGTGGAGCAGCAGGCCGAAGAGGACGCCGGTGAGGGCGCAGTTCAGGGTAAATCCGGGGAAATAGGGGCCGATGGGGAAGAGAATGGCCCCCAGGAAATCTCCCAGGCCGCCCACGATGGCCGCCGTCACCGGGCCGAAGAGGCAGGCGGCGGCGAACACAGGGACAAAGGTGAATCCGATCTTCATATTCCAGGTGTTGATGGAACAGAAGCGGGAGAGCACGATGTGGATGGCCACCAGCATGCCGATGGCAGCCACAGCCCGGACGTTGATTTTTTTCATGTGAATAAGACTCCTTTCGAACGGCGCCACGAAAGGAGTGTGACCTCCCAGGGTGGCAGCGGATGCGGGACAGCACCGCACACCTTCCGGTGCTTCGTCCGCGGGCGACCTCCCATCCCGCGACACTTGACGCGCTGGCCCTACTCTGTCGTCGGCGCAAACTACGTTCGCTCCGTTTCCCGCTGGCGCGGAAAACTGCGTATCACTTCGTTGCGCCTCCTCTCCCAGATGAAACCGCTTCGTTGGGTTTCATCCGGGTCCCTTTTTGCGCAAAGTCCGCTCAGCTCCGTTTCCGCCTTGCGGTGAAAACTGCGTCCGCTCCTTTGCGCCTTCTCTCCCAATGCAAACCGCTTCGTTGGGTTTGCATTGGGCTCCCTTTTTGATGCAAACTGCGTATCGCTTTGTTGCGTCTCCTCACCCCGGTGAAATCGCTTTGCTTGGTTTCACCGGGGTTCCCTTCTTTGCGCAAACACGCTCGCTCTGCTGCACCTCCTTGCCGTGCTGGAATAGAACCGCTTAAAAGACAGGCTACTTTTCCAGAGACGCTTCCAGGCTATCCCTGGCCTTTTGCCAGCCAGGTGCGCACCAGAGGAAAGATCACCCCGCCCACGGCATTGCCCAGGGTGATGACAAGAAGCCGCAGGAAGGTATCCGCACTCCACACACCGGCTGCAGTGAAATAGAACATGTCTGCCACACAGTGCTCATAGCCGCACAGGATAAATACCATTACACCGAAGAACAGGGACAGGTATTTCCCCGCCTGGTGGGGATTCTGACCGAAGCCCTCCACGGCGATGTAGATGAAGACGTTGCACAGAATACCCAGCACAAACAGGCTCAGAAAGCTGTCTCCCAGCTTGGCTGCGCACACGCTCTGGGCCCGCTCTACCAGGCTGCCGGCACTGCGGGTAACCTGGATCAGCAGCCCCACAATCACGGTGCCGGCCAGATTGCCCAGCCAGATCAGCGGCAGATTGACCGCGTAGGCCCTGTCCCGCTGAAAGACGTAGCACACCTTGCCCGTGAACAGATTCAGCCCCAGGGTGCAGATGGTGAACAGCCCCACGGTGAAAAACAGGGCGCCCAGAATGTTGCTCTCCAGGGACAGGAAGGCCACGCCGCCAAAGGCGATGCAGGCCCCGCCCAAAATGCCGGACACATAGGTTTTGAAGTATTTCATGTTTTCCTCTCAGTTTCTTTTTCACTGGAGACGATATCAATCAGATATTCCAGAATCTTCACCTGACCGCGGTAATATCCACGGGTGGTGTGCTCCTCATGACTGGTAGTGTCAAATTTTGTCTGCGCCTCTTGGAGCATTTCGTTCAGCAGAGGCAAAAACGCTTGCTGTTCCATGATGAATCGCTCTCTTCCCTTATGGGATAGACGGGAAACTGGAACTCAGCTTTCCGCCATCTGCCAAAATATCGACGCCAGTGAGATATCCCGCGCCAGGTGAGCACAAAAACTTGACCAGTTCTCCCATTTCATAGGGATGCCCAAGGCGGCCCAAGGGGATGGACTCAAGATCCGCCTTAGCCCCTTCGGCCTCATTGTCGATGTATGCCTGGTGCATGGGGGTAAGATAAGAGCCTGGTGAGATGGAAAGAATTCGGCAACCCTTGGCGGCGAAACGTCTGGTATTCATTTTAACGAAATAGCGCACAAAGTTTTTAGTGAGGCAGTATGCCATACCTCCCTGTGCACGGCCCACCGGCAGATTCATATCGTTGGAGAGAAAAGATTGCATCTGAGATAAAAAATCCGGATCATCCCAATGGAGATATAATTCATTCAGCTTGGGAACCAGAGGGGCCATTTGAGGAATTGTGTCGAAATTATATGCGGCATTAGAACCAAATAGCAGCATTACACCTCCCTCAGACATCTGGGGGTAGAACGCTTTGACAATATTCCGAGGCCCCAAACCATTGGTCTTGAGAATATCCTCCGGCGTGCTGTTGGCGGGGGTTACCCCTGCGGCATGGATAACTGCATGAATATTGCCGAGGGAAGCGGCCCGCCGGGCACATGCCTTGACTGAATCCAAATCAGATACATCAAACAAGCAGGTTTCCACACAGGCACCAAATCGCTGTAATTCTGTTTTTGAATGAGTAAGAGAATCTTCATTCCGGTCGCACAAGAGCAAAACAGAGGCCTCTGCAGCCAGGCATTGAGCACTGGCAAATCCCATTCCGCTGCCTGCACCAGTGATGACATAAATGCTGCGCTCCATAAAAACCACCCCTTTTGCCTTAGAGAGTTTTATGCCAGGGTGCGCCTGGCAGCCTCCACCACATGGCTGATCAGCACGCTGGTGGTGACGCTGCCCACGCCGCCGGGCACCGGGGTGATGGCCTCCACGATGGGTTCCACTTCTTCATAGACCGCGTCCCCCGACATGGCGCCCAGTCCGCCCTTGCTGTTGGGCTTGTTCTCATCCCAGTTGATGGACACGTCAATGACCACCTGGCCGGGCCGGACATAGTCCTTGGTGAGACTGCCCAGCACACCGGCGGCGGAGATGAGAATGTCCGCCTGACGGGCGATGGCGGGGGTGTCCACTGTCTTGGTATGGCAGATGGTGACGGTGGCGTTTTCTGCCAGCAGCATCATGGCTACCGGCTTACCCACCACCAGGCTGCGGCCGATAACCACCGCCCGCTTGCCTTTGGGGTCAATGCCGTAGTGGTGGAGAATCTCCATGCACGCCTGGGGGGTGCATGGAGCAAAGCCAAGATCCTTGCCGGTGAATACTCCGGCGATGGAAAGGTCGGTCATGCAGTCCACATCCTTGGCGGCGGCCAAATGGTTGCAGATCTCATCCTGATCTGCCTTCAGATGGGCGGGCAAGGGTCGGAAGAGCAGACAGCCGTGGAGGGAGGCGTCGGCGTTGATCTGGTCGAGGACAGCCAGCAGCTCCTGCTTGCTCACGTCTTCCGGCAGCAGGAATTTCTCCACCTCCACCCCGATGAGGGCGGCGCGGCTCTCCGCCCCCTTTTCATAGGCCAGATCGGAGGAATTGGCGCCGCATCGCACGATGGCCAGTTTGGGGCACACACCCTGCTGCTTTAACCGGGCTGCCTGCTCCTGCAGACGCTGGTTCAGGGCGGCGGTAACCTCTTTGCCCAACAGTTGTTTTGCCATGCCGGGTACCTCCTCACGCGAAAAATCCGTTTTTCACGGTCTCAAAAATTTCATCCGCCTGCCTGCCGCATACCTCCAGCAATCCCAGGCACGTCTGATTCATCTCCTGGGCCAGGGCGCGGTCACGCAGCGTTTTGGTGTTGATAAAGACGTTCAGACTGGCGGCCTGAAGGGCCGCCTTCACCAGCACTGCGGCGCAGCCGGCGTCGGACACCGCCAAGCGGGAACCCTTCTGCGCCAGCACGGCGATGACCTCCAGACTGTCCCGGCACAGCGCCATGATGCGCATAGGAACCTGGCAGGCGGTGACGGTGGCCTCCTCCAGCACCCGGGCCCGGGCGGGATCGTCTTTTGGAATGCCGTAGGCGCGGGCCAGAGGGAGGAATCCCTCCGCGTCGGCGGGAACCTGGTCCAGCAGTTCCTGCTGAAGGGCCTCGCACCGGACCATCAGGGCCTTGATTTCCTCCTCCACATCAGCATACTTCTTTTTGCCCACAGTGAGAGAACCCACCATGTGGCCCAGGGCGGTGCCCAAAGCTCCGGCCAGGGCCGCGGCCCCTCCGCCCCCGGGAGCGGGGGCGTCGGAGGCCAGCAGGGAGACGAACTCCCGGCAGCTTTTCTGCGTTGCGTCGTCCATGGCGGTTCTCCTTAGAACAGCCCGGAAATCACGCCGTTCTCGTCCACGTCGATCTTCTCGGCGGCGGGCACCTTGGGCAGACCGGGCATGGTCATGATGTCCCCGGTGAGGGCCACGATAAAACCGGCGCCGGCGGACACCTTCAGGTTGCGCACTGTGACGGTGAAGCCCTTGGGCGCACCCAGCAGGGAGGCGTCGTCGGAGAAGGAGTACTGGGTCTTGGCCATGCAGATGGGCAGCTTGTCAAAGCCCAGTTCCGTGAGCTGCTTGGCCTGCTTCACCGCATTGCCTACCAGCTGTACGCCGTCAGCGTGGTAGATCTTCTTGCAGATGGCTTCCAGTTTGGCCTCAATGGGCAGGTCCAGCTCGTAGGACGGATGGAAGTGGTTGGGCTGCTCGCACAGGCGCACCACTTCTTCCGCGAGGGCGCGGCCGCCCTCGCCGCCCTTGGCCCACACTTCGGACAGGGCCACATTGACACCCAGCTCGTTGCACCGTTTTTCCACCAGATCCAGCTCCGCCTTGGTGTCGGTGGGGAAGGCATTGATGGCCACTACGCAGGGCAGGCCGAACACGTCCCGGATGTTGCTCACGTGCTGCAGCAGGTTGGGCAGGCCCTTCTCCAGGGCCTCCAGGTTCTCCTGGTTCAGGTCGGCCTTGGCCACGCCGCCATGGTACTTCAGCGCCCGTACTGTGGCTACAACGACCACCGCGGAGGGGGTCAGCCCGGCCAGACGGCACTTGATGTCCAGGAACTTCTCCGCTCCCAAGTCGGCGGCGAAGCCGGCCTCGGTGACTGCGTAGTCTGCCACCTTCAGCGCCATGCGGGTGGCGGTGACGGAGTTGCAGCCGTGGGCGATGTTGGCGAAGGGACCGCCGTGAATGAAGGCGGGGGTGCCCTCCAGGGTCTGCACCAGGTTGGGCTTCAGCGCGTCCTTCAGCAGGGCGGCCATAGCCCCCTCCGCCTTCAGGTCATGGGCGGTGACGGGCTTGCCGTCATAGGTATAGGCCACGATCATCCGGCCCAGCCGGGCCTTCAGGTCGGGGATGTCGCTGGCCAGACACAGCACCGCCATCACCTCGCTGGCTACGGTGATGTCAAAGCCGTCCTCCCGGGGCACGCCCTGGGCCTTGCCGCCCAGACCGTCCACCACATGGCGCAGCTGGCGGTCGTTCATGTCCACGCATCGCTTCCAGGTGATCTGCTTGACGTCAATGCCCAGGGAATTGCCCTGCTGGATGTGGTTGTCCAGCATGGCGGCCAGCAGGTTGTTGGCCGCGCCGATGGCGTGGAAGTCTCCGGTGAAGTGGAGGTTGATGTCCTCCATGGGCACCACCTGGGCGTATCCGCCGCCGGCAGCGCCGCCCTTAACGCCGAATACCGGGCCCAGGGAGGGCTCCCGCAGGGCCACCACGGCGTTCTTGCCGATTTTCCGCAGCCCGTCGGTGAGACCCACGCTGGTGGTGGTCTTGCCCTCGCCGGCAGGGGTGGGGGTAATGGCGGTGACCAGGATCAGCTTGCCGTCCGGCCGGTCCGCCCAGTCCTTCAGCAGTTTGTAGTCTACCTTGGCTTTGTAATTGCCGTACTGCTCCAGATACTCCTCCGGGATGCCGGCGGCTTGGGCAATCTCCATGATCTTCTTTTTCTCACATGCCTGGGCGATTTCAATGTCGGTTTTGATTTCCATGTCTTGTGACCTCCTTCAGATTGCAGAGCTGGTTGTTTCTTATAATTAGCATAGCAAGGGGCTGCGCACAGCGCAATTCGTAAAATTATGTATTCTTTCACGGAATTTTTTTATTGACATTTGACAGGAATGTGCTAACTTAAAAGTAAGTGATAGATGGAAAAATACCGGGGTTGAGGGAGAGAATCCAACTGTTTAAGACAGATGCGAAACAGGAGGGAACTATCATGAACTTGACGCAGCCGCAGGCAGTGGACTACAAAAAGATCTATGACATTGTGCTGGCCTGCGGGGAGGAGCATCAGCCTCAGAGGTTTGTTCGGGCAGCGATTGAGAAACTCAATCAGATTTGCCCCTTTGATCAGGCGCTGGCCTACTTTATGGACGGCAACGGAAAGGTTTGCGGCCAGTGCCTGGTGAACATTGACGACAACTGGAGTATGAAGTATCTGGAGTATTATCGCTACGCCGACGGTCAGCAGTACAGCATCTCCCGGGGATTGCGCGGATCCGGGCAGAATACAGGCGTAAGTGTGAGGGACTGGGAACGGGAGCCTCCCAACCGGGAATTCATCCAGGATTACATCCGCCCGAGAAATTTGAAGTATTCCCTCGGCTTTTCCCTGACCGATCTCAATGGAATCTATCGGGTGACCATTGCCCTGGACCGGGTGCGGGAGACCCGGTATTCCAACTCAGAGCTGTATCATCTTCAGATGGTGCTGCCTCAATTGAGCAACCTGTACCAAAATTTTTACTACCAGGAGACCAAGCCGATGGCTGGACAGCAGATCCTGTGGGAGCGGACCAAACTGACACCCCGGGAGATTGACGTGGCCAAACTCCTGTGCCAGGGCGTCAGCCCCGCGAACATCGGGAAGACCCTCTATATTTCTCTGCCTACGGTGTACAAACATATCTCCCACATCTATGAGAAAATGCATGTTTCCAGCCGGCAGGAGCTGTTGGTGCGGCTGCTGAGGGAGCCGGACTGACGGCTGGCAAACAAGAGAAAAGCAAGAGAAAAGTAAGATACGGCTGTCCCACGACAGGCTTTTGCTTGTTTGTGGGGCAGCCGTTTTTTACCATACAGCCAGAGCGAATGTTCATAACAACTTTTAATTATACTCTATTTTCAAGGCAGAATCCATACATAAAACAGATGATAGATTATACTAAAAATTGATAATGTACAAAGGGAAGATTGTACAGTATGCTTAAAGCGTGGATGAATGCGGGGGAAAAACCCGGCAAAACCAACGGACAAATCAGTTTAGGGAGGTAACTACTATGGCAAATCGACTTTTGGGCAAATCTGCAGTTGTGACTGGCGCCGCTTCCGGCATGGGTAAGGCCATTGCACTGGCCTATCTCCAGGAGGGGGCCAACGTGGCCGCCACGGACATGAACGAGACCCGGCTGAAGGAATTGGAGCAGGAGGTAGCTGCGCTGGGCCTGTCTGATCACTTCTGCTATTGCGTGGGCAACATCACAGCGGATGAGGACTGCGCGGCCGTGGTTCAGATGTGCGCGGAGAAATTCGGCACCTGCAATGTGCTGTCCCACAATGCCGGCGTAGTAGACGATTTCACCATGGTGGACAGCGTGGAGAATGATAAGTGGGACAAGGTCATTGCCATCAACCTCACCGGTTCCATGAAGATTACCCGGGCAGCGCTGCAGTACTTTCTGCCCAACGAGGTGAAGGCCAGCATTGTAATGATTACCTCCAACGCTGCCTTTGAATCGGTTACCGGCGGTCCGGCCTACTGTGCCTCCAAGGCGGGTGCCAACGCTCTGATGAAATCCATCGCCTTTGAGTACGGCCGCAAGGGGATCCGCTGCAATTCCATCTGTCCGGGGCCGGTGGGCACCAACATCTCGGAGTCTGCACCGAACCGCAATCCCGCCGGGGTGGAAGTGCATTTGAAGACCGGCTACAATGCTCACTGCCGGGAGTGGACGTGCATGCCCTTGGGCAAGGCAGACGACATCGCGCCTCTGGCGGTCTACCTGGCCAGTGACGAGTCCCGGTTCATGACCGCTTCTTCCGTCCTCATTGATGCCGGCGTGTGCCTGAGCCGCTGAGCTGCGAAGGGAGAAAAGAGCCAGATCTGTTACAGAAGGAGGAGATTATCTGTGGCTGACTCCATTGAGACAAAAAAGAAAAATTGGATTTTTATCATCGGTGTGCTGATCATGTGCGTGGGCATGCAGGTGGCCAACTACGGAACCGCTGTGTGTCTGTCCGGCGAGATGAACAGCATGGGTGCGGCGGACTTCTATGTCCTGGTCAATGCCTTCGGCTCGCTGGGTATGATGCTTATCCTGCCCATGGTGGGCAAGTTTACCGCTATGTTCGGGCTGCGCAATATGATCACGGTGGGCATCATTGTGCAGTTGGCCGGCCGGGTGCTCATGATTTTCTCCGGCACCTGGGTGCCCTACGCCATCGGTTATCTGATTCAGTCTGTGGGCGGCGGCTTCTATGTGTCTTCCGCTTACGTGAACATGGGCTCTGCCGTGGAGCCTCAGGAACGGGCCAAGTTCTTCGGCTACATCGCCGTGGCCAACGCCATTGGCGCCATTTTCGGTCCCATGATGGTCAGCACCATGTACGCCGCCGGCGGTCTGGCTGCCGACCTGGCTTATATCATCAACCTGCCCATCACCGTGGTGGGCTTTATCCTGATGTTCCGGCACTGCTCCAACCGGAAGGTGCCCAACGCCGGCAAGGGCTTTGACTATCTGGGTGTCGTTCTCACCGCCGTGGGCATTGCCTGTCTGGTGCTGTGGCTGAATCTGGGCGGAAAGGCCGCGTCCGGCGGATTTGCCTGGCTCAGCGCCCCTTCTGTTATTATGATTCTTGTGGCTGTGGTCATGCTGGGCGTGCTGTTCAAGCGGGAGTCCACCATTGCCAATCCCGCAGTGCCCATCAAGATGTTCAAGAACAAGCGTCTGACCTTCGCCTTCATCGGTGCCGTGGTGGCGGCGGCCTACTCCACCTGCTCTGCCTCTTACAGCATCATGTGGATCCGCATCAATTACGGCTCCTTCCCCGGCGCGACGATGTTTAATGGTACGGCCTCCCTGCCTCAGCAGGTGGTGATTGTGATCCTGGGCCTGTTCCTGGGTGCCTACATCGGAAAGAAGTTTGCCCGGCGGTTCCGGCCCTTCGGTATCCTGTCTATGCTGGCCGCCATGATCGCCACAGGCATCCTCTTCTGCCTGAAGTTTACCGGAACCGCAGCGGAGGGCAATGTGGCCGCCATCGGTGAGATTCCCGTGGGCATGATCATGATCTGGGTGGCCGTGGCCATTGGCGGCTTCACCTCTTCCGTGTCCCAGTCCACCTTCTCCGCCTTCTGGCAGTCCAACACGCCCAGGGAGGAAATCCCCTCCGGCCAGGCTTTGTACAGCTTCGGCTCCACCGGCGGTTCCTGCATCTTCGGCGCCGTGGTGGGTGTGGTGCTGGGCACCAGCGGCGACTACAGCCGCGCCTTTGCCACCGGCTTTGTCTTTGCGGTGATTGGCTTGATCTGCGCCATTGCCGGCTTCCGGTTCTCCAAAGAGGAGATCGCGGCGGCGGATGCCAAACAGTGAGGATATGAGAGATAGGACCATGAAAGATGTATGCGTTGTGACCGGCGGCACGGGCGGGATCGGCCGCGCCGCTGTCCGGGAGATGTCCAAGCATGCTCGTGTGCTGTTCTGCGATGTAAATCAGGAAAAGATTGATGCCTTTACGCAAGAGCTGTCGGGTGAGGGAATTGAAGCAGTTGGTATGATGTGCGATGTGTCCGACCCTGTGGAGTGTGCGGCGCTGGCCAAGGCGGCAGTATCTTTGGGAAATGTGACCGCTGTGATCCATCTGGCTGGTCTGACCCCTACGTTTTCCGCCTATCCGGACATTGTCCGGGTGGATTGCCTGGGCACCATGAATATCAATGAGGCGTTTTACAAGGTGATGAACGGGGGATGTATCCTGGATATCTGCTCCTGCGTGGCCCACTTTATTCCCAAAGAGAAATATCCCGCCCGCGTGTTTGAACTGGCGCTGACGGACAAGAAGGCGTTTTATGATGCGATGGTGGATATGATCGGCAAGACGGGAGAAGGAAAGCAAGCATCCAATATGGCCTATGTGTTCGGACGCTGCTTTGTCTACTGGTATGCCAGGAAATGTGCTTACTCCTTCGGAAGAGAGAAAGGAATCCGTGTGGTGACCGTATCCATCGGGTTTGTGGAGACTCCCATGTCCAGAGCAGATCTGGAGGCAGGGGGAAGCAGTTATGAGGAACGTCTGGCACCCCAAATGTCCTACAGTGCGTTTGGACGGCCCGGGACGGTAGAGGAAGTTGCATTTCTCTTCTCCACGGTGGTGGATCCCCGCAACTCCTATCTGAGCGGCTGTGACATCTATTTTGACAATGGCTGCGATGCTGGTGGTTATCATGGCCAGTCCGTGCCTTATGACCCGTCATCCAACCCCTATCAGCCAGGGCAAATGTGAAAACTGATGCGCTTCTGTACAGCTGAGACCGATTGTTTTTCCTGGTCCGAGAAAAACAGGAGAATACTATTTGAAGGGAGCTAACAAGATGAGCGATGAAAAGAAGGCCTATTTCAGCCCGCTGCCCAAGATGTCCATGGGAAATAAGAAACGCAAGACCATCAATTACCTCCAGAAATGCAAGGAGGAAGGGAAAAAGATAGTGCAGCACTGTCCCAGCATGCTCTCGCCCATCTTTTCCATGGCCGCCAGCATGGCTGATGTGGACATTGCCCGGCTTCCGCCTTCGGCAATCAACGGCACTGCGGAGAAGGGAATTCAGGATGCACCTGCCTACATCGGCAGCTATCGGCAGATGGCGCCTTATCTCCACCTGAACTATGTGACGGATACTGCCGCTTTTGCGGGGAAAGAGACCGCCCTGCGGAACTTCTCCGACTTCCACAAAGCGGATGTGGACTCCATCCTCCCGATGGGCATCAACAACGAGACGCTGAAGTATGTGGCGGATAACTACTGTATCATCTACGGTCATGTTGGGGCTCTGTCCGGCTGGCAAACCAATGGCCTCTACGGCGGCTATAAAAAGGTGGGAAAGACGGCAGAGGACGCCATGAAGGTATACAAGATGGCCTATGAGTATCAGGAGAACGGGATGAAAGCCATGTCCATCGAGCTGACCCCGGGTGAGGTGAGCGCGGTGGTTGCCAAAAAGATGAGAGTCCCGGTCATCGGCATCGCTTCCGGCACCACCGGCGACGGTGTGGAGGTGGATGGATACGAGATGGTGGATGCCGATCTGTTCGGTTTGATGGCCAAGCCTGCCATGCATGCCAAGACCTACGGCAGCCTGCTGGAGTTTGCCACTGGGGTTTATGGTGCCTGGGTCAACGACGTGCGCACCAAGGCATATCCCACGGAGCAGAACGGCTGGCACATGGATTCCGCCGAGCTGGAAAAATTCATGAACGAAGTGGAGAAACTGTGAGAAGACAGCCCGCGTTCTGACATGGAATGAATCTGAGAAGAACCAGGCCGCCGGGACGGTAGCCCCGGCGGCCTGGCCTCCCGGTATGAACAGGCGGGCGTCAGAGAAATGGAGGGAAGATTATGCGCGATTACTGGGGCTACCAGGACAAGGTGTGCGTGGTCACTGGAGTGTCTTCCGGTATGGGGCGGGCTGTGGCGGAAATGCTGCTGGATCTGGGAGCCCAGGTCTACGGCCTTAGCCGCACGCCGCCCAAAGAGTTTGCAGGCACCTATATCCAAGCAGATCTGAGCAGCCGGGAGTCCATTGACCAGGCGTTTTCCTGCATTCCGGACCGAATCGACAATTTCTTCGGGATTGCCGGTCTGACCGGTATGCGCACAGACTTTACCACAACCTTTCTGGTGAACTATACGGCCAACCCCTATATGGTGCGCCGGCATGTGCTTCCCCGCATGGGTGAAGGCGGCAGTATCGGGTTCGTCAGTTCCTCTGCGGGACTGCGGTGGGAGAATCCCCAGGTGCAGGAGAGCTATTTGGATCTGGTCAATGCAGATTGGGATGAAACGGTCCGGCTCATTGAGGAGAAGGGCATGAAGGACTTGGGCAAACTGGCCTATCCGCTGTCAAAGCGGGCGCTGAATTATTTTACAGCTCAACTGGCCGACGAACTGGTCGGCCGTAAAATCCGGGTCAATGTTCTGCTGCCGGGCAGCACCGATACGGGGATGACTAATGATTTTGTCCAGAACCTGGGCAGCATGGAGCGCCTGGTGCAGTTTACCGGTGCGGGACGCCTGGCCACGCCGGAGGAGATGGCTGCGCCGATTGTCTTTCTGGGCAGCGATATGGCATCCTATCTTTCCGGTGTGGATTTGGTGGCGGATTATGCCCTCAACGCCGGAATGCTGATCGGGAAAAAACCGGACTTCTACGCCCCAAGAAACCCAAAATACTCCAAGTAATTACATAGTTTTATGTATTTACCTGATCTTGAGTTTGCCTTATAATGGAGCCAGAAGGCAGGAATTCAGAGAATCTAGATCTCCGGTTCCAAATGAGACAACCAGTGAAAGGAGCACCCGACTATGGCAGAAGAGAAAAACAATACCGTTGAAATTGACAAGAGCAAAGTTCATGCTTCCAAGATGAAGAAGGGCCGCAAGACCATCAATTATCTGCAGAAGTGCAAAGAAGAGGGCAAGAAGCTCGTTCAGGTATGCCCTGCCAACCGCGACCAGTATTTTGCCATGGCGGCGGATATGGCTGACTGCGACATCCTGCGCCTGACGGTGCCCGGCGAGAACGTGACGATGCAGATTGAGCATGCCCCTTGGTGGATCCGCACCACCCGGGCCGCGGCTCAGTACATCCACATCAATTTCTATATGCAGACGCCCACCTACTGCTCCAAGGAGAAGGCCATGGAGTACGGTTCCCTCTACATGAACAACGGCGCCAACTCCCTGCTGCCCATGGGTGTCAGCAATGAGACGCTGAAGTACATGGCGGACAACTATCTGGTGGTGTTCGGCCATGTGGGCGCGCTGTCCGGCTGGCAAACCGACCGCCAGGGCGGATACAAGAAGATGGGCAAGACCGCAGAAAGCGCCATGAAGGTGGCCCGGATGGCCTATGAGTATCAGGAGAACGGCATGATGGCCATGACCATTGAACTGGTACCCGGTGAGGTCAGCACGGCCATCGCCAAGAAGCTGAGAGTTCCGGTGATCGGCATCGCCTCCGGCTGTACGGGCGGCGATTCGGATGTGGACGGCTATGAGATGGTGGATCTGGACACCTTCAACATGATGCCCTCCCTGGCATCCCATGCCAAGGCCTATGCCGACTTCTTCCAGTGGGCGACCGCAGCCTACGCAGCCTGGGCACAGGACGTTCGTTCCGGGAATTATCCCCAGGAGCAGAACGGCTGGCACATGGATCCCGTTGAATTGGAAAAGTTCCTGGCCGAGATGGAAAAGCTGTAAGTGACAACACCCCCTCTTTGATACAACGCACTCCAATGGCGCAGGCTGCCGGGCAACTGCCTTGGCGGCCTGCGCCATTGGAGCATAGAAAAGATTCCAGGGGGCTACCTTTTTTGCCGGGGATCCTTTATAATGAGGGGGAGATTTTACCCGGACGGATCGGAGGTCGGTAGTATGGATGCAACGTTGGTTTCAAAAGAAAAGAATCGTGTGACACTGCGTTTGACCTTTACCCCGGAGGAGATGAAAGAGGCCTGCGGCGGCCAGCCGACGGCAAGAGCGGTCATGGCGGCCCTGGAGCGGGAGGGGAGAACTCATCTGGCGCAGATGGGGTTTCAGCCCATGGCAGATCCGGAGATCAGGCTGGACGGGGAAACCTTTTCCGCCGAGGTGACGGCCCTGTGTCTGCCGGTGGTGACGCAGGCGGATTATCAGGGCCTGCCCATGCGGGAGCCGGAGGGATACCGTTCGGAGCAGGAGCGGGAAGAGCTCATCCGGGTCCAGCTGCTGGAAGAGCTGATGAAGCGGGCGGATTTTGACCTGCCAGAGTCCATGTATGAAAATGAAGTCCGGCAGCTGGTCACCGGGTTGTTTCAGCAGATGCGCTATGACGCCATGGCCCAGGGTAAAATCCTGGAGATCTTCGGGCCCCAGGCGGAGGAGCGGATCCGTCAGGCTCAGGAGGGGGCGGTCTGGGAGATCAAACGTGATTTGCTGATGGACGCCCTGCTTCAGGCGGTACAGGTTCCGGTGACTGACGAGGACCTGGAACGGGAGGCCGGGGAGATTGCCGGGAGACAGAACACCACGGTGGAGGAGCTGCGCAGCTTCTTCGGGGAGGACCTGGCGCTTCTGCGCAAGGATGTTCAGGTCCGGAAAACTCTGGATCTTCTGAAGAAATGGGCAGTTCCCCAGTGACGGAAGACACGAACAAAATGGAATGGTGCGGCAGAATTGCATCTGCAGCACCATTCATGCTCTGCAATCTGTGTGTTTTTTCACGTTCCCAGGCCCGGGCCAAAGGTTGATCCGGGCATCTGCGCGGCCCTATGTGTTCTGGTCAGGCGGATAAAACCTTCTGGTGCCCAGCTTGTAGATCCGGAACGGCCCGGTAAACTCACCGTTCCGGTCAACAAAGGTATACAGCAGAACCTCGGGATCGGATTCTGCGCCGAACCCGTCTTCGTCCTCCCAATACCGGCCGTCCGGCTGGATTTCCCACAGCACCAGCCACCCCTTCTCGTGGGGTTCAAAGCTGGTGCGGAAACAGATCTGGGGCTCCATGGAGTTGGGAGTCACCCGTTTTACCCAGAATTCTTCCTGGAGGATGCCGGGGAAGTTCTGGATGTTGCCGTAGGTGTCCACCAGCATTTTGCTGATTCCCCGGGTTTTGTCCACAAAAAACACGGAGGAGTCATCCCCTTTTCTGCGGTAGGGATGCATTCCGAACACCACGGTCTGGGTCAGATAGGGCCCCGTTGGTTCCGGAGCAGCTTCCGGTGTTTTTTGAGCGGAGCCCGCAGATTTTTTCTTGCCTCCGAACAATCGGCTCAGCCAACGCATGTTCAAGCACTCCTTGTTTGCAAGATGTTCAGTACGGATGGTGTCCTGTTGATTTGGCGGGGCAGACGGAGCGTCCCTCTGCCGGACTGCCGGGCGGATTCGGCACAGTCCCGGCGAGTTTCTTTTACTATAGCGCGTGTTCTTCCCGGATCGTCCAACTGATTTCCAGCTGTGCAGAATCCGGAACTCCGGGTGTGAAAAGGCCCGCTGCGGTTCGCTTTGAACCGCAGCGGGCCCCATTTTTTGATGGGTCAGCACATATGCAGGGGGAGCAGACACCACAGTGGCCCTGCTGCATTGCCTCAGCGGAACTTCCCGCACTTGATCAGACGGGAGGGGAGCTTGGGCACCCGGCCGGCGGTGAGGACGATGGCGTCGTAGTCGCAGGCCTCGATGCACTTGCCGCATTTGGTGCAGTCGAACTCGTCGATCATGTGGATGTAGCCGGCCTTGCCCTCGATGCACTCCTCCGGGCACACGTCGGCGCACTCCTCACAGCCCTGGCAGAGGCTGGGGTCGATGTAGATGGAGGTGAA